>CABYTH010000015.1:0-26589 GCA_902521835.1 uncultured Alphaproteobacteria bacterium
TTATCAGCAATTTTTAAAGGATATTTTTTTGTGACTTCTAAAGAACCCCTCCAAAGCTCAGGATTAATATTATTTTGGTAAACAACATTTTCATTTTTTCTTCCAATCAAGTCATTGATTTCGCCTCGAATGTCAAAAAACTCTTCACCTTGAGCTCTTTCTCTAGCTTTACAATTTTCCCATTTTTTTGAACCTTTTTTGTATATGGCTGAATTGGCTGGATTATCACACTCACCATATATTTCATCAAGTTTGCTTATATTTTTGTCGTAATTACCAGAGCAGGCTTGTAGAAAAAACATTAATACAAAAATCAGTAAATATGAGTACTTAAACATCACCAACAAATTAGATCAATTTAATCAAAAATAAACAAAAAAAAACCAGGGGTTAGTTACCCCTGGTTTATAAAAAGTAAAATTATTTACGATTAGAAGCTTACGCTTGTACCAACCGCAATAACAGTCTCACTTGTTGTGTTACCTGGAGCGGCTGCACCAGCACCTGTCAAGCTACTCATCTCAGCAAATACTGAAGCACCGCCACCGATAGATTGTGAAAGTGTTACGTCAGTTTTTTGAGATGTGTTACCAGCTGCACCAGCATCAAAGCCAGTGTAACCTATAGCAAGCGCAGCAGAACCTACAGTTGTTGAGTAAGTTGCTGAATATGCTTCACCTTCAGTAGCAACACCAGCAGCATCGTTACTTGTTGACTCAAAGCCAATTCCTAAAGTACCGTTTCCTGCAGTCATTGTTAATGCAGCACCAGTAGATGCATAGTTTGTACCAGCCTCATCAGTCTCAGATGATGATGCAGTTAATGACATATCACCGATAGGCATTGTAATACTTACACCATTACCTGTGATTGTACCGTCACTAATTTGTGATGTATGACCAGCAGCAGTACCATCATAGAAGTGTGTACCAGTAACAGTCATGTCACCGATTGATGCAGTACCACTGATACCTGAACCATCATCAATGTTAATTGCTACATCATTTGTATGTGTAACTTGGTTTGAGTCAGCATGTGCTACAAGCTCACCAACTAAACCTGTTCCGGCAGGAACGGCTACGTCGTCAGCAATTACAAGTGAACCATTTGCAAAACCAAATGTTAATGATGTTAAGCCAGTTGCAGTAGTGTTATTACCAGTAGCATCGTTATCGTTTGAGATTGAACCACCAGCAGAAATAGTTACACCACCATCTGTTGTTGTTGACATTGAGAAAGAAATCGCACCACCAATATGAGCGTCAGCATTTCCCTCTGCATCAACGTAAACGGCTTTCATTGAACCGCCTACTGAGATATCTGCATTTGCAGCTGTAGAAAATAAAGCAGCTGATAGCGCAGAGATCGCTAATAGTATTTTTTTCATAATAAAATCCTTTCTTATTATTAGATCTAATACTTGTAAGGATAATAATTGTATTTTTCATTAAATATGCAAATTTCTAGAGATTTCGTGATTATTTTTAGTAGTGTTGCATATTTGCAACAATAAAATTATACTAGTTGATATCCAAAAAAATTACCATCTTTAGACAACAAACCTCTTTTTTCCCAGTATTTCCTCTGCATTTGCAAGGAATCTACAAATTCGTCTTTAAAAGATAAAAACTCCTCTTTTTTTACTGATTTTTTATGAATCTCAGAACCAATTTGCCTTATACTTGCTGTGTGAGAGAAAAAGTTTTTTCTCTCTTCTTCGTTGTAATCAGATTTAATCTCTAAAAATTCATATATTTTTTTTTGATAAATTTCAGGTTTTTCTACTAACTCCTCATACTTAATATCCAGTATTCGTTTTTCATCCTTAAGCGCTTTGTTCCAAAAGATATTGATTGCTTCGAAATTTGCCATGAACACACCAATATTAAAAAAACTAGCACTATATGGAATATTTGTGACATATCTTTGTTTGAACATTGAAATAGCGACATCCCATGGATCTCTAAAGGTTCTGATGATTTTAGTTTTTGGAAGTAATTTAATTAAAAAGCCGATATACAAAAAATTATCAGGTAATTTGTCAACGATTTTGAAGTATTCTCCTCTTAAAAAGTCAGTCCTTCTTATATAAGTTTCATTAAATCTATTAATAAAAGTAGATGTATTTTCTTTGTTTACATCATTTACAAAATCAGAAATTAAATTTCTTGCACTTAAAAGCTCACCACCACTTGTTACCTCTTTGTTTGATGCTATCATTGACTCTATGAGAGTAGTGCCCGACCTAGGTGTGCCTAAAATAAAAAAATTTTTTTCACCATAATTATTTTCAACATCAATTTTTTTAAACTTGTCATTGTAACATTCAATTATATTTCCAATATCTTTTTGATAATCGAAAGAATTATATCTTAGTGATCCCATTACTTCCTGGTTTCCTTGCAAATAAAAATTTTCTGATTTTTTTTGATCTTTTTTATTATAATAAATTGCTAATCCAAAATATAGTGGGTGCACATACCAAAACCTATCTAATTTATTTGTGTATTTTTGGTCATACTCTTTTAATTGTCTCTCTGCTTTTGAAAGTATGTCGTTATCTATTAGATTAGTATTTACTGTTGACAGAAGATAAAAAATATCAGGATGAAAATTCTCATTTAATATCTCTAATAACATATTTTCATTTTCTTTATCTTTGTTAAGTGCCACAAACACCTCGGTCTTTAATTTAATTGTATTAGGGAAGTTTATGCTTTCTTTACCATCTAAATTAATTTTATCTAAACTAATATTTAGAAGTTCCATAGATTTTTCAAAATTTCTTAGTTTTAAATATATTTCAGCTGGAACTGTATAGCACATATGTGACTCTGGGTTTATTTTAGTAGCTTCACTGTACATTTTTAAAGACTCTTCGTATTCTTCACTTGCTTTTAAACAAACACCCATATTGATAAAATAATCAAAATCTTTTTCTTCTGAATTATCATTATAATAATTTTCAAGAACACTCATTGCTGCATCAAATTGGCTTTTTTGTATGTGAAGATATGTAAGGATCTTAACTATATCCTTATTATTCTTATTATTTTGATATAGTTTTTTGGTTAAAGAATATGCTTTTTCAATATTTTTATTTTGAACAAGATTATACAGTTCTGAAATTTCTTTTTGCATTATTTTAATATATAGATAATTAATAAAATGTCTTTTTTAAACAAATTTAAGTATCACTATCATTTAAAGCATATCGACGCTTTGTTTGAAGCTGAGAACTATCAAGAAATCTTCGATTATTTAAAAAATATCAAAGATGATAAAAAGTCATTTTATGAAGTTTCATTAAAATATATTTCTAATTCAATTAGTAATTTTAATAAAGATGTTCTAGAAAAAAAGATAGTATGGATAAATTCATTTTTAAAAGAAGATAGCACTTATTTAAAAATGTTTATTAATGATTATTTAAATAATTTTGAGCACTTAAAACAAAATATTAATTCTTATAAATATGAGATTGATCAAGTTGTTCAAAAGGATGAGGAGATTAATTTTAATGTACTTGTTAATCAATCTTATTTCTTTCAATGGATGATCATGAATAATTCTATTACAAATTATAAGTTCATAGAAAATGACTTACCTTTCTTCTCAAGTGAAAATAAATATAATTTTACAAAACAATCCTTATCTCAATCCTATATTTTGATTTTAAATAATCCATACGAAGTTTACTCAAAAATTAAAAAGACTTTTAATCATGATCAAGAGATTGCGAGGAATGTATTTTTAAACCTAGATAAAGCATCTCAAGATGAAAAATATTCAAAGGTTAAATTCAAGTTTTCAAATAAAGGTTGGAACGTGCATACAGAGAGCTGGACTGACCCAAATGTTTTAAGTTCTCTAAGAGGTAAAATAATTTCAAAAAAAGATATCTTGAACAATACTTTTGAAACATTGAGTTCAATAATTTTACATTTAATTCAATCAGGTGTAGAAATGGAGTTAAATTATGATTTGATTGAAAATTTTATAAATCAAAATCCAGTTCCTAATCTTGAATTAGACATTGATATTTCAAAAAAAGAAAAAAAATTTTTAGATCAATATATAGATGACGCCTATTTGTCATATGATATCTGATTGAACGACAACCAGTATGTCAGTAAATTACAGTCAACTTAAAATAATCAATAAAGTTTTAAGTAAACACCCCTATGCAAAACTTCAAATAGTAACTAAGAATAGGGATATTATTACGATTAAAGAATTAATTGAAAAAGGTTACACACTGTTTGGCGAAAATAAAGTTCAAGAGGCTAAAGAAAAATACGAAAGTTTAAACATTTCTAATTTAGACCTTCATTTAATCGGGCCCCTACAGACTAATAAGGTTAAGATTGCTTTGAAACTATTTAATACAATTCAAACTGTTGATCGAGAAAAATTGGTTAATGAAATAGTAAAGAATCAAAATAACTTTAAGGTAAAAACAACAAATTTTTTTATTCAAGTCAACATTGGAATGGAGCCTCAAAAATCTGGAATATTACCTGAGAGTTTGCAAAAATTTTATGAATTTTCTTTAAATAAAAAACTTAATATTGTTGGATTAATGTGCATCCCCCCTTTCGACAAAGATGTAAGAATTTATTTTGAAAAAATGAGATTCTTGAGGGATAATTTAGATAAAAGTTTAAAATTAAGTATGGGTATGAGCAACGACTACGAGATCTCCTTAAACTGCGGTTCAAATCTTATAAGGGTAGGCTCAAGAATTTTTACTTGAAAAAAATAATATTATTTTCTTTATTTTATTTTAATAGCCTTTTTGCTGTCGAACTAAAATGTAATTTTGAAGAAGTCTATCAAAATGGTGAAGTACAAGAAGGTCTAATGATGCTTAAAGATGATATGCTAAGATACCAATATTTAAAAGACTCTCTATATACAATTATATCTAAGAATAATAAGTTTTATTTAATAAGAAATGACTCAAAAACTGTGCAAAAACTCTCTGAAAATACAAGTTTATTAGAAAGTTTTATTAATTTAGCTTCCGAATATCCAGATATTGAAGATATGTATACATATGAAGATGTCGTAGTAAAAGTGGAAAGAAGTAGTGCTAAGTTTATTAAAAGACTATCAATAAAATCAGATGCGGTTAATTTAAGTATAAATATATTCAATTGTAAATTTGAACAAATTGACAAAAAGTACTTTAAGCACTTTAACTTTGTCGAACACGATCAATAAAAAAATGATTAAATTAGAATGCAAAAACTATCTAGTTATGCAAACAATGAAAAATTATTTAGAAAAAAAATTTTTGTTAGCTGATGATGATAAAAAATATTTTTGTATTATTAAAATTGAAGAAACTGAAAAACACTTACTTTTCCAGGTAAATGATTTTAAAAAAGAAATTTCTTTGCCGGTAGATTTAAATTTTTTATCCTCGGAAATTTTAAAATTAATAATTGATATTAATTTACCAATAAGGGACTTTAAATACTTTCCTTATCAAAGACTTGTTGAAAACAATAAAAAAAAATCCCTGCTTAGTGATATTCAAAATATTATTCTGAATAATCTTTTATTATTTTCAGAGGGTGTTGATAAAGACATTTTGTACAAAAGTATTTGGAAAAGAGACCAAGATATTCACATCAATAAACTTGATACACATCTTACAAATTTAAAAAAAAAATTAAAAGATGATTTAAATATTTTGATAAATTTTCAATCCCATAAAAAAAAGTTAAGACTATTGATTGATTAAAATATCCCTTTTTCCAGCATGATTTGGTGCAGACACAATACCTCTTTGTTCTAATGCTTCCATGATTCTTGCAGCTTTGTTATAGCCAACTTGAAAATTCCTCTGAAGATAACTTGTTGAAGCTTTATTTGAACTTTTTATTAAATCTACTGCCTTTGATATTAGTATCTCATCTTCCTCACTAAGGTTATCAAAGTTTTCATCATTGTTTTTGATTATCTCATCTAATTCATCAAGATATTGAACCGTTTGACTCCTTTTAATTTCTTTTATTAGTTTATTTACTTCATTATCTGAGATAAACGCAGATTGATAACGAATTATATTACCTCCATTTTTTGTCATCAGCATGTCTCCATTACCTAACAATTGTTCAGCACCAATCTCTCCTAAGACTGTCCTGCTGTCATATTTACTAGCAACTTGAAAACTTATTCTAGATGGAAAATTTGCTTTAATACTTCCTGTAATAATATCCACACTTGGTCTTTGAGTTGCCATGACTAAGTGTATGCCACATGCTCTTGCCATTTGTGCCAATCTTTGAACATAATGCTCAACTTCTTTGCCTGCTGTCATCATTAAGTCCGCCATTTCGTCGATAAAAACAATAATATATGGAAGTTTTTCTAAAGATTTTTGATTATAACCTTCTAGGCTTCTTGTATTTTCCTCATTCATGAGAGAATACCTTCTTTCCATTTCTTTACAAACCCACTTCAAAGCAATAATTGCTTTTTTTGGTTCAGTCACAACAGGTGTAAGTAAATGAGCAATATCATTATAAACACTTAGCTCAAGCATTTTGGGGTCGATAAGGATTAAACGCAATTCCTTGGGAGAAAACTTATATAAAACACTTGCAAGTAAAGTATTAATAAAAACAGATTTTCCTGATCCCGTGGTTCCTGCAACTAAGAGATGAGGTGTTTTACTTAAATCAATTACTTCTATATTTCCAGAAATATCTTTCCCAATACATATGGGTATTTTGAGCGAGGTATTTTTAAAATTTTCGTTGCTAAGAAGCTCTTTAATTGTGACTGTTTCTCGCTGATCGTTTGGGACTTCGACACCTAAATATTGTGTCCCATAAATTTGAGATATGCGAACCGCTCCAACCCCCATGCTCCTGGATATGTCATCAGCCAAATTTATTATAGTATTAATTTTAATACCCGCAGCGGGTAAAATTTCAAACAATGTTACAACTGGACCAAGTCTTACATTAACGACTTGTATATCAATATTAAAATCCTCAAAAACCCTCTCTAGTAATTCTGAGTTTGCTTTAATATTTAATTCATCAGTTTTATTCTTATCATTTGATTTATTAGCATCTAAAATATCTAAAGATGGTGAGTGATAGGAACTTTGTAAATCTATGTCTTCTACCTCATTTTTTGACTCTCCTTTGGCTTCTATATCAATTTGAGATGACGATATACTATTAATTAAAGGTTCTTTTTTTACTTTGTTAAAAGTATTAGATTTATTTGCGTCATACCTAAATATTTTTGACACATTTAGCTTTGATATAGCAAATAAAGAAAAAATATTTTGAGAAAATAGAAAAATTACAATGCCTAAAACCGATAAAATATAACTTAAGTAATTAAGTTTATGCATAGAGTATAAATCTTCGGCAAAAACTCCCCAAACTTTAATTGACTCGATAAATTTAAAATCAATTTCATAGTAAATAAATGTTTGAGGAATAATTATTAGGCTTATAAAAAATAATAACAGTCTTATGAAAATGTACTTTGGCGTTTTTTTAAAAGTTATCAATACAGAGGATGTTAAGAAAAAAATAATTACTAAATACCCTAAGACTCCAAAAGTATAAAAGATAAAGCTTGCAAAATATGACCCAAAATTTCCTAGTAGATTTTGAGTTACATTACTTGTATTAGTTAAAAAAGAATTATCATTAATGTCAAAAGTCAATAATGCTAAACTAGAAAAAATAGCAATTACTAAAAAAAATATTGCATATAAATATCTAAATGATTGTGTGATTTTTTCTTTAAAGATATCTGGAAAATAGCTATTCTTCATTATTTTAAATATATGCGTCTTAATGAAAAATAAAATATATAAATATGATTTTTTAATTGTTGGAGCAGGACTAATTGGATCCTTGGCAGCTTTAGCATTATACAAAAATAATCATAAGGTCTTAATTATAGACAAAGAAAAATACTTACCAAATGATAGAAGAACCTTGGCCGTAAATGCAAATTCTATGGATTTTTTAAAAAATTTAGGGATATGGGAAAGACTGAAATTTAAGCCACAGCCGATAGAAAAGATTGTCATCAAAGATTATATAAATTCTTCACCGCTCATATTTGAGAGTCAAACTGAGCCAATGGGAAACGTAATATTGAATTCAGAAATGCTTAAAATCACAAGAGATAAACTAAAAAAAATAAAGATTTTAAAGACAGATATTGATATTAATCTTAATAGCCTATCACCAAATAAAGTAGTTCTTATTAACAAAAATAAATATTCATTTAAAAAAATAGTAATAAGTATTGGTAAAAATAATAATTTTAATCTAACTCATAAAAGTATTAATTTTGATTCAGGACATTATTCATTCGTTGGTTTTTTTAATCACAATAAAAATCACGATAATTATGCTTATGAAATTTTTAATCCTGATGGACCACTAGCTGTTTTACCGTCCCCCTCAAATAATAAAAAAAAATCAACCTTTATTTACTCTACAAAGAACAAAATCTCTAACTCCCAGATAAAGTCAATGATAAAAGAAAATTTTAAAGTGACTCATGGTTTAATAAAATTTGAAAAATCAATTTTCAAATTTCCGATAAAACCTCATTTAAGAAAGGAAAATAAAGATTTTATTTATATAGGTGACAGTCTTAAATCTATTCACCCAGTAGCTGGTCAGGGCTGGAATTTAGGAATTAAAGACATTCAAAAATTAATATTGATTTCACAAAACTATTCATTAGATAACAGTGTCTTTAATTCAATTTATTATTCAAATAGAATTCTTGAAAGTACTATCTACTTGAGTTTTACTTCTTTTTTAAACTTTTTATATGAAAACAAAAACCCAACTAATAGTTTCATAATTAAAGCTGGTTATTCAGGATTACTAAAATTTAAGTTAATTAAAGATTTGTTTATAAAACAAGCTATGGGAAGAACTAATTTAATTTAACCTGCCTGAACCTTTGTTGCTTACAACTTGGAATGTGTTTAAGTCAAGTATAGAGTTTATTGTGTTTATTCTTGATAGAATATTAGGTGACTCCAAAATTGCTTGTTTGTCAATTTTATTGAATGGGGCCAACATAGCAAGTGTAGACAAAAGTTGTAAATTAGATGTCTCAGATAAGACTTCTTTATCAATATCTAGTTTTTTCATTTTAAAAAAATTTGTATATTTCTGAATTAAACCATTTCTATCCATGCTCGGTTCCATATTATTTAAATCATCTAAATAATCCTGACAATCAATAGATGCTTGATAATAGCCTTGAGGTGTTAGATTTCTCTCATTAAGTACAAATCTACAAACACCCTCTAAATTTAGTACTAATCTATAGTCAGGTGTTTCAATATAGGAAGTGATTTTACCAATACATCCCATTTGAAATAATTCGTTATTATTGTTTTTAGGCTGAATAACTCCTATCATTCTATTGCTTTTAAGGCTATCGAGGGTCATTTTGATGTATCGTTCCTCAAAAATATTAAGTGGAAGCTTCCCAAAAGGCAGTAACAATACATTATCTAAAGGAAATATAGGAACAGAGCTTGGCAAACTTTCAGAATTTACTTCAAATAGTTTTTTTATGTTATCATCCATTATTTAAACATAATACTCGATAATTTTTTTCGAGCATCCATGACATTTGGATCATTAAACCCAAGTAAATCAAAATATTCTAAAAGTTTTTTTTTAGCTGCGCTATCATTCCATTTGGAGTCTTCCTCAAATAACTTTAAAAGTTCATTAAAACCTTTTTCAGTTTCTGTCGCAGATAAATAACTTTCAGCTAGTTGAAAACGTAAATCTTTATTTTGAGGTTGATTTTTAACTTGGTCTTCCAACTTTTCATAAGAGGGGTTATTTTTTTCAAAAGTTGTATTTTCAAGAAGTTTTTTTATCTTCAAAACCTCATCATTTTCCAAGATATTATTTTCTAAAGACTCAAACATTTCTTTTGCTTCATCATATAGCTTAAGATTTATCATACACCTCAATAATCCTGCTATAATTTTTGGATTACCAGGGTCCATAGAAATAAGCTTTTCGAAAAGCGCCTTAGACTCTTCAAATTTTTGATCTTTTAATAAAAGGTCTGCCTCGCTAATAAGTTTCGGAACTTCATTTCCAGGTGTTGCATCAATCATTTTATCAATCATTATTTCAACTTTGCTTTCTGGTTGAGCGCCTTGAAATGCATCAATTGGTTTGCCATCTACAAAGCCATAAACTGTTGGTATTGATTGTATATTTAATTGAGAGGCAATACCTTGATTTTCATCAACATTGATTTTAACCAGGACAACTTTCCCATTTTTTTCAGTAACAATTTTTTCTAAAGTTGGAGTTAGTTGTTTGCACGGACCGCACCATGGTGCCCAAAAGTCAACAATGACTGGAGTGGTTTTTGATTTTTCAATAACCTGCTCAACGAATTGATCCTGATTTATATCAATTATATTTTCCATAACATATAATTAATATTAGTTATCTAAAATTCAATAGTAAAATTAATACAATTCGTATGCTAAGATCATTTATTGAATTATTTTTAGGTGTAACTTATCAAATTCATTGAAAGATTTTATGAACAATAATTTTGGTCCGAACAAATTTTTAATTAATGAACTCATTGTAAATTATCAAAATAAAAATTATACAAAAACTAAAAATCTTGCTGAAAAGATTACTAAATCATTTCCTAATTATTTCCTTGCTTGGAAAATTTTAGGTTTCCTTTTATTTGAAGAAAACAAAATAAACGAGTCTATTAGTTCTTTAACTAATGCAACAAAACTCAATCCAAAGGATTATGAAACCTTTAATAATCTAGGAAGAGCTTACTTGGTTATAGGTAAATTAAATGATGCAGAGAAAGCTTTTTTTCAATCTAAAACTATAAAAAGTGATTATTTTCCAGCTATATATAATTTAGCCATAACATATGGCAAACTTGGTAAATTCATTGAGGCAGAAGAAGTATATAAAATTGCAATTAAATTGAACCCTAATCACGCCCAGACTTATTATAACTTAGGCAATATTTTTGTTAAATTGAATAAACCTTATAGAGCAGAAAAAGCATATAAGAAAGCGATTGAAATCAAACCTGATTATTCAATGTGTTTTAACAACCTAGGTGTTATATACTGGGGGTTGGGAAAGTTTGAAGAGTCTGAGAGAAATTACAAAATGGCTATCACAATAGACTCTAATAATTTAGATGCTTATTGTAATTTGGGTGTCACTCTTCAATATATGTGTAAGTTCGATGAAGCAGAAGATAATTACGAAAAAGCAATTAAAATTAATCCAAATTACCCAGAAGCTTACAGCAATTGGGCACTAACCTTGATGTATAAAGGGTCTTATAAAAAGTCCTTTGAGCTTTCAGAATGGAGATGGAAAACTAAAAAAAATAAAAATAAAAAATTTGAGACAAATAAACCTCTTTGGAACAATGAGGATAATAAAATAATTTATGTTTGGAGAGAGCAGGGTATAGGAGATGAAATTATGTACTGCTCAATGATTAATGAATTGATTGAAGAAAAATCTGCAAAAATAATTTTAAACTGTGATAAAAGACTAAAACCTCTTTTTAATAGATCACTAAATAAGAATATTATATATAAGGATGATACATCTATTTTAGAAAGTGAGTTTGATTGCCATATCCCAATGGCATCTCTTGCAAATTTTTTTAGATCTGATTTAGAAAAATTTAAAAAAACTTTTAACGGATATCTTAAATATAATAAAGATAAGACTAATCAAATTAGATCTACATTAAACATAGAGAGTGGTATTAAAATTATTGGCATTAGTTGGAAAACCACTTCAACAAAAGAACTTGCTGAATTTAGAAATATTACTCTTAAAGATTTAATAAAAAGTATCAATGCGCCTAATATAAAATTTGTTAATATCCAATATGGTAATACTACTGAAGAAATCTTAAAATTAAAAAATGAGATTAATTTTGATATTGTAACATTTAATGACATTGACAATTTTAATGACATAGACAGCCTTGCATCTGTAATGGCTGCATGTGATAATATTGTTACTATTGATAACTCCACCGCCCAATTAGCAGGGAGCCTTGGATTAGATACTAAACTTTTATTGTCTTCAGCACCAGATGTGCGTTGGGGCCATCAAGGGGCAAGCTGTTTTTGGTATAATTCTATTAAAATCTACAGACAAATTATTTTAGGCGATTGGAGTGAACCACTTAAACAGTTAGAAAAAGACTTAAATAATTAAACCAATTTTGAAATTTTATAAGAATAAATTATTTGGTTAGTTATCTATATTGCCTTGAATATGCAAAAATATATAATTCTTAACGAATTAATAGAGATTGTCTGTGGACTTTATTTTAGAATAAAGATAACGATCATAAAAACATTTAATCTCAATATAAAGCGGGCGTAGCTCAGGGGTAGAGCGCAACCTTGCCAAGGTTGAAGTCGAGGGTTCGAATCCCTTCGCCCGCTCCAATCTTTTAACAATCAAATTTTAATCTACAAATTTTAAGTTTGGGTTGACGTTACTATCCACTTCCTCAATAGAATTCCCTCTTCTCACTTCATCATAATACACAATTTGAGTAGGTGTTTCCCCCTTTAATAATTTGTAGGCACTTATAAATGACTGATATATGCCGTGTTTAAAGTATATAGATTTTGGCTCAAAAAAAATTGGTGGTTCTAAAATTTTAACTTTATTTTCTCCATTAACCCATGCATCTATTCTTTCATTTTTAAAATCCAAACATATAGAGATATCAGTCCATACCCCTTTCATGCTTTTTAAAGATTTTAATTTATAATATTTTGACTCATCTTTAACATCATTCTTAGACCCACTAAGTTTATGCCAATTTAAATACAAATTCCCTTTTCTTGCATCAATTTGTATTAATGGTGGGAAAGATGGCAAACTATTTGCTTTTCCAGATGGCCCACCCTTTTGATGTATCTGGCCCAATGTTGTACTTACTTTTCTTATGTCAGTAAAAGAGTGTGGTAGTTTTATACTGTAACCATAACATTGTTTCCCAGATATTGTTTGATTTGGTTCTGATGAGAGTTCAATCCTTTGTCTATCATTATCACAATCACTCCAATTATCATCACTAAAACAATCACCGTCTCTAAGTTCAAATTTTTGAAAATAATCCCCAGCTCTTGCTTTTGAGTTATCTTCAATATAATTAAAATTATAACTATTCTGACTCATAAAATTTTTATGAGATATAAAGCCACTATTTGATGTTTTAATAAATAATTTATCATTTTCATCAATTAATAAATTATTAGCCAAAACTATTTTTTTGAGGAGTAATAACAAAACTAGTATTTTTAATATCACACTGACTAATAACTTAATCATTTTTAAAAATATGCCTCAATTAAATTACAAAATTAAATTAATAGTTCTACCAATAGTAAAACCGCAACAATAATAAAAACACTACCTACAAATTTTTGTAATATAACACTTTTATCTTTAACAAAATCTAAAGCGATGTTAGTTGTAACTAATATGGTCAGGATCATATACCAAGTTGCATCAACAATACTAGCTGTAAGAATTAAAATTGTATTAAAAATCATGTCATTATCCACTGACATAAATTGAGAATAAATTGCAATAAACCATATAAAGATTTTAGGATTTAATAGAGAAATGCTAAGCCCTTGTAAAAAAGAGGTAAATCCACTTCTTATATCACTCCCATCAAATTCTAATCTATCATTAGCGATTATTGACTTTACTCCTAAATATATGAGAAAAATAATTGATAAAAATTTTATTAAATTAAAAACAAATAAGTTTGTTTTAATGATTAAAGCAATTCCAAGGACTGCAAAAAGAGCATAAATACCTATACCAACTCCATGACCAATGGATGTTAAAATTCCATTTAATTTACTTTTAAAAATAGCATTGTTAATTACTACTACCATACTCGGTCCTGGTGATATGGCACCTAATAGGCAAACAGCAAATATCTTGAAAAAAATCAACAAAGTCATTAATTTTTTATAAAATCTTCTTTAACTTCTATTTTAGTTAACTTAGATGCATTAATAATTTTTTTGAGACTAACTGAAACATTCGTATAAATTATTTTTCTACAATGCTCCCAAATTGGAAAATCTTTCTTACTATTACCTAAATAATCAAATTCTATAATATTTAGTTTTTCATTAATAAATTTGACTTTGTTTTTTCCTACCATATTAAAATTATTTTTTGTGCCAAAAGACTCAAAAAATATTTTTAGGTGTTGATCAATTTGATCAACTAAAATTTGATGACTTCCAGATATTAAATATACTACTCTATGTCTATTTTTAACATCTCTTATATAATTTAATGCACTTTTATTAAATGTAAGTTCGTCAATTGGAACATCAAAATTTTTGGAAATTTTCTCTTTTAAATAAGGTGTACCTCTAATAAGGAATATTAATAAATAAATAAATAATTTTAGTGGGTTTTTTTTCAGAAAATTAATGAATGCAAGATTAGACAGGTCTTCCCTTATTAACGTTCCATCTAAATCTACAAATAAGATTTTATTTTCATCCATTTTTTCTAAAAAAGGATACTTTAATTGTTATTACGTCTCTATCCACTCTTTCTTTAATTAAACCTATACAGTCTGCCTTAATATTTATACCTTTTTGAAATATGCTCTCATAAATAAGATGCTTAGCATTTTGTATTTCTTTATCCTTAAATTTCTTTCTACCTCTTTTTTCTTCTGGGAACTCTTTAAAAAACCTCTCTAAAAGCTCGGTAGAGTATTTCTTTTTAAATTCAACATTTTGATACCTCTTCATTTCTGTGTAGTATTTTTTTGGAGGATTATTTTTGAATATTTCGATCAATGTTTAAAATGACGATCGCTTAATTTAAAAAAATTCAATTTATGTTTTTTTACAAATTCTTCAATAATAGAGTCATTTTTAGATCCCATAGGCGCATAAATATCAATTTTTAATTTCTTTTTTTTTATTAACTTCAAAGAGTCCGTAAAAGGGAAAAACGCATCAGAAAATAAAAATAATTTGTTATTTCTCTTTTTTTTCTGTTTTAAATTAAACTTGTATAAACAATTCTCAAGGGAGTCTATCCTTGAAGTTTGCCCACCAGATTGAGAAACTAAACTAGTTTGATCAAATATTGCAATAGCATTTGACTTAACTGCTTTTAAAACATTAGAAAAAAAATTTATCTTCTCATCATCTAAGCTATTTACACCATATACTTTTTTAATCGTGGATTTTTTACTGTTAGCTTGTTGAACAAGCATACCAGCAAAAATAGACCTTTGTTCTATTTTTGATTTATATTTTTTAACTTTTAATACTCTTAAATTAACTCTTTTCTTTAAAATTTTTAAGGCCTCACCATCAAATTCTGGAGCTGCAACAACTTCATAAAAATTATTTAGCAAATTTTTTGCTGTGAGGCTTGTAACTTTCTTGTTGAACGCTATAATTCCACCAAAAGCACTAACCGGATCACCGTCTAGAGCATTTGTGTAGCTTTTAATCTGACTAGTTTCTATTGATGCACCGCATGGTATGTTGTGTTTGACTATAGTGCAGATATGTTTATTTGAGTTTGTCGAATAAGCTATTGTTAGTGCAGCATCTAAATCTAATAAGTTATTGTAGCTGAGTTTTTTTTCACCGCTTAATTGTTTGAACATATTATTATTAATGAAAGCTGTTGCTTTTTGTTGTGGATTTTCACCATATCTAAGTGAATACTCTTTATCCTCAATTCCCTCAAACCATTTGGTTATTGATATGTCATATTTTGTAATGTGTTTCATAGCTTTAATTGCATATTTTTTTTTGCGTGACACAGTCTCAGGAAAACTTTTTATAAAATTCGGATAATCCAAAGGATCTACAATTATTGTGGATTTTAAGTAGTTTTTTGCTGCCGCTCTTATAAGACTATGACCACCAATATCGATCATTTCAATTATTTCATCAGTTTTCTTGGTATTTTTAACAGTTTTTTCAAATGGATAGAGATTAACAATGATTAAATCAAAATTTATGATCTTCTCTTTTTCTAGCTCTCTTTGATGGTCTCGGGAATTTGTAGCAAGAATTCCTCCAAAAATTTTAGGGTGAAGTGTTTTTACTCTACCTGATAATATCTCTTTTTGTTTAGTATATTTTGATATTTCAACATGTGGCACGTTAATTTTTTTAAGATATTTGGAAGAACCACCTGTTGAGTAAATAGTATATTTTTTTTTAATTAAAAATTTTGAAATTAAATCAAGATTTGATTTGTCAAAAACTGAAACAAGAGCATTTTTATTTTTTTTCATTGGTTAAAAAAATCATTAAGTTTATTTGTCGCCATAATTAAGCTGCTTTGCTTAAATAAAAAAGAACCCGCAACAAGTATATTTGCTCCTGCATCTACACAAAGCTTTCCAGTCTCATAATTGACACCACCATCAATCTCAATATCTACATTTAAATTATTTTCTCTTATATATTTAGAAATACTTTCGATTTTATACACTTGATCACTTAAAAATGTCTGCCCTCCAAAGCCGGGCTCCACAGTCATAATAATTACCTGGTCAACAAGATGTAAATACTTTTTTATTTCTTCACATGTAGTTTTTGGTTTTAAAGCAATTCCTACTTTTATTCTATTTTGTTTAATTTTATCAATAAGTTTATTAAGATCCTCATTAATCTCATAATGAAAAGTTATTATGTTTGATCCTGCTTTGATATAATCATCTAAAAATTTATTTACTCTATTTATCATTAAATGAACATCAAAGATTTTTTTGGTTTTTGTACGTAAATTTGAAATGAATTGTGGCCCAAAAGTTAAATTAGGAACAAAATCGCCATCCATAACATCAAAGTGAATATATTCCGCTTTTGATTGATCAAGTTCGGATATAGTTTTTTCCATATTTGAAAATGATCCACCTAATATTGATGGTGATATTATTGTTTTCATTTTATCTTTTCTATTACCGAAACAAAAAAGATATCTGATCCCCCAAACTCTTTAAAACTTAATGGGTTAATAAAATATCCATTCTCTCTCTTAATCATTTTATCTGAATTGATTTTGTGTAGGTTTATATTTTTATGTTTTTGCATAATTTTATCAATGACTTCGATTGTCTCAAAAGGATGAAATGAACAAACAATATAAACTAAAAAACCCTTTTTATTGAGTATTTTCAATGATTTTTCTATCATCTGTATTTGTTTTTTTTGATGTTTTTTCATTTGAGATTGATCAACTTTCACAGTTACATCTGGATTTCTCCTAAAAGTGCCTAGTGCACTACAAGGTGCGTCCAATAAAATCGAATTATATTTATTTGTAAATTTTTTTTCTAAATAATTAAATTTTTGAACATTTATTTTTATATCTAAGCGATCTATATTCTCCTTAAATTTATTAATTTGTTTCTGCGAATTATCAATTGCATTAACTTTAAATCCTAATGAATGTAATAATATACTTTTACCACCAGGAGCAGCGCAAACATCGATTAAATTTTTATCCTTAAAAAATTTATGTACCGAGTAAATAACTTCAAAGTTACCGATATCTTGAACAAAACATCCTTTTATAATTTTTTTTTCTAAAGCAAACACTCTTTTATTATAAAGAGCACCTTCATTGTCGATTATGCTAATTTGATAATTTTTAGGTTTTACAAATAATGTCGAGTATAAATAATCTCTAATTGAATTACTTGAAAAAATTTTATCAATTATCTTTTTAAAATTAGGATAAATTATTTTTTTATATTGAATTTTGTTTTGGTTTCTCACAATATTTCTTAGAACACCATTTACTAATTTTTCTTTTGCTAAAATTTTACCTTCTTTTACAGCATCATTAACTATTGCAAAAACAGGCTTATCAGAGAAAAATAACAGCGTTAGGCATATTTTTAAAAGAATTAAAATATTATTAGGTGTTTTATCATTAATATAATTTGAGAGTATTTGGTTATGATTTTCATAATTTCTGTAATACTCTTGAATTATCAAAAATAAAAAATTTCTCTTTAATTTGGGAAATTTACCTACAACATAATCAATACTACTTCCTTGTTCAATCTTTTTGATTGAGTCATAAATATTACTGATATCAGATGTGCTAGATATTTTTAGATCCGTCTATTAAAGATTGAACAACATTCGGGTCTGCTAATGTTGATGTATCGCCTAGTTGATCTTCTTCTTTAGATGCTATTTTTCTTAGAATTCTTCTCATTATCTTTCCCGATCTTGTTTTTGGAAGGCCAGGAGAAAATTGTAATTTATCAGGTGTTGCTATAGGGCCTATTTTCTTTCTAATCCATTGTATAAGCTCTTTTTTTAAATCATCACTTATTTCTACTCCTGTATTTGTTGTAACATAAGCATAAATGCCTTGCCCTTTAATGTCATGAGGGTAGCCCACAACGGCAGCTTCAGATACTAATTCATGTTCAACAAAAGCACTCTCAATCTCAGCTGTTCCAAGCAGATGACCTGATACATTAATACAATCATCCACTCTACCAGTAATCCAATAAAAACCATCTTTATCTCTTCTACAACCGTCCCCAGTGAAATATTTCCCTTTAAACTGACTAAAGTAAGTATCAACAAAACGCTGATGATCTCCGTATACTGTTCTCATTTGTCCTGGCCAACTGTCTAAAATACAAAGCTTACCCTCACATTCACCCTCTAAAATATTTCCATTATCATCAACTATCGCAGCTTCAATACCAAAATAAGGTTGTGTTGCACTTCCAGGTTTAAGTTTTGAAACACCAGGTATTGGTGAGATAAGATGACCACCAGTTTCTGTTTGCCACCACGTATCTATAACAGGACATTTATCCTTACCCACTATTGTTGAATACCAATTCCAAGCCTCAGGATTAATTGGCTCACCAACCGTCCCCAAAATTCTTAAAGAACTTAAATCACATTTTTCAATATATGAATTACCCTCTTTCATCAAAGACCTTAAAACAGTAGGTGCTGTGTAAAAAATATTAACTTTGTATTTATCACAAACCTCCCAAAAACGAGAAAAGTCTGGATAGTTAGGAACGCCTTCGAACAATAATGTTTTACCTCCGTTTGCGAGCGGGCCATAAACGGAATAAGAGTGTCCTGTAATCCATCCAGCATCAGCTGTGCACCAATAAACATCACCTGGATGATAGTCAAAAGAGTATTTATGCGTAAATGAGGCATATACTAAATATCCTCCTGTAGTATGAAGAACACCTTTTGGCTTACCTGTAGAACCAGATGTATACAAAATGAAAAGAGGATCTTCTGCATTCATTGATACACATTCGCATTGATCATCTACTTCTGTAACTAATTCATCATAATAAAAATTATTTTCTTTATGTAGCTCGTCTTGAGTATTTGTATATCGAATGACAAGAGTTTTTATAGAACTATCACAACTCTCTAAAGCTGTATTAATATATTTTTTAAGCGGAATTATTTTTCCACCTCTAACACCCTCGTCAGCAGTAATTACAAATTGAGATTTACAATCCCTAATTCTTCCTGCAATTGACTCTGGTGCAAAACCCCCAAATATTACGGAATGTATTGCTCCTATTCTTGCACAAGCCAACATAGCGAATGCAACTTCAGGAATCATAGTTAAATAAATAGTTACAACATCACCTTTCTGCACGCCAAGTTTCTTTAAAACATTAGCAAATTTACTTACTTCTGATTTTAGTTCTTTATAAGTGTAAGTTTTATTTTTACTAGTATCATCTCCCTCCCAAATAACTGCTATTTCATTTGGTTGTGTTTCCGCATGTCTATCTACACAGTTATAACAAACGTTTAATTCACCATCCTCAAACCATTTTATAGATACGTCACCATCGTAGTTGGTATTTTTAACTTTAGTGAAATCTTTAGACCAAGTTAGTTGAGATTTTGCCACTTTAGACCAGAATTGCTCTTTATTGCTAAATGACTCTGCATACATCTCTTCATATTGTTCTTTTGATAACAGTGGATTAGATAATTTAAATTCTCTCATTTTTTTTCACTCATCTTAATTAATTTCTTCCATTGCTTCAATGTTACAGGCATCACACTTAATCTGGCTTGTTTTACAAGCGGAAAATCCTGGAAAAATGGGTCTGCTTTTATTTCTGATAAGTAAACTTCATTTAGATCTTTTACATAGGTTACGTCAACCATTCCAAATATTCCTTTTTTATCTGTATGATCTGGATAATATTCCTTAGTAACTCTCACTATTCCCTTAATGGCCTTTTCTGTTACTGAGTGATAAAACAGACACTCATCTCCTTTTCTCATCTTTTTCATATTATTTGCTGCCTGGTAATTTCTCACACCGTCCCAATGTTCAGTTTTTTTCTTTTTTTGTTGATCCCATGACCAAGAGCTAGGCTCTGATTTTAGGAGCCAATAATTTTTAGAAGTGCTCATGAATTAATATATTAGGTGATGGTCTTGTATCGTAATTATTAAACTTGATTTTTCTAGTCTTCATATATTCGATAGCGTTCCAACCAATCATTGCAGCGTTGTCGGTACATAAAGATATAGGTACCCGATGATAATCAAGTTTCTTTGTTGAAATAAGTTTTTGAAGCTCGGTATTTAAATATTTATTTGCTGCTACTCCACCACAAATAGAAAAATCATTAATTTTAATATTTTCTTTTTGTAAGAGTTTAATGCTATTTAATATTTTAATTTCTAACACTTTAAATACAGTATGTTGAAATGAGGCCGAAAAGTCCTTTAAAAATATTTTCGTTTTTTTATTTTTTGTGATGGTATTTAGTGCTGCTGTTTTTAAACCTGAAAAAGAAAATTCACAGTTATTTTTTTTTGTCAAAGGCATTGGGAGTTTAAACCTCTCAATATTTCCACCTATTGCTAAACGTTCAATTTCTGGTCCACCAGGATAACCTAAACCTAAACCTTTAGCTACTTTATCAAAACACTCACCTGCAGAGTCATCAATTGTTGATCCAAGAGTGATAAAATTTTTTGGATTTTTAACCAATACTAATGCCGTATTTCCTCCAGAGACGAGTAGGCATAAATATGGAAACTTAATTTTAGACACAAGTCGAGGTGATAACAAATGTGCTTGTAAATGATTAATTGGAATAAGTTTAATATTTTTAGACATTGATAGACCTTTTGCAAAAGATGACCCTACAATTAATCCACCTATGAGCCCAGGCCCAAAAGTTGCAGCAATTGCTGAAATTTTTGAAAAATTAATTTTTTTAATTGATTTGACCAATATATCTAAAATTTCCAAATGTTGTCTTGCTGCCATTTCGGGTATAACGCCCCCATGATCTTTATGAAATTTCCTGTGATTAATTGTTTCAAGAAACTCAACACTTTTATCATCTTTTACAATGGCAATAGACGTATCATCACAAGAACTTTCTATTGCTAAAACTTTCATTATTATAAAAAAATATAGATTCTTATTGAATGTCTGAAAATCAAAAAAATGACAGTAAAAAAAACTTTCTTCAACGAAATCTTTTCCTAATAGTAATATTTTTGATCGTTATAACTGTTGCAGGGGGCTACTTGTATCGAAATAACCTTTTAATATTTGATAAGGCTCAATTCAGCAAATTAAGCCAAGAAACTCAATCACCAAATATTCAAAAAGAGATAACCCCTATTAATGATTTAAATAACAAAGAGCTGGAAGATAAAGTAGATCGTCTTGAGTCTCTTATACTAGAGTTAGCAAAAAATGTTCAAGAAATACCTCAAACTACCATTGTTCAGCCAGAGCCAGAGCCACAACAAATTACTTTATCCAATGATGAGGCATATGAATTAATTTTGTCCATAAATCAGATTATAGTTAATATTGATCACCAACAAATTCGAAATAAAAATATTCAAAAACTTCAAAATCAATATTTATTTTTTAATGAAGAAAAATTTAAAGAACTACTCACTATTCCAGATTATACATATTCAGTACAGCAATTAAAAATTAATGAAAATACATATGTACAAAATGAGTTTATGAAACAAAATAATTTTCAATGGCTTAAAAGAATTATTGAAAATATATTTGAAATTCAGATAACAAAAAATTCATCAGAACCCTTACCATCGTTTATTAATGCAATGCACAATCGACAATATACAAAGGCGATAATTGAATATGAGAAATTAAATCCCAACCAAAAAATATTTTTTAAATCCTCTTATGAACTAGCCCAAATCTACAACGATAATCAAATTTTTCTTGAGAATATGATTTAATGATAAGGCTACTAATAATTTTAATAATTTTTATAAGCGGTTACGGCGCTCTTTTTTATTTGTTTAACAACGCTGGCAATCTATCACTCGTTTTAGGAATTTGGCAACTGAGTATTCCCATTGTCCAATTCCTTTTTGTCTTAATAACATTTCTTATTCTTTTAATTTTATTTTCTTATGCATTTACAAAGCTTTTTATTTATCCACGGGCTGCATATATGCGCTACAAATCCTCAAATGAGCAAAAAGGTCTTGAACATTTAAGAGAGACATTAGTTGCAATAACTGAAGGTAATACAGAAAAAGCTACACAAAGTCAGAAAAAATTTAAAAAATACTTAGGAAAGGATCCTTTAAACAAAATATTACAAACACAAATTAAAAAAACAAAGGATCTAAAAATAGTCAACGTTGAGAAAGGTTCAGATTAATTTAAAAAAATTACTCCTGCTCCAAAACATGTAAGAGTAGCGCCTATTACTGCTAAATGCCCTGCATAATTTTTAGTAACAATCCATAATATCGGTATTATCATAATTGGCATTGTGCTTGATAAAGTTGAAATAATTCCAGGATCTCCATTTTTAAGAGCAATTATTAACATAGTCATTCCAACGCCCATTCCCATAAAGCCAAGAAAAATACTATAAAAAGTTTTTTTAAGGTCTTTCATTCTTTCCCAAAGTTGATTATTTTTTATAAAAAATAAGCTCACAAACATAATTATTGCAGCTACAATTACTCTAAGGTAGGAAACAATTATAGGATCTGTTGAAGTCAATGCAGGCTTCATTAGAATAATCCCGATAGATTGGCAAAGAGCCAATCCTATTCCAGCAAGTAAACCAATATATTTATTTCCTTGAATGTTTTCTAGGTCGTCTTCAGGAATAGTTTTATTAAACTGGATAGCAATAATTATGCCTATAAATATTAGACTACAACCAATTAATTCAATTACAGAAGGTAATGTTTTGAGAAAAACTTCAGCAAGAATAATAGTAAATGGAATTTGCATTGAAAAAAGTAAAGCCTGTCTTCTTGGCCCTAACCTTTTAAGACACACAAATAAAAAAGTATCACCAATAATTATGCCAATAATCGATGAAAAAAAAATTGCTGTAAATATAGACTCGTTAAAATAAATTGGTTTCCAATTTAAATAGACATAAGGAAAGAAGAAAAAAATAATTCCTAAAAGTCTCAGTAAGTTATAATTATAGCTTCCAAAATATCTGACTATTCTTGTAGCAGAAAGAGCTACACCTGACCAAATCGCCGCTGCACCAATTGCTAAAAAGTATCCAATCACGCGGGGATCTTACAAGTTAAGTTTAAAATTAATACCTTTTTTTAATTGAACTTTATTTAATCAACAGCCTTGTTAATTAAATTTATATCTACACTTTCTCTACTATTCCCAATTCTCATTTCATCAAAATAAACTACTTGATTGGGCACTTTCACGCCCCAATCAACTTCAAAAGGATTTTTAGCTTTGCTTGAAATAACACTACCGCTGCTATCTTCATGTGTATCTTTCCACTCTTTTGCATCAACTTCTTTAGTTTTATTTTTGTCTAACCAATTGCTAATGTGGCTGTTATAGATTCCGTATTTAAAAAATAAATCTTTGTTACCACTCTCTTTATAAGCATCTTTAGTTAATACAGGGTATCTCATAGAGCATTTTTTTATTTTTTCTCCATTCAAATAAAATTCTGTATAACTCTCACCTAGTTCTTTCTTTCCACCTTCAAATGAATATTCAGTCTTAATCAAAATATCATTCCATTGACCCTTGAAGCTAGATAATTTTCCAACATAACAATTTCTTTGACCTAAAGAATTAAATGTAAGGTTAACACTTATGCCATTGGCTTGGAGCATCCAAATTGGATGTCTCCAATTATGTATTTTAGACTGAGCCCAGCTAGCTTTATTTAGTGTAGGATAGTCTTTATCTACATAAATACTGAAACCAAACCATTTAGTTTCATTTATACCCTTCCATACAATTTCTCTTTCTACTCTTTGTCTATCGTTTGAACAATCATCCCAATATATATCTTGACCACACTCCCCATGCTTTAACTCAAATCTCTGTGATGTTTCACCTAGTCTTACTTCAATATCGGAGTTTTTATAATTGTGATCTGCTTTATGATTTACGGAGTTAGGAATTGTTGTCTTTTCATTAATCACACTCCCCCAAATTAAATATGGCAGAAATAAAAAAGGGGCTAAAAAAGATAGCCCCTTTAAAAAATTTATTTTCAATAATGTTTATCTACGCTGACCAAATAATTGCATCAACATTATGAATAGGTTTATGAAGTCTAAGTATAATGTTAGTGCACCCATGATTGCAGCTTTTCCTGCAAAAGCAGTTCCAGCAACTTGATAATAAGTTGATTTAATTCTTTGAGTATCGTAAGCAGTTAAACCCACAAACACTAAAACACCCACACAAGAAATTACAAATTGCATCGCAGAACTTTGTAAAAATATATTTACAATACTAGCAATAATAATTCCAATGAGTCCCATTATAAGAAATGAACCAAACTTTGTTAAATCTCTTTTAGTTGCATATCCATAGATGCTCATCGCAGCGAATGTACAGCTTGTAATTAAAAATACTCTTACAATGCTTACGCCAGTGAAAACTATGAATATATAAGACAGTGAAATTCCCATCACAGCAGCGAAGGCCCAAAATGTCATTTGAGCTGCAGAGGTAGACATTTTTTGTAATCTTGCACCTAAAAAGAAAATAAATCCAAGTGGAGCGAGCATTACAACCCATTGAAGTGCTGTGCCATAAATAGCCCCCATTAAAGTAGGAGACTGAGAAAATCCCCATGCCACTAAACCACTTATAGCTAAACCAGAGGTCATGTAATTATAGACTTTCATCATATAATCTCTTAAGCCCTGATCTATAACTGTAGATTGCGACTGCGAATATGTATTTTGTTTTAATTCGACCATTATTTCTCCTTAATTATTTTTAATATGGCTATTATCTTGATATTTTTCAAGTAAAACCGTATGAATCTTTTATGAAATTCAAACCCTTAGGAAATACTGACCTTCAAGTAAGCCTTATTTGCCTTGGTACAATGACCTGGGGAGAGCAAAATACAGAAAATGAGGCGTTTGAGCAAATGGATTATTCTCTAGAAAAAGGGGTTAATTTCTTTGACACCGCGGAATATTATTCAGTTAAGGGGAAAGAAAAAACATATGGTGCCACTGAAAAAATAATTGGTAATTGGTTTAAACAGAAAAATAATAGAGAGAAAGTAATATTAGCATCAAAAGTCGCAGGCCCTGATGTAAGATGGATTAGAGGAGGTGGTCTACAATTTAATGAAAAACATTTCACCGAAGCATTAGAAGGAAGTCTAAAAAGATTACAAACAGATTACATTGATCTTTATCAACTACATTGGCCAGAGAGAAAAACAAATTTTTTTGGAAGGCTGGGATATAAAAATTATAAAGAAGAGAAAGAATGGACTCCCTTTGAAGAAATTTTAGAGACAGCAAAAAAATTTATCGATCAAGGTAAGATTAGACATTTAGGCTTATCCAATGAAACTCCCTATGGCTTATCCAATTACATCAACTTGTCCAAATATAAAAATCTACCAAGGGTTATGTCTGTCCAAAACCCATATAGTTTATTAAATAGAACTTATGAAGTTGGTATGTCTGAAATATCCATTAGAGATCAGGTAGGTTTGTTAGCTTATTCTCCTTTAGCATGTGGTGTGTTAACTGGAAAATACAGAAACTCTAAAAAACCAGATGGCGCTCGCTTAACAATTTGGGAGGATTGGACCAGGTATACCAATGAGAGATCGATTGTTGCTACTGAACAATACTGTAAAATTGCAGAGGATAACGGTCTAACCCCTACTGAACTGTCACTTGCATTTGTTAACCAACAAGACTTTGTTACAAGTAATATTATTGGTGCAACAAAAATGGATCAGCTGATAGAAAATATAAATTCAGTAGATATAGAATTATCAAAAGAAATAATTGATGAAATTAATGATATACATGAAAACAATCCATCACCCGCACCTTAAGCTATGACTGATTGGTCAAAAGACAATGAGGGAAGACTAACAAAAACTTTTGAATTTAAAAATTACAGAAAAAGCTTTGCCTTTACCAGCCAAGTAGCAATGTTATCTGAGAAAAAAAATCAT
>CABYTH010000016.1:0-22122 GCA_902521835.1 uncultured Alphaproteobacteria bacterium
CTACGTATTTGATGAAAGTACAACGATTGCTATTTTACTTGGTCTAAAATTCAATAAACGAGTTTTCTTACAAGGTTTGCATGGAACTGGAAAGTCCTCTCATATTGAACAAGTTTGTGCAAGATTAAACTGGCCTTGCATAAGAGTTAACTTAGATAGTCATGTATCGAGAATCGATCTTATTGGTAAAGATGCAATAGTTTTAAAAGATAACAAACAAGTAACAGAATTTCAGGAAGGTATCCTTCCTTGGGCATTTCAAAATAACGTTTCTTTAGTTTTTGACGAATACGATGCAGGTCGACCAGATGTAATGTTTGTCATTCAAAGAATACTCGAAGCTGAGGGAAAGTTAACTCTTCTTGACCAAAGTAAAGTTCTCTCACCTCATCCTTATTTTAGGCTATTTGCTACTGCTAACACAGTAGGTCTTGGGGATACCGCTGGGATTTATCATGGAACAAATCAGATCAATCAAGGTCAAATGGACAGATGGAATATAGTTGCAAAATTAAACTACCTTGATGAGGATAAAGAAATAGAAATTATTTCAAAAAAAGTTTCTGCAAACAATGAAGAGAAGAAAATAATAGCCTCTATGGTTCAAATGGCAAATTTAACAAGAAAAGGTTTTGAACAAAAAGATATATCTATTGTCATGAGCCCTAGAACTGTAATTATGTGGGCAGAAAATTATAAAATTATTAAAGATATTAAAAACTCTTTGAAGTTTACTTTTTTGAATAAATGTGACGAAAGTGAAATAGATATATATAAAGAATATTTCCAAAGAACCTTTGCAATTGATATCTAATTGTCCGAGAAACAACTAAATATTCCCAGGCAAATTTCAAATACACTCAATTCTGTTAATAAAACCATATCGGAAAATAAAGAATTAAAAATAAATGTAAACTCAAATATCGTTTTAGAGAAAGATGATACTTTAAACCTTCCCTCAATCTCAAATATTTTCAATTATGAGGATATGCGTGGTGCAGCAGACTCATTTGCTCTTAAAAAAAAATACCATGATGAAAAACTGTTAAACCAAATAACATCTAAAAATATTGATATTAGAGAAGAAATAATTTTCTTAGAGCGTTTACGATATGAGACATATGGCTCAAAACCCTTCAAAGGTATTATAAAAAACATTGAGAATAAATGGTTTAAAAGATTAGAGGTATTAAAATCAAAAAAACAAAAAGACTCTAAAGATTTATTTTATTTTACATTAACGCATTTTTTCATTGATTTAGTAAACAATAATATGTGGAAATCAAATAATAATCATTTAAAGAATATAACTTCTAAAGACAACATATCAAAATTTTATAACACACTTCAAAAATTATCTCAGAATATTCAAGACCAAAAAGAATATTTAAACTTATCGGTAGATTTACTTAGAATTATTTTTCCATCGGTTGAGGATGAAAGCCAACCAGATGATAAAGATCTCGATGAGGGAAATGATGAAGAGGATTTTAATCAACAACAAAACCAAGAGGAAAATCAAGCCCAAAAACCTGAAGAAAGCCAATTAGAGGAAAATATGCATACCCCAGAAAATGACTCAGATAATAGTCAGTCTAGTGTTCAAGGAGAAGAGATTGATATAGAAATTTCAGACCAACAAATTGAAGATATATTTAAGTCAATTGATAGCTATAGAAACCTTAATCAAAATTATAAAGCAGCTACTAATCAATATGATGAAATTATAGAAGCAATTAAACTATGTGATCATGAAGAGCTAGTGGCCCTAAGAAGGCAACTCGATGAAAAATGTGATTTATATCAAAAGCAAATATCAAGATTAGCAAATAAATTGTATCGAAAGCTTCAATCAAAACAAAATAGGTCATGGAATTTTGATTTAGACGAAGGTGTTCTAGATACTTCAAAACTTACCAGAGTTATAACTAATTCAAATAGTTCTCTCTCTTTTAAAAAAGAAAAAGAAATTAAATTTGAAGATACAACCGTAACTTTGTTAATTGATAATTCAGGATCAATGAGAGGAAAACCTATTATGATAGCTGCTTTAACAACTGATATGATAGCCGCTACTTTAGAAAAATGCAAAATCAAAGTTGAAATTCTTGGTTTTACAACAAAAGCATGGAAAGGTGGAAAAACTCGAGAGCATTGGCTCAAAAATGGAAAGCAGAAAAATCCTGGAAGACTTAATGACCTAAGGCATATTATTTATAAATCTGCTGACCAAAACTCAAAAAAATCTAAAATAAATTTAGGCCTAATGTTAAAAGAGGGTCTATTAAAAGAAAATATTGATGGCGAAGCACTTCTTTGGGCTAGTTCTAGAATTTCGAAGAGGCCTGAAAGTAGGAAAATACTAATTGTTATATCTGATGGCGCCCCCGTAGATGACTCAACACTGTCTGTAAACAATAGTAATTATTTAGAAAAACACCTAAAAAGTACTATTCTTGCGATAGAAGAGAAATCAAACATTGAACTATTAGCAATCGGTATAGGTCATAACGTAGGTCAGTATTACAGTAAGGCAATTACCATTCATGATGTAGAGGAGTTAGGTGGAATTATGTTTGAAAAAATAGAGTCATTATTCGACTAAATTAGACAAAATTTTATTCTTATACTCTTCAAATTTATCCTCATTTATAGATAATCTTATTTCTTCAAAAAACTTATTCATAAACCAAATATTATATATTGATAAAATGGTCATACCGAGCATCTCATTAGCTTTAAACAAATGATGAATATAAGATTTTGAAAATTTATTTATTTCCTGTAATTCACATCCTTCATCAATACTAGAATGATCGTCTTTAAATTTTGAGTTGTTTAAATTAATTCCTTTACTACATAGTTTTGACATCATAATACCATGTCTAGCAATCCTTGTAGGTGATACACAGTCAAATGTGTCATATCCAGAACTTACACCATGCAAAATATCATCTAGTCCTCCAATTCCTAGAATATGAATAGGTTTTGATTTATCTATATAATTTTCACAGAAAGAAAAGATATCGTACATCTGATTTTTTGTACTCCCCAAAGAGCCACCTATTGCAAGTCCATCAAAATTTTTCGAGCATGTTTCTTCACAAGCAATCTTTCTTAAATCCTCATAAACACCACCTTGTATTATGCCATATAGTGACTGTTTTCCTGAGGAACCAAAAGTTGAGTTATACTTTTTAAATTTTGAGTCGAAAGAATTTATACATCTTTCTGCCCAGCGATGACTCATGTACATAGACTTTTCTGTATATTTTTTTGAGACATTAAAGGGCGTACATTCATCTAAGACAAAAATCAGATCAGCGCCAAAGTCACGTTGTAATTCAATTGATCTCTCAGGTGATAAGAATACTTTATCTCCATTTATATAATTTCTAAATGATGCACCATCTTCGGTTATTTTTATGAGAGATTTTCTCTTTGCATTATTATTTTTTCCTTTAATTTCCTCTGAAACTGACCCATATCCTAGTGAAAATATTTGATATCCCCCGCTGTCAGTCATCATAGGTCCATTCCAATCAGTAAAACTTTGTAAACCCCCTTCTTTTGATATGATCTCTGAACCCGGTTGAAGCATTAAATGGTATGTGTTTGAAAGAATAATTTGTGTTCTTGCTAATTTTAATTGAGAGGGGAGTACAGATTTGACAGTGGCCTTGGTACCACAAAAAATAAATGAAGGTGTATTGATTTTACCGTGTGATGTATTAATTAATCCAAGTCGAGCATTTGATAATTTTGACTTTTTTTTTACTTGAAAAAAATTAGTCAAGTTTAGATGGCAAAAAGATCTTCGCTAAATAAATAAATATTGTATCAAATAGACTTAATAGAATTCTAAGTAAATAAATACCTATTCCATAAGAAATAATTAGGTCAAATAAAGGAACTGGGTTAGAAGATAAGATATTAAATGCAAGAACACTAAATATAATATTATCAATAAATTGCGATACAATTGTTGATGCATTATTTCTAAACCAAAGGTTAGTATTTTTATTTTTTAAATAAGAAAATATAAAAATATCAATTTTTTGACTTATAAAAAAAGCGCAAATACTTCCAACTATTATTGGAAACTGTGGAAGGAAAATAGTCATAATTGACTCATGCATACCATAGCTCCAAGACCATGCAGGATGCTCATCAGGATTAATTGGGGCCATAGATATTGTTAAAAACATAAGTACGGTTGAAAATAAGTATGCTGCAATACCTAGGTATATACATTTAGTTGCAGATTTTTTATCAAAATACTCATTCAATATGTCAGTACAAAGAAATATAGAAATAAACAAAACAGTTCCTAGGGCCATAGGTTCAGGAAAGAAAGGAAAGTCTACAACTTTAAGAACTTGAATATTAGCTAATATGATTGCAATCGCTACATAAACATAAATACCTGTCTTTCCGAAGAACTTAAGTGAGAGTAAAATTGAAAGATAACAAAATATAATTTGAAATAACCAGATAATTACAACTGAAGAGTTATTTAAGTTATTTGATAAATTTAAAAATAATTCTTGAAACATTTAGCTAGCTTTTTTGCTAACGTTTTTTTCGATTTGTTTTTTTATTTTTAAGGCTTTATCAGTTAAAGATCGTGAGCTAGTTTTATTTAAATATTGATCTAAACCACCATGTTTATCTATGGTTCTAAGTGTAGATGAGGCTATTCTTAATCTAAATTTTCTTTGTAAAGACTCACTAAATAGAGTGACACTGTTTAAATTAACCATAAAACGCCTTTTAGACTTAATATTAGAATGGCTGACGTTATGACCAGTTTGGTGTTTTTTTCCAGTAATATCGCAAGATCTAGTCATGAAATGAGTTTATAATACAAAAGTCCCTTTTTTACAATAAGTAATAGTTTCTTAGAGTTTTAGATGACTTATTGCATATTTTGGTCTGTACTTCTCTAAAAGTGGGTTGATCTCATCTTTTTTTTTCAATTTAGATTTATGAATTCCATTTTTAATCCAGAGCGAGTCTAATTTCATTTTTTTACCTCCTGCAATGTCATGCCACAATGAGTCACCAATAACTAATACCTTACGAAAATTTTTAATCCTCATTTTTTTAAAAATATCCTGATATATTGGTTCGTAAGGTTTTCCATATCTTAAGACAGTCCCTCCTAAATCAGAGTATAACTCTGCTACTGTACCACCACTCATAGAAAGAGTATTTTTATTATGGACTAAGTAATCTGGGTTTGCACATAGTAGTGGAAGTTTATACTTCATAATTTTATCTAGATGTTCAGCAAAATCTAAAATAGATAATCCATCTTTTAGATCTGCAATCATAGCAAAATTTGCACTTTCAACTTTTTTAGTGCAATCCAGATTGAAATACTTAATTTTTTGCTTTGATAGCTCTAAAGGGTAACATTTTCTGCCAAACTTTTTATAAATATCTTTTTTGATGTTATTTAATGCTATTTGTCCACTAGTAATACAGTAATCAAATAGTTTTTCACTAAAACCCAATCTTTTTAAATTTGCCTCTGATTGAACAGTGGGGCTAGCTGAATTAGAAATAAGAATGATTTTTTTATTTTCTAATTTAAGATACTCTAAACATTTTTCTGCTTCTGTAAATTTTTTATGACCGTTATGAAGAACCCCCCACTGATCAAATAAAAAATAGTCATATTTCCTAACTACATTTTTAAAAGATAAAATATTTTTCAAGAGTACTGTCCAATTACCTCGGAGATGCTTCTAAATCCTTGTTGTTGAATTAAATTCATCAAATCATAAGTCATTTTTTTTACATGGTAAGGACCTTCATATGTAAAGCTACTATAAATCTGAATTAACGAAGCACCTAATTTCATTTTAGTTAAGATATCATTAGCATCAAAAATACCCCCTACTCCTATAATTTTAATTTTTCCTGATGTCAGAGTATAAAAATCTCTTATTAATTCATTTGATTTAAGGAATAATGGCCTACCACTTACCCCTCCCTCTAACTTTTCATTAACCATTGATTTATTAATTGTTGTGTTAGTCAGTATTAGCCCATCCACATCATTTGCCAGTGAAATCAATGAAATATCCTTTTTATCCTGATCAGAAATATCTGGTGATATTTTGAATAAAATAGGGATTTTTGAGTTATTCTCATCTCTTAGCCTATGGATATTTGTAACGATCTTTTCAAAATTTTGAGATTTAAGATTATCTCTCAATCCAGGTGTATTTGGTGAAGATAAATTGATCACAATGTAATCACCAAGTCTATACAGTCTATCGAAAAGCTTTTTGAGATCATCTAAAATTTCTACGGTATCCTTATTGTTACCTATGTTTATACCAATGATTTTATCTTGGAAATTTTCTTTAAGGTTTGAGTTATTGATATTTCTTTCAAATACATCCATGCCTTTGTTATTAAATCCTAAAGAATTTATTAATGCTTTTTGAGCAGGAAACCTATGAATTCTGGGTTTTGAGTTGCCTTTTTGAGGCAAAGGAGTCACTGTTCCCAACTCAGTAAAACTAAATCCTAAATTTAATATTGGATTTATCACCTCTGCATTTTTGTCAAAACCTGCCGATAACCCAATAGGAGTTTTGAAAGTTCTACCCCATATTGTTTGTTCAAGAATTTCTGTATTTTTACAAATAATTTTTGGATAAATGCCTAATTTGAGAGCTTTTATAGATATATTATGTGATAATTCTGGATCTAGCTTTTTGAGAATACGATGAGCTAAATTATACATTTAGCTTCGAGTTGAACAACTCCAGAGTTTTATCTTTTGTATAAATTTTAGTAAATGAGCCCAATCTTGGTCCATTCTCTTGACCAAAAACAACTTGATAAATGAGTTTAAAAAATTCCTTAATATTCTCTTTATAGACAGAATTTTTTCCGACACTAAAAATAGCAGTTTGAAATTCATCTGCATCAGCCGAAGACTCTACTTCTTTTAATTTAGACACAACTTCTTTAAGTATAATTAATTCTTCAGAATTTGGAATTTTAAAGTTTAAATTTGGTTGTATAAAATCCCTAAAATAATTAATACCACAATCAATCATTCTATTAATAAGATCAGTTTCCGCTTTGCTAAAATTAGATTGATAATTTTTTATTAAACCAAAAATCACATTAGGGTCCTCAGACTTGCAAACTGATATAATATTTAGGATTAAACTATAATTAATTTTTGATTTATATGATGGATTTTCAGCTTTATGAATATGCCAAGCAGGGTTATCTGGATTTAGATCATCGGACTCTAATTTATTAACGTGCGTTAAATATTCATCGGTGTTTTTAGGTATTACATCAAAATAGAGTTTCTTTGCAGTTGTTGGTCTCTGATACATAAACATGGCCAAACTCTCTTCAATAGAGTATTTAAGCCAATCATCGATGCTTATACCATTGCCTTTTGACTTACTAATTTTTTCAGCATTTTCATCAAGAAATAGTTCATAAATTAAATTTTCAGGAGGCTTAGAACCGATTATCTTACATATCTTTGATGATAGGGTATAACTCTCTGTTAAATCTTTACCACACATTTCATAATCTACACCAAAAGCAGTCCACCTCATTGCCCAATCAACTTTCCATTGAAGTTTGCAATTACCATCTAAAACTGATTTAGATTTCAATACACCGTCCTCATAATATGAAACAGTAAATTCTTCATTATTAATTTCTTCAATTGGAACTTGCAATATTTTACCAGTTATTTCACTAATTGGAAAAAATGGACTATAAGATTTTCTTCTTTCTTCACCAAGTGTCGGAAGAACTACATTAATAATTTCATCATAATTTTTTATAATTTTCTTTATTGTTTCATTGAACAATCCTGATTTATAAGCATCTGTTGAACTTTGAAAAGAAAAAGGCAAATTAAACCTATTTAAAAAATCTTTAAGTTTTGAATTATTATGTTCACCAAAACTATTAAACAACTCAAAAGGATCTGGGACGGATGTCAAAGGGTAATCAAGGTAGTTAGATAATTTTTCTTTGTTCGGGATGTTATCAGGGACTTTTCTAAAGCCATCCATATCATCAGAAAATGCTATGAGGTCAGTCTCTTTACCAGTCAATTTTTCATAACAAAATCTTACCATATTTGTCCTAAGCACTTCCCCAAAAGTACCTATATGAGGTAAGCCGGATGGGCCGTACCCAGTTTCAAAGATTATTTTGTCTTTGGTATTATTTTTTTCAAAGCGTTTTATAATTTTTTTTGCTTCATTAAATGGCCAGGATTTGTATGAGTTATAATCAGTCAAAATTTAGGTGCTAATGTTAGAGTAATACCATTGAGCTCTTCTGTAAATGGAATTTGACATGAGAGTCTTGAATTTTTTTTTATATCCATAGCTTGGTCAAGCATAGATTCCTCATCGTCATCAGCTTTTGATATTTTTTCTAACCAATTTTCATCGACATAACAATGGCAGGTAGCACAAGCGCAACAACCCCCACATATAGCTTCAATATCTAATCCAGCGTCTCTTATAATCTCCATTATTGAAAAACCAACTGTTGCTTCAATTTTATGAGGTGAACCCTCATGATCTATAACGTTAATATGATATGTCATTTTGAAATTTTTAAATATTTAGACTATAAGATCTATCAGTTAGACAGGCTTAATGCGACTAAAATTAATATACTAAATATATTCTAAAAAATTATAAATTTAGATTAGATGTATAAATCCGAGAATTTTCAGATAAGTCTTTGGCTTGTAAGTCTCATGTCAATTATATTGCTGATGATCATTGTTGGTGGTTTGACAAGATTAACTGAGTCTGGTTTGTCCATGGTTGATTGGAGATTATTTATGGGAACAATACCCCCTTTATCCCATGGAGATTGGTTAAAAGTTTTTGAAGACTATAAGCAATATCCTGAATATCAAATAAAAAATATAAACATGACACTATCAGAGTTTAAATACATCTTTTGGTGGGAATATGGACATAGAGTATTGGGAAGACTAATAGGAATTATTTTTATCATCCCTTTTATTTACTTTGCTTTGAAAAAATACTTTTCTAATGGAGAGTTATACTCATATTCATTACTTCTTTTTCTTGGAGGGGCACAAGGTATTATCGGATGGTGGATGGTAAAAAGTGGATTAGATGTTAATCCATACGTTAGCCATTTAAGACTTGCCGTTCACTTAATTATAGCTCAAATAATTCTCTCTTTAATTGCTTATCTTTTCTTGAAAAGGCTTGATATTGGAATTTATAAAAATAATTTTAGCTCACATAAAACTTTTTTTATTTTTTTTAATATAATAATTTTTTTTACGGTAATTTACGGTGCTTTTATGGCTGGTTTAGATGCTGGAAAATCATTTAATACTTGGCCCAAAATGGGAGATAATTACATTCCTGAAAATTTAATTTTTATTGAGGATCGACTTTTTGGTTTTTTTGATAACAGTGTCTTTATACATTTTTTTCATAGAGCCTTAGCTTATTTATCATTTTTAACAATTCTTTATATGTGCTTTAAACATTTTAAGGGAATTGAAAATAAATATCAAAAAATCCATTTCCTGATTGTGCTATTTCTAGTTTTAATTCAGTTATTTATTGGTGTTTTTGTTGTTTTGAGTAATGTTCAAGTCTCTTTGGGTTCTATCCATCAAATAATAGGCACTTTATTGTTTGTATCAGCTACTTGTTATAGCCTTCAAATACTTAAGAATTAAATCTAATTAGGGTTACATTTTGTATAAACTTCATGGATAAAATTCTAGTTATTGGTGCAAATGGTTCTGTTGGCAAATCATGTGTTAACAACCTAAAAGATGATAATGATTTAGTTCTAATATCAAGAAGCGAATTTGATAGTGATGTTGAAGGTAATTTTGAAAAAAATGTTCTAGATATTAATGATTACACGAATACAGAAAGTTTCATAAAATCAATTAACTACGAAATATCTGGCATAATCTTTGCCATTGGCTCGATAAACTTAAAACCTTTCTCAAGCACCTCTGTTGATGATTTTAAAAAAATAATGGATGATAATTTTTATAATATCGTTCATTTCCTTAATCATTGCATAACTAAGATGTCGGATTCATCTTCAGTAGTATTTTTTTCATCAATAGCAGCTGTTAGAGGTTTTAAAAATCATACAGCAATCTCCTCTGCAAAAAGTGCATTAATTGGTTTATCAAATTCTTTAGCCGCAGACTATGCTCCGAAGATAAGATTTAATACAATATCTCCTAGCCTATCTTTTTCTAAAATGTCAAATTTTATGGTTTCTAATGAAAAGGTTGCTGAAGGAATTGGAAAGCTTCACCCTATGTCAAGACTTGGAACAGGTGATGACATAGGTAATTTGGCTTCTTTCTTGGTATCTAAAAAATCATCATGGATTACAGGACAAAACTTCCAACTTGATGGTGGAAGATCAACTTTAATCACAAAATAATAAAAACAAAATGAAGGAATGCTTTGTAGTTCTTGGAAATCAACTATTTGATAAGAAGTACTTAACAGAATTTAAAAACTCATGTGATTTTTTTATACAAGAGGATATGGGCCTTTGTAGTTATTTTAAACATCACAAACAAAAAATTTATTATTTTTTGGCATCAATGAGGGAATACAGAGACTATCTAAAAAAAAATAATTTTAAAGTAAATTATATTTCTCTTGATAAAAATATTTCTAATTTCAAAGACTATTTTGCTGGTCTAAAAAGCTTCTTAAGTAAAAAAAATATTTCTAAAATTAATATCTTCGAAATAGAAGACTTAGAATTCAGAATTAAATTTGAGCAATTTTGTAAAAATAGCAAAATTGAACTAATTTTTCAGAAATCTCCTATGTTCCTTGTTAGTAGAACCGATTATAAAGATATGGTTACTACAAAAAAACCTCAACTTGCTAATTTTTATAGCAATGTTCGGAAAAGTTTTCAAATATTTGTAAAAGACAATAAACCTATTGGAGATAAGTGGAGTTTCGATGAGGATAATAGAAAAAGAGTTCCTAAAGGTTATCAAAGTCCTAAATCTTATACATTTGAGTCAAAATATTTTGAGGAAATAAAAAAATTAATTGATAAATTTTTTTCAAAACACTTTGGAAATTTGGAAAAGAAAATAATATTTCCAATGAATTTTAAAGACTCATCTAAAGTTCTTGATAATTTTATTAGCAGTAAACTTGATAACTTTGGACATTACGAAGATTTTGTGAGCACCAGTGATCCGTACATTAATCATAGCATAATTAGTGCACCATTAAATATAGGTTTAATAACACCAGAACAAGTGCTCAATAAATTGAGCTCTTTTTCATATACTAAAGTTGGCATCAATAATTACGAAGGGTTTATTAGACAAGTCTTTGGTTGGAGAGAATTTATGAGATACTTAAATATTCACTATTATAAAGATTTTAATAAAGGTAACTTTTTTGGAAATGACAGAAAATTAACAAAACATTGGTATGAGGGTACGACAAACATTCCTATTTTAAATGACATGATATTAAATTTAAAAAAAAGTGGATATGTTCACCATATCCCAAGATTGATGATAATTAGTAATATAATGAACTTAGCTGGATTAAAGCCATCTGAAGTTTATAAATGGTTTATGGAGACATTCATTGACTCATCTGATTGGGTTATGACACCAAATGTCTATGGAATGGGGATGTTTAGCGATGGAGGTATTTTTGCAACAAAACCATATTTATGCGGTTCAAATTACTTACTAAAGATGAGTAATTATAGTCGGGGAGATTGGACACAAACATTAGATGGTTTATATTGGAATTTTATATATAAAAATAAAAATTATTTTAAAACTAATCAGAGACTCTCTATGATGTACTATACTGTAAATAAAATGGACAAGTCTAAAATTAGTACTCATATATCTAATGCAAAAAAATTCATCAAAGAATACACAAGATAGAGTAGTTTTTATAACAGGTGCTAGTAGTGGGATTGGCTACGCACTATGTGAAGAGTATCTCAGACAAGGCTGGAATGTAATAGGCTTAGCAAGAGATGATACCAAAATACCAAATGAAACAATTGATAATCCAAAATTTGAGTTTGTAAAAACAGATTTATCAAATTTTGACTCAAGTAAGCAAATTATAGATGAGGTATTTAAAAAAAATGCAAATATTAGTACATTTATTTTAAATGCAGGTATTTATATCCCCGATAGTCTAAATGATTTTAACTTTGAAAATGCAAAGGCAACTTTTGATACCAATGTTTTAAGTATTTATTTATCAATAGAGCTAATAAAAAAAAATTTCGAGCTAAATTCAAATTATACCTTGGCAATAATGTCCTCCACAGCTGGATATAAGGGTCTCCCAAAATCTATTTTATACGGACCCTCAAAAGCGGCTTTAATTAATCTAGCCGAGGCTATAAAATCTGAAATGCATGATAATCTCAATGTAAAACTTATCTGTCCAGGATTTGTAGAAACTCCTGCTACAAAAGTAAATTCATTTAAAATGCCATATTTAATGTCACCCAAAGATGCAGCTAGGATTATTTATAGTAAAATATATAAAAAAGGTTTTGAAATATCCTTCCCTTTTCCTTTTAATTCTATAATGAAATTTGGTAAAGTATTGCCTTATAAACTTTACTTCAAAATCACTGAAAAAAAGTTTTCAAAAAAATGAAAATATCTATCCCTAAAATCTCAATAGTAATGGGAAGCCAAAGCGATTGGTCCACACTTAGGCATACAGGTAAAATTCTAAAAGAATTAAAGATTGTCCATGAAAAAAAAATAGTTTCAGCTCACAGAACTCCCAAAAGACTCTATGAGTATGCTGAACAAGCTTATGACAGAGGTATTAAGATTATTATTGCTGGAGCTGGTGGGTCTGCTCATTTACCAGGCATGATAGCAGCTATAACTCATATTCCAGTAATCGGGGTACCAATTGAGTCAAAAACACTAAAAGGCTTAGATAGTTTACTTTCAATAGCTCAGATGCCTTTTGGCATTCCAGTTGGAACTGTGGCTATTGGTGAAAATGGAGCCAAAAATGCTGCATTATATGCAGCTTCAATTATTAGTAATTATGACCCCAATATTGAAAGAAGTTTAGTAAAATGGAGACTGGCTCAAACAAAAAAAGTTAAAAAGACACCTAGATAATGATCATCGGTATCTTAGGTGGAGGTCAATTAGGTATGATGTTATGCCAAGTGGCTAGTAAATTAAATATTCAAACTTTTATATACTCTGATACTGATGACTCCCCAGCAATTAAATATGCAAATCACTTCTTAATAAAAAAGTATGATGATTTTCACGAGATAGATAATTTTATTAAAAAATGTGATTTTGTGACTTATGAGTTTGAAAATATCCCTTTTAAAACTTTATCATATATTGAACAAAAGATTAAAATTTCACCTAGTTCTGAAATTAATCAAATTATTCAAGATCGATTAACTGAAAAAAATTATGTAAATAAGATTAATATCCCTACTGTTCCCTATATGGAAATTAACAATACATCTGATTTAAAATCAGTTGATCCTAAATTTTTTCCTGCAATATTGAAGACTCGCAAACTTGGATATGATGGTAAAGGCCAAATAGTAATTAATAGTTATAAAGATATATCTGACATACCAAATAATGAATATATTTTGGAAAAAAAAATTAATTTACAACAAGAAATCTCTATCATTGCTGTCAGGTATAAAGATGGTACTATTTTTACCTATCAACCAATTGAAAATATTCATAAAAATCAAATTCTTTTCAAATCATTTTCACCAGCTAACTCAGAGAAATCGATCATTAAAGAAGCGACAAACCATGCTTATAATTTTGCAGAAAAAATAAGCTATGTTGGAACTTTTTGTTTAGAATTTTTTATAAATGGAGAAAAAAAATTATTATTAAATGAAATAGCTCCCAGAGTTCACAACTCAGGACATTTAACTATTGAGTCATACAATGTTAGTCAATTTGAGTCTCATATCAGATCTGTATGTGATCTTGAAAAGGTAGAGCCTTCATTAAAATCTAAATCTGAAATGATAAATATTCTAGGGGACGATATTTATAACTATCGTGAGAAATCATTCAAAGAAAATGAATATTTTCATGATTATCACAAAAAAGAGTCAAAAACTGGCAGAAAAATGGGCCATTTTACAAAAGTTCTAATCTAGTTTTTAGACCAGTAATTTTTAAAGTGATTATAGTTAATTAAACTATCGTTTTTGAATTTAGAGTATTTTTTAAATGTGAAATCTTTTTTTCTAGAATATGAAATTAGAGTGTTATCAAACTTAAGGTTATAATGTTTACATCCATTAATTGTCAAAAATTTATTTAAATTATTTGATTTTTTTGAGGTGTAAAAGAGCTCCAATATATTTGAGACAGAATATTTTGTGGAATATACACCAGCACAACAAAACTCATTAAATTTGCGATTTTTAAGATGTGGAGCTGAGTCAGAACCAAAGAAAAATTTTGAATTGCCAGAAAGAGCAGCATTTAATAATGATTTTTGGTGATTTACACTTTTAATTACAGGTTTACAAAATATTTCTGGTCTTAAAAAATTTCCAAGAAAAGTGTTTGTATTTTCAAGTAAATGATGTGTTGTTATAGTAGCTGCAATGTTTTTGTGCGATTTTACAAAATCTACAGAATCTTTAGTTGTTATATGTTCTAAAGTTATCTTTAAACCTTTAAAATTTTTTACTAACCAAGATAACTCAAAATCAAGAAATCTTTTTTCACGCTCATAAGGATCATCATTTTCATGAATGTGTTCACCATGCAAGCATAATGGTATTTTATTATTTTCTAAAAATTCGAAATATTTAGACATTTTTTTGATGTCTTTTACTCCTGATGAAGAATTAGTAGTGGCATGAAGAGGATATAATTTAGCTGCAAAAAATAATTTTTCATTAACCATATTTTTTAAATCAATAATAGAGCAATCTTGGTTTAAATAGATTGTAAAAAGAATTTCAGTATTGTTATTATTATTTAAAACGAAGGATCTATACTTTGATAAAATATTTTTATTAGTAATTGGCTTTATTAAATTAGGCATAACTAAAATTTTTTGAAAATTTTTATTATTTTCTTTTAATACGTATTTTAAAAGTTGGCCCTCTCTTAGATGTACATGAAAATCGCAAGGCTTAAAAATTTTGAGCATTTAAAATATTATCTATTTTATCAATTACTTGATTATAAGACACATCATTCATTAAACAATTATTTAAAGTATAATTTTGAGTTTTACTAACAAGGCTTTCGTATGACTCTGATGACCTAACAAGATGACAATGATCAAAAATTTTAGGAAAATAAATATTATCATTTGTGGGACCAAAAAGACCAATTGTTGGAGTTTTACTCAATGAAGCCATATGCATCATTGATGAGTCATTTCCAATAAATAACCTTGATTTTTGAAGTAAACCATAATCGTTGAGAATATGTTGCTTACCACATCTATTAATTACTTTATCGCCTAGTTCTGACTCAAAGTTATGAAATTTTGAACTTTCATTTTCTGATCCTAAAATAAATATTTTATCAATGCCTTTTTCAATTAGATATTTTGCTATTTTAACAAATTGTTCTGAAGGCCATTCTTTTGGTGGCCAATTTGTAAATGGTGCTAAACACGCATAATTTGAATTTGGAAAAATATTACGAACTCTATCGATCAATATTTTAAAATCTTTTTTTAGATCAGTATCAAATCTGTGATGGATCTGTTCATAAATATTTTTACCCTTTTTCATTTTGAATATATTTCTTTTTTTTACTCTCAAAAAATAACCAATGATCGAGGATCTAAAATCTACTATTTCATCGAATTTAAGTGGTGAAAGTTCTTTATAGAGTTTTAACCAATGTAGATTATATTTTTGTTTAGTAAGATTAATCCTTCTAGAAATCATAGAATAATCATCATAAATAGGCATTGGTAAAGGACCAGAAACTAATGTTACCTCAATATTTTTCTTATATTTTCTGATGTATTTATTTAAAACTTGAAGGTTAATTAAGGAGTCACCTATTCTATTTGAAGAAATAAATAGTAAATGCATATATATACATATAGATAATATATTACATGCAAATTGAAACACTTAATCCAATAAAAATTAGAGTATTTGGAGAAGAAAGATTTGATTTCCTTCAAAATATAATCACCAATGACTTAACTAAATTAAAGGAAGAGTTAAAGAGCTATATACTATCTCCACAAGGAAAGATTCTATATGAAATAATAATTACTAAATCAGACGAGTCATATGAATTAGTTTGCTCGAATGATCAAAATGATTTGCCTACATTCTTAAATAAATATGCATTGTTATCTGACGTAAAACTCAGTATTGAAAAAGTTGATAAAAGAGAATTTGATAAAAATTATATTTTAGATCAACTTTCAACTGGAATAATTGACTCAAACCTGCTTAAACAATCCTCTTTACTTCCATCTGAAGTCAATGATGAATTAGTAGACTATTCGAAAGGATGCTTTGTAGGTCAAGAGGTAGTTTCGAGGATTAAACATCGACAACTAAATAAAAAAAAACTTTCAATTAAAGTTTTTGAGAAAAAACCACAAAAACTTCCAACTAATTCAGAAATATTATTACAAATAAATAATTATTACATACTTAGGGAGCCTAGAGTTAATAAATAAATTACTTAAAATATTGAGAGTAATAATTTGCTATTTCAGAGAGTGATACTTTTTCTTGCTTCATGGTATCTCTATCTCGCACCGTAACTGTTTGATTTTCTAAAGTTTCAAAATCAATAGTAACACACAAAGGTGTCCCAATCTCATCATGTCTACGATAATTTTTTCCAATATTTCCTGTATTTTCAACCATAACTCTTCCTAAACCAAGTGATTGTAACTCTGATTTGACATTATTTGCTGTATTGACCAAGTCAGAATTATTTCTCTTAAGAGGAATGACTGCAGCTTTAATTGGCGATAAATGAGGTTTGAGTTTTAACAATGTTCTCTTATTTTCTTCCTCTGAAGTATAAGCTTCGTTTAAAATTGCCAAAACACCCCTTTCAACACCTGCTGAGGGCTCAATTACGTATGGTATAAACCATTCATTATTTTCTAAATCTTGAATAGCTAATTTTGTTGTAGAATTTTTATTTTCTTGAACTTTAGCTTTAATATTAAAATCTTTTTGATTTTTAGAATGTGATCCTAAATCAAAATCAGTTCTATTTGCAATACCCTCAAGTTCCTCAAGGCCATGTGGAAAGTCATACATAATATCAAAAGTTGCTTTGGAGTAATGTGATAGATCTTTTTTTTCTACCTCGAGTAATTTTAATTTCTCTGATTTGACACCTTGATCAGCCCACCAATTTAAACGTTTATCTACCCAATATTTATGCCAACTCTCATCAGAGCCAGGTTTAACAAAATACTCAAGTTCCATCTGTTCAAATTCTCTAACTCTGAAAATAAAGTTTCTTGGAGTGATTTCATTTCTAAATGCTTTTCCAATTTGAGCTATACCAAAAGGAGGCACCCTACTGGTTGAGTCGACAACATTTTTGAAATTTACAAATATTTGCTGAGCAGTTTCTGGTCTCAAATATGCAAATGAACTCCCGTCATCCACAGGACCAATAGCTGTTTTAAACATTAAATTAAATGGTCTAGGATCAGTTAAATCAGTTGATTTGCAATTTGGACATTTTCCGTCTTCAAGTTGATCTGCTCTCCATCTTGATTTACATTTCTTGCAATCAACTAAAGGATCAGAAAATGTATCTTCGTGGCCTGAATATTTTAAAACAGTAGGTGAGGTTAAAATAGTTGAGTCCAATCCCTCAACATCATCTCTTTCATAGACTATTGATTTCCACCAGGCTGATTTTAAATTTAATTTTAGCTCTACACCCATAGGTCCAAAATCATAGAGACCTTTCATGCCACCGTAGATGTCATTTGATTGAAAAATAAACCCTCTTCTCTTACACAGAGATACTAAGTCTTCCATATTTTCTGCTGTCATTGATCAGATACCAAATTTGTTAAAAAGAAACTCCTCTTTTAATTTAGTAATTAAATCCTCACTATTTAAAGAATTAATACCGAGACCAAGTTTTTGTTTGAGAGACTTTGGTTGTTTTATTTTTTTAATTTTAGTCTTTTCTCCAAATTTACTTTTAAAGAAAGACGACTCAGATGCAATGCCATCAATTAAACCTAATTCTTTTGCCTCATTAGCTAACCAAAAGGAACCAGAAAATATAACTTTTTTCTTTTTTTCGTTAAATTTTTTTTTTCTTCTCGAGGACACCCAATCAATAAAATTTTGGTGTATTAACTTTTGAAGTTTTTTTAATTTTTCTTCATCTTTTTTATTAACTTTTAAAAATGGATCTAAAAAGCTTTTGTTCTCTCCAGCTGTAAATATCCTTCTTTCTACTCCAATTTTTTTAATAAGATCAGTAAATCCAAAACCACCTGATATCACGCCTATTGAACCTACAATAGAATTTACATCTGCGTATAACTCATCTGCTGCACATGCAAGCCAATACCCTCCAGATGCAGCTACATCCTCAACAAAACAATAACATTTCACTTTTTTCTTATCTGAAATTTCTCTTATTTTTTGTGCAATTAAAGATGATTGCACCGGAGAACCGCCAGGAGAGTTAATGACAATTGATAGTGCATCAAATTTTATTTTCATTACTTTTGAGAAAAGTCCATTCAAATTATCCATATTCAATGGTGCTCTACTTCCAGATGCAATCATTCCTTTGAGATCAATTGAGATTACTGTTTTGTTTGGACTGAACATTATTTAAACCAATTTTCTATATCTTTAGAATACTTTGATAAATTATCGTGGATTATAATTGCATTTGATGTTTTCTCTATAAAATAATTACTTTTAGTGATTTTTAGAAGGGCATTTTTAGGTTTTCTACCTTCAAAAGGTAATAAAGGTGTTGTTGTCACTTCTAGATTAAATTTTCTCAATATATCTAACATAAAATCCATGTTTTCAAATCTATTTATGATAAAAGCTGTTCCTTTAATTTTTAAATAAAGAATTATGTTGATAATCCATTTTTTCAAATTTGACTCAGTTATATATTTTGAGGCCATTATGGAGGGATTTTTGGACTTTAGTACTTTATTTGCAAAATAAAAAGGAGGGTTTGATAAAATTAAATCAAAGTAATTCTCATATTTTTTATCAAAAATGCAATTGTCTTGAACTTTAAATTTTAAATTTTTTAAGTTATTTTCTTTATGATTTAAAATTGAAATTTTATGATGAGTTTCATTTTTTTCAAAACCAATTACTTCAGATTCTGGATTTCTATAAGCAACAATTAGGGAAATAGAACCACAACCAGAACCCATATCTAAAATTTTATTGTGCTTTTTTTTTGCATTAGAAGCCAGAATAATAGGCTCTATACCACTCCTATAGCCTTTCTTTAATTGATAATATACAATTTTACCATCTAGTAAAAAATCTTTGGAGTATAAATTCATAGTTAATGCAAAAAATTAATTTTGAACAAACCATAAAGTTAATTCATAAAGAAATTAATGTAAAGTTAGTTAAAGCTAATAAAGAGCTTGATAGATTTCTAGTAAGTGCTGTCCCCATTATACCAAAATTAGGTAATTATTTTTTCAAAAAAAGGGGAAAACAATTACGTCCAGTAATATGTTTGTTATCAAGTAAAATGATAAATAAAAATTATTCACAAATATCAAGCGATATTGATATGTCTGCTGCAATTGAATTCATTCATGGAGCTACGCTACTACATGATGATGTAATTGATGATGGTAAATTACGAAGAGGCCAAAAGAGTATTAACACAATATGGAATAATAAGTTTAGTGTTTTGTTTGGTGATTTTTTATTTTCAAAGTCGTTTCAATTAATGACAAAAGCTAATTCTTTAAAAGCAATGGCTTCACTGTCTCAAGTAAGTAGTAAAATTTCTGAAGGAGAATTTTTGCAACTTACTCATGAAAATAATATTCATATTACTGAGAGGAAATATATAGAGATCATATCCTTAAAAACTGCAGAATTATTTGCAGCATCAATGAAAATTCCTGCAATTTTAACTGGTAAAAATTTAACAATAATTTCAAGTTTGAACAAATTAGGATTGTATTTTGGAATTATATTTCAAATCATGGACGATTATCTTGATTATTTTGGAGATAGAATTACTGGAAAAAAGAATGGTAAAGATTTTTATGAAGGGAAAATTACTCTACCAATAATATTATTATTAAAAAAATCAAATAAAACTGAAGTTAATTTTATTAAAAAAGTATTCAAAAAAAGTAAAAGATTAAAAAATGATTACATTAAAATAATGAATTTAATGAAAAAATATAAAATTAATGATGATGTAAGAACTTTTTGCAATAAATATAATAAAAAATCTTTAAAAATATTAAAACTATTTGAGGGTTATCAAAAAGATCTTTTTATAAATCTTCTAATAAGTTCGATCAATAGAACTTATTAGTCATATCTAAATTTTTTATTTGGAAATTTGCTGTTATTTACCTCTTTAGAGTATTTTTTTACAGCAATTTTGATATTTTTTGATAAATCATCATATCTTTTTACAAATTTTGGATGATTATTTCCATACATTCCAAGCATATCCTCAGATACTAATATTTGACCGTCACAAAATTCGGATGCACCAATTCCTATAGTGGGTATTGCTAATACTGTGGTAACTTGCTTTGCTATTTTTGTTAACATTCCCTCCAATAAGACGGATACAGCACCAGCCTTTTCTAAACACAAGGAGTCCGAAATAATTTTATTTAAATCCTCCTTCTTTTTTCCATATATCTTAAATTTTTTTGTAGAACTAAATTTCTGTGGTTGTAAACCTAAATGTGCCATGACGGGAACTTTTTTTTTCTTCAAATACTTTATTACATCCTCCAATTCAGTATTACCCTCGATTTTGACACCATCGCAAGAAGTTTTTTTCATTATAGATAAGACACGTTTTACAGTATTAGCCTCACTGAAATCTCTATTGTAAGGCAAATCAAAAAAAACTAGAGATTTCTCTGCAGCTTTTTTTACTGCAGTAGCATGATTAATCATTATTTGATCGTCAATAGTTCTTGTTGAGTCCATCCCATACAGCACATTGCTCATTGAGTCACCAACTAGAACTACATCAACGAGATCATCAATGATTTTTGTATAGTTATAACTATAAGAAGTTAGACAAATAATTTTTTTTTTGTTTTTTTTATTAAATACTGATTTAATTGATCTTTTCATGAATAATGATTTAAAAAGTATTCGAATTATAAAAGACTTTCCAAAAAAAGGTATCGCTTTTTACGATATATCTACAATTTTATCAAATCCTAAAATTTTTAACAGAGTTGTAAACTCAATGTCAAAGGAGGTAAATAAATTAAATGCTAATACTATAGTTGGTATAGACTCAAGAGGATTTATTTTTGCCTCAGCTATTGCCTTCAAATTAAAAAAAAAGTTAGTTATGATTAGAAAAAAAGGGAAATTACCAGGCAATACCTTTAATACAAGTTACAAACTTGAGTACGGCTCTAATAAATTAGAAATTCAAAGTGATATGATAAGAAATTCAGATAAAGTTGTGATAATAGACGATATTTTTGCAACAAGTGGAACAATACGTGCATCTATGAAATTAATTAAAAAAACTAAAGCTAAGATTAAAGGTATTGTAGTGCTCTTAGAATTAAGTTTTCTCGGTGGAAGATCAAAAATTAAAAATAAACTTATAAGTTTAAATAAGGTTAATACTTAGAGTATTCTTTTTCTTCTGTTATTTTTGAGTTAGACAAAAGATTAATTTCTTTTTTTATTGAAGCCCTAATATCATTTTTAAAATGGACATCTCTTGATATTTTAATAAAAATCTCTCCAAATTCTTTATTAGCTTCACATTCTCTTTTAGCATTTTCTATATCCCAAAGCTCTTCATTTATATCTTGGAGTTTTTGAATGTTTTTTCTTAAT
>CABYTH010000017.1:0-21992 GCA_902521835.1 uncultured Alphaproteobacteria bacterium
AATAATATTTTCATATCCTTTTGATGATAAAGATAAATTAGTGGCAAATGTTTGGCTAGACTCATATTTTTTTAAAATATTAAGGTCAAAATCTAAATTGTTACTCCTTAGTGATTTTAACACTTTCTCACCAAAAGCTTTGAACGAGCTCTCTCCAGATATAACTAAGTTTTTTTTATTTAATAAGTTTTTGGTAAATTTGAATTTTATATTTTCAATAGATCTCTCTATGACTATCTCATCTATAGGTAGAGATATATTTTTTTTGGAAAAAGGACTGACATAATCTCCTGAAAGAAGATTGTTGATAAATCCCAAATACTTACTCATTTACGCTGAAAATTATGACCTTTTTTTTGAACATCACTATTAAAATAACATAAATCTCGTTGTCTTTAATATGTTTAATGCTAATCTTATAAATAATAGGAGGAATATAATATGTCTCATTCGAAGATGAAGAGTGCTATTGATACTTTCCTTAAGGGAAAAATGTCTAGACGTGATCTCCTAATCAAAGCTGGAAAATATGGTATTGGATTTGCTGCATTAACCAAGTTAATGGGAATGCAAGTAACTAGTGCTTTAGCTGCCCAAGATTTTGATTGGAAGAAACACAGTGGCACTACAATAAAACTTTTAATGAATAAACATCCGTACATGGACTCCATGATTGCAGAACTTGACAACTTCAAAGCTCTAACAGGCATGAATGTTGAATATGACATTTTTGCAGAAGATGTTTATTTTGACAAAGTAACAGCTGCTTTATCATCAAAGTCATCAGAGTACGATGCATTTATGACAGGTGCTTACATGACTTGGACTTATGGTCCAGCAGGATGGTGTGCAGATTTAAATGACTTTATTCAGGACTCAAATAAAACAAATCCAAGTTACAACTGGAATGATGTAGTAGGTAATTTAAGAGATGCTTGCTCTTGGAGTGGTGTGGCTGGTGATGTGCCAGGTGCAGCAGGATCCAAACAGTGGTGTATGCCTTGGGGTTTTGAGTTAAACAGTGTTACTTATAACATGAGATATTTTGAAAAGGCGGGTATGAAGCCCCCAGGAGATCTTGTTGAAATGACAGATCAAGCGGAATATTTCACAAAAAATGCTGGATCAAATGAATGGTCTTATGGTATCGGAACCAGAGGAAGTAGAAGTTGGGCAACAATCCACCCAGGATTTATGTCAGCATATGCTAACTATGGACTAGTTGATTTTGAGAATAATGGTGGAAAATTAAAAGCTGCTATGAATTCTCAAGCGTCTAAAGACTTCCATAAACAATGGGTAAAGATGATATCATCTTCTGGACCTGCAAACTGGTCTGGTTACACATGGTATGAAGTAGGAAATGATATTGGAGCTGGAGCTTCAGCTATGATTTTTGATGCTGATATTTTAGGCTACTTTTTCAACGGAAACCCAGAAAATAAAGAAGCTGGAAACTTCGGTTTCCATGGTTTCACACCTAATCCAAGTGCAAGTGCTCCAACACCTAACGTTTGGATCTGGTCTCTAGCTATGAGCAACTTCTCTAAAAAGAAGGATGCTGCTTGGTACTGGATGCAATGGTGTAATGGACCAGAAAATGCAATGGCTGGTGGTGTTAAACATAACCAAGTGAACCCTGTGAGAGAGTCTGTTTGGGCCTCAGGTGATTTTGACGATAAAATTCGTGGAACATCTCCTGGTTACATGGAGCAATATAACAGCTCAATAGATGGATCAAAAATCCACTTCACAGCTCAGCCTTTATTCTTTGAAACAACAACAGAATGGGCTGCAGCACTTCAAGAGATGCAAACAGGATCAAATGTTGATGAAACACTTGATAAATTAGCATCTAAGATTGACAGAATGATGAAAGATGTTGGTCTAGCTTAACAACCTCCTTGTTTTCTACACCGTTTTATCTCGATAAAGCGGTGTAGATCTTTAAGATGAAAATTAACCGTAAACTTTTTCCCTATGTACTTACTTTACCTGCTTTGCTTGTATGTGTTGGTATATTAATTCCTTTTTTTACTGCAGTTTACTATTCACTTCAAAGATACAATTTGAAAATGCCTCATATGAAGGGTTTTATTTGGTTTGATAATTATGTAAATATATTTACGGATCCTTCTTTTTGGAACACAATAAGAGTCTCACTCACCTATACATTTTTTACAATAATTATTGAACTTTTACTTGGACTTGGAATAGCTTTACTTTTAGCTAAACGTACTTGGCTTAATAATGTTTTGGGTGTTTTATTAGTTCTACCACTAATGATAGCACCAGCTCTTGCATCTTTAATTTGGAGACTTTTAATTAATCCTAATTTTGGTGTTGTTAATTATATTTTATCATTTTTGGGATTAGAGGATTTCACCTGGGCTAGTCACCCAGATACAGTTTTATTTACTTTGATCATGGTAGATGTATGGGTATTTACACCATTTATAATGATTTTACTTTTAGCGGGTTTAAGATCACTTCCAAGGCAACCTTTTGAAGCTGCCGAACTTGATGGTGTACCAGAGTATTATAAATTTTTTAGGATTACCCTTCCGATGTTGTTTCCCTTTATCCTTACTGCCTCACTATTTAGATTATTAGAGAGCATACAACAATTTGACATTATTTATGCTCTTTCTCAAGGTGGGCCAGGTGAAAGTAGTATGGTTTTTCAAGTTTCAGCATACCTTCAAACTTTCCAATACACTAATATTGGAAAAGCTGCTGCGATGATGGTTGTTTTATGGGCAATTTGTTATTTCTTATGTCATGTTTTTGTCCAACAATGGCATAAGCTAAAAATTAAAACTAAAGGGGAGCTGCTTCAATGAGTATTAATGTATGGAGCATTCTTAAATTTTTCGCTTACGTGGCTATAATTATGTTTTTTCTATTCCCAATAGCCTGGATTTTTAACATGTCTTTTATGACTAATGATGAAATTTTAAGAAAAGTGCCAGTTTTATTTTATGAACCCACTTTTAAAAATTATATAGGTCTATGGGAGGGTGAAATTGCAATTGAGGGGTTTGCTACAATGTATGTTTATTTCAAACAAAATTTAATTAATAGTGCAATACTCTCAGTTGGTTCGGTTTCAGTAACATTACTTCTAGGGGTTCCGGCTGCATATGCTTTTGCTAGATATAAGTTTAAGGGAGGCGAAGACATAGCTTTCACACTTCTAAGTTTTAGATTTGCTCCAGCGTTACTAATTATTCTCCCACTAAATCTATATTTTTCAGAAATAGGATTATACGACAGCTACTTTGCTTTAATATGGGTATATCAATTAATAACACTTCCTCTTTTATTATGGATAGTTAGAGGCTACTTTGAGGACATAAGCCCAGATATCGAATACGCTTATAGATTAGACGGTCACTCTTGGTTTCAATCTTTTTGGAAAATTTCAATACCATTAGCTAAACCTGGAATAGCAGCCGCATCCTTATTATGTTTCATATATGCTTGGAATAATTTTGTATTTGCGCTTATACTTGGCTCAAGTCAGATTCAACCAGTCACTGTTGGAGCGTTAGCATTTATTACTGCCAGCGCGATACCTTATGGTTTAATTGCGTGTGGTATTGTTGTTTCAGTTTTACCGACTTTAATTTTAGCATTATTTATTCAAAAATATCTTGTACAAGGATTAAGTCTAGGCGCCATTAAAGGATAAGGATGTCTTATTTAGATTTAGATAATTTATCCAAAAGTTTTAAAGACGATAAAATAATTTCTAATTTAAATGCTAAGATTGAAAAAGGAGAATTTTTTGTAGTTTTTGGCCCGTCTGGATCAGGCAAAACTGTCTTATTAAGACTTTTATCTGGAATTATGATGGCAGACAGTGGTGAAATAAAAATGGATAATCAAATCATTAATGAACTTCACCCTGAAGAAAGAGATGTATCCATGGCATTTCAAAATTTTGCTTTATACCCCCATATGAAGGCATACGAAAATATTGCTAGCCCATTAAGGGCAAAAAACAAAAATATGCCAGAAAATGAAATTCATGAAAAAGTCAATGAAATCGCCAATCTTTTAAAAATAGGGCATGTCCTTAATCAATTTCCAAAAGAATTATCTAATGGTCAAAAACAGAGAACATCGCTTGCAAGAAGTTTGGTGGACAAGCCATCTGTAGTTTTGTTAGACGATCCGCTAAGGAATGTTGATGCTAAAATTAGATTTGAAATGAGACTTGAACTGCCAAAGGTTTTAAAAGAATTTAATACGACTGTAATTTACATTACTCAAGACTTCAGAGAAGCTATGGCTTTGGGGGATAGAATAGCAGTTTTATATGACGGTAAATTTAATGATATTGACTCTCCAAAAAATATATATCAAAACCCTTCTTCATTAACTACCGCAAAGCTTTTTGGAGACCCTACAATTAACAATTTTGATGCAACTATTAAAAAGCAAGATGGTTTTGTCGAAGTCGATGTAAATGGTGAAATTTTTAATTTAAAGAGAAATACTAAAATCCAAGATGGTAAATGTATTGTTGGCATACGTCCAGAAGATATAGTCTTATCGAACGATCACTCAGAAAATTCTATAGAAGTGGAGTTCAGAACAAAGACCCCTTTAAATTTGAGGATAGTATTTTTAGTCAGATTGAAAAATGGCTTGGAGCTTTTATGTTCAACGACAGAAGAGGAGTCACATTTAATTGATGAAAACAAAAAAATGTATATTTCTTTTATAGAGGAAAAATCACATTTTTTTGACATAGAAACAAAAAGGAATTTAGAGTAGTTGGCAAAAGTAACATTAGAAAAATTAAATAAAATTTTTGTCTCAAAAATTGGAAAAGATGTCAAAGCCGTAAATGACTTTAATTTATTATTAGAGGATGGAGAAATTCTAGCTCTGCTCGGATCATCAGGCTGTGGAAAAACAACAACATTAAGAATGATTGCTGGATTTGAAACTGCAACTTCTGGTCAGATCAAAATAGGTGAAAGAATTGTAAATGACTTAAAACCTGCTGATAGAAATGTGGCTATGGCATTTGAGGGATATGCTCTTTACCCCCCATTAACAGTTAAGGATAATATCGCTTTTAGCTTAATGAGAGAAAAGATATCAAAAGATAAAGTTGAATCAAAAGTAATGGAAGTAGCAGAATTGCTTGAAATCACTGATATTTTGGAAAGATATCCGCCATCTATCTCTGGAGGTCAACAACAAAGAGTTAGTCTAGCTAGGGCACTTGTCAGAGACTCTGACGCATTATTACTAGATGAGCCAATGTCTCAACTTGAGCCACAACTAAGAGCTGTTCTAAGAGCTAGAGTAAAAGACTATATTCAACATAATAACAAGACAGTTATTTTTGTTACACATGATCAAACCGAAGCTGTTGCTTTAGCTGATAAAATTGCAGTCATGGAAAATGGCGATTTAAAACAATTAGCATCACCATATGAAATAAGTGCAAAACCATCAAATGTATTTGTAGCTTCTTTTATTGGAGAACCACCAATGAATATTTTAAGAGCAAAAATTAACAAATCTAATAACACATTAAAATTTGAAATATTAAATGAAAAAAATGAAAAAACATTCTCAATTAATTTTAGTAATGAAAGTATACAAAAAGAAAATTTAAACAAATTAGCAAACGATCAATTAATTACATTAGGCATTAGACCTCATAAAATTTTCTTCAATCAAAAAGATTCTAACTTTGATGGCAAGGCAAGCAGTTCTTCATATCATTGGTTAGGTGACCAAGTTCATATTGGTATTGAAATTAATGGCTCTTCTATCATTGGAGTTGCAGACAGGAATTTTGAACCAAGCTCTGATGTAAAATTAAATTTTCCCCTAGAGTCCATAAATATTTTTAATCTTGAAACTGAGGAAGTAATTCTTAACGGATTATAATGTCCAAAGAAATAATTGTAGGATTAGATGCGGGCACATCATTAATTAAATTTGTAGCTTTTGATAAATATGGAAAGTACATCGACTCTGCATCAGTCGAAAATAAGGTTTATTATAGAGAAGGTGGTAAGGCAGAGCAAAATCTTGAAGAAACTTGGAATAAAGTCATTGAAGCATTTAAATTGTTGAATAACAAGATTGATCGTTTGTCTGAAAAATTAGAAGCTATTTGTATAACTGGTCAAGGTGATGGATCCTGGCCAATAGATAAAGAAGGCGCTCCTGTCGGAGACGCAGCACTTTGGCTAGATGGCAGATCGGGAGATATTATTGATAACTGGAGAAACTCTGAAATAGGCCCTAAAATTACTGAAATCACTCATACGGGTCTGAACCCCTCTATGCAAAGTGGTCAAATGTTTCATATCTTTAAAAACGAACCTGAGAGATTTAATAAAATTGACAAAGTTATCAGATGTAAAGATTGGATATTTTATAAGCTTACTGGTGAACTAGTTACAGATATTAGTGAGTCTTTTATGACATGGGGGTCACCAATTGAAAGAAAATACAAGAATGAAGTATTTGAAATTTTCAATTTTAAGCAAATGAAAGAAAAATTACCTGAACCTGTTGATAGCACCGATTATGTTGGAAAACTCTCTAGTCAATCAGCAAAAATAATATCTTTAAATGAAGGATTGCCAATAGTGCTGGCACCTGTAGATGTTGTATGCTCAGGTATAGGAAGTGGTTTCGTTGATAAGAAAAAAAAAATAGGTTGTACAATTCTAGGTACAGCTGGAATTCATATTTTTACAGATTTTGAAAATAAGAAACCTAATTTTAAGAAACAACTTGGATACACTTGTTCTTTAGCAGGCTCTCCTGCAAATGCAAAAATGGTTTCAAATATGGTTGCATCATTAAACACCGATTGGCTAATAGAAATTTTTAATTCTTTTTTTAAAGATATTAATGGAAGTGACCTTGAAAAAAAAAATATTCTTGAGCTATTTGAAAAAAATGCATCGTTGGCTGATCCTGCAAAAATATTTTATCATCCATTTATCTCCCCTAATGGAGAAAGAGGGCCATTTGTAAATGTTAAGGCTAGAGCGCAATTTTTAGGTCTTAATACAACTACAAAAGTTTATGACTTAGTAAGGGCTTTGTATGAGTCATTAGCTTATGCGTGCAAAGATTGTTATTCGGAGTTTGGAGCTGAGCTCGAACTTCTTAGGTTAACTGGTGGCGCAAGTAATAGTTCTCTAGTAAGAAAAATTGTTGGTTCAGTTAATCAATTAGATACTCAGGTTATTGAAAACAGTGAACAAGGTGCTGCTGGTGCATGTATGGTAGGAATGATTGCTTTAAACGAGGCCAAGTCATACGAGGATCTTAATGACAAATGGGTAAACCAATATCTAAAAAATGTTGAAAAATATGATCAAAAATTATCAATTATTTATGAAAAAGCATTTTCTGTGTATAAGAAGGGATATGAAAATATGAGTGAATTTTGGAATTCAAATTATAATTTTCAAAACAAAATAAATGAAAATTAGTATTTACGGAGACAGTTTTGTTACATCTGGGATATTTAAATCAGCACTTATAAATCAAATTGGAAATGATCATAATTTTAAATTAAAAGATGTTAACTGGCCTGACACACCATTTCATAATGATTATGGAGAGGGAAATTTTAGTAAAATTAAAGAATATCTCGGAAATGAAGAAGACGTAATAAATTTTATTGAAGATAGTGAAATATTAGTAACTGATCTTGCACCAGTCAGTGAGTCAATTTTAGATAATGTGAAAAATCTAAAATACATTGGTGTTTCAAGAGGGGGGCCGGTTAACATTGATATAGATGCTTGCCAAAAAAAATCAATTATTGTTGCAAATGCTCCTGGAAGAAATGCTTCTGCTGTAGCAGAGTTTACAGTTGCAAAAATATTAGCACAAACAAGATTAATCACTTTAGGACACACCACATTAATGCAAGGAGAGTGGAGAGGTGATTTATATCGCCTAGATAAAACTGGTAGAGAATTAAGTGAGTTAACAATAGGCCTCATTGGATATAGTCATATAGGAAAATTAGTAAAAAATTTATTAGTTCCATTTGGATGTAAAATTGTTTTTTCTGATCCATATGTAGAATTAAACAAGGAAGATATCGCGGACGGTATAAAAAAAATATCTTTAGAAAACTTATTAGAGATTTCAGATGTAGTATCTATTCATGCAAGAGTTACAAAAGAAACAGTTAATCTTATAGGGAAGAAAGAAATTTCCCTCATGAAAAAAGATAGTTATTTAATTAACACTGCTAGAGGACCATTGTTAGATTATAAAGCACTTCACGATGCACTATCTAATGGAAAGCTCAAGGGTGCTGCCTTAGATACTTTTTATGAGGAACCTTTACCAGAAAATCATATTTTTAAAAATTTAAATAATGTTACTATTACACCTCATATAGCTGGCGCTTCTGTAAAAACAGCGTATTACGCAGCTGAAGTTATAGCAAAAGATGTTCGAAACTATATTGATGGAAAAAAACTCGTGAATAGGATCTGTTAAATGACAAAAAATGAAATAAAAATAAGAAAACAGATAATAGAAGCTTGCCTTTTAATGGAAAAAAAAAGCTTAAATCAAGGTAAAGCGGGCAACATTAGCGTAAGATGGAAAGATGGGATGCTTATAACACCATCTGGCATTTCCTATGAAGGCATGAAAGCTAAAGATATAGTTTTTGTAGACTCTAAAACCAAATCTCATGGAATATGGAAGCCTTCAAGTGAGTGGAGATTTCACTTTGACATATTAAAAGGAAGAAAAGAATTTGATGCAGTTGTACACAATCATCCTGCTTATGGCACAGGAATGTCGATACTAGGAAAGGATATAAAAGCCTATCACTATATGATTGCTTTTTTAGGTGGTGACACAATTAAATGTTCTACTTTTGCATTACCAGGATCACAAGAATTATCAGACGCAGCCTTAAAAGCTCTTAAAGGAAGGAAAGCATGTTTATTAGCAAATCATGGTACAATTACGTGTGGTAAAAATTTAGATGAAGCAATGTTTTTAACTGAAGAATTTGAAATTTTATGTAAGCAAATTACTATTGCAAAAATAAATGGTAAGCCTCAATTGGTCGAAAAGAAACATATGAAAAAAATAATTGAGGCTATTAAAATGTATGGTAAATACTAATTCTTCATTTCCTCAGGAAGAATTAAAATCTTTTAAAGATATTTCTTTTAAACTTGGCTCAAATAGTCATTTAGTTCAAGCCGCAGGTGGGAATACTTCAATTAAGTCTGATGGGAGAATGCTAATTAAAGCATCTGGAACTTGGTTAATCAATTCTTTAGATAAAGATATTTTTGTTGAAGTTGATTTAAATTCTATTACTGAAAAAATAAATAATGGGAAAGAAGATAATTTTATAGATGACATAATATCTAAAAATAATTTGCATCCCTCATCTGAAACTTCATTTCATGCATTAATTAACCGTAAATATGTTTTACATGTTCATTCTACTGCAACAATTGCAAATGCAATTTCACAAAGTAGTGAGTCTGATTTAAGAAAATACCTCGATGAAGATTTCATTTTTGTTCCATACTGTCGACCTGGTTTTACTTTAACAATGGAAATAAAAAAACTAATTTTACCCTCAACTAACATATTGGTTCTCGAAAATCATGGATTGATAGTTGCGGGTGATGATATTGAGGATACCTATAAATTGCTTTTAAAAATTCATGAAAAATTAGATTTAATTAGAAATGAAAAATTAGGCCTCGATTTTTTAGAGAAAATTACAAATATTGGTGGTTATATTCATAAAAATACTGATAAATATAAATTATTCTCAACACAGAATGAAAAATTATTCTCACTTTTCTCTAAATCATTTTATCCAGATCATGTAATTTTCTTAGGCCCTGGCATACCTACATTTTCAGAGGTGAAAGAAGCAAATGAATTTATTCAAAATCTAAAAAGAAAGAATATTAATCTTCCACCCTATTTAATTCTAAAAAAAAAAGGTCTTTTTGAAAACACTCTAGCTATTCCAGCAGCAAAAGAAATGATCGACTGTTTTTTGGAAGTTCTGCTAAGAATTGATTTATCAAAGTCTTTTAAATTTCTATCAAGTCATCAAGAGAGTGAATTATTGAATTGGGATATTGAGATATATCGCCAATCTATAAACTAATGTCACTTTTTCTCGGGATTGACTTTGGAACGACTGGTGTCAGATCTTCTATTATTGATAAGAATAAAAAAGAATTAATTAATTTTTCAGTTTCTATTGACAGCCCAATTAGTAAGGGATCATTAGTTTATCAAAATCCAAGCTTATGGTGGAGTGCGTTAATTAAAAATCTTACATTTTTAAAAACTAAAATAGAATTAAATAAAATTGAAAGATTATCAATCGATGGAACATCAGGTACAGTACTTATAACCGACCATCTTGGTAACCCTTTAGATGATGCATTAATGTACAATGATGCTTCAGCTGTAAAAGAGTCTAAGCTAGTTGAGAGTATATCTGATAACCATCCAATTGTATCCACCTCTACTAATGCATTAGTAAGGGCGTTATCATTAATTAATAAACTTAAAAAAGAAAAATATAGAATACTTCATCAAGCAGATTGGATAGCTTGTAAACTAATTAATGATTATACCTATTCAGACGAAAATAATGCTCTTAAACTAGGTTATGATTGTGTCGAAAGATCTTGGCCAAAATGGTTTGATCAGTTACCTATTGAAATGAGTAGCTTACCAAATATAAAAATACCAGGACAGTCTATAGGTGAATTAAGAAACTCTGAACTTATTGATTTAGGATTTAATAACAAAACCAAGGTTATAGCAGGCACTACGGATAGCATAGCAGCATTTTTAGCTACTGGAGCCAAAAATATAGGAGAAGCAGTTTCTTCAATTGGCACAACTCTGGTAGTAAAAGCTATCTCTAATAAGCCAATTTATAATAAGGAATTTGGGATCTACAGTCATCGTTTGGGCGAAAATTGGTTAGCCGGAGGAGCTTCCAATGTTGGAGGAAAAATTCTGAAAGAACTATTTTCAGATAGAATAGAGGAATTATCAAAAGATATAGATCCAAATAATCTATTGAATTTAAATTACTATCCTCTGGCACAAAAAGGTGAGAGATTTCCTTTTAACGACCCTAACAAACTACCAATCTTAGAACCTCGTCCTGATTCTGAAATAAAATTTTTTCAGGCTGTACTTGAGGGTATAACTAATGTTGAAAAATTGAGTTACGAAAAGATATTAGAGATAGGTGGTAAATATCCTAAAACTATTTTTACAATAGGAGGTGGAGGAAAAAATTTAAAATGGAATGAAATTAGAAAAAAAATTCTAGGTGTTAAACTAAATAAGCCTTTATCAAATGATGCTTCTTTTGGATCTGCTCTTTTAGCAATGGGTAATATTTTTTAAATGGTAAAAAAATTATTATCTCTTGAAGAAATTTCAGAATATTACGATACTTATTATTTTGATCAATGGGGAGTTGTTCATGATGGAATAAATATTTTTAATGAAGCAGAACAAGTTTTTTCAAATTTACAATCACAAAATAAAAAAATTTATATAATTAGTAATTCAGGAAAAAAATCTTCAGATAATACTGATCGTTTGATAAAAATGGGTGCAAAAAATATTTTAAAATCTCATTTAATTACATCAGGAGATGTGTGCTTAGAATATCTAAAATCTAAAAGGAGCCCCTTTGAAAATATTGGAAATAAATATTTTGTGGTTGCAACAGATTACCCCTTATTGCAAAACACAACATTTGAAAAGACGAGTTCTATAGAAAATGCTAATTTTCTTTTATTAACCTCTACCACTGGTCTAAAAAAAACTGATTTAATTGATGAAATTTATATGAGAGCTATAGAAATGAAGTTACCCTTAGTGTGCTCAAATCCTGATATTCTCGGTGTTTCTGGAGAAAATATTCATCCCTCAACAGGAGATCTTGCAGTTAAGTACAAAAAAATGGGAGGGCAGACATTTATAATTGGTAAACCAAATATTGAAATCTTTCATTATGTTCAAGAGCTATCCAATAGTAATAAATCAAAAACTTTGATGATAGGGGACTCTTTATTTAATGATATTGCAGGCGCCAATAGCTTTGGTATAGACTCATTACTGATCACCTCTGGAATTCATAAAGAAGAATTTATGCAAAACATACCAACGAACGATATAATTGATAATATAAGATCGGATTTTCAAATCACTGGAAAGCCAGACTATATAATGGATAGACTTAAATGACATTTGATTTTAGTGAATTCAAAAACAAAAAGATTATTGTTACGGGTTCAAGTACAGGCATAGGTTTTGAGACAGGCGTTGAATTTTTAAACTTGGGAGCTAATGTAATTTTTCATGGTAACCAATCAATTAATGATCTTGAAGCTAGAATAAAAGCTAAATCTCAAAGCCAAAATTTTAAAATATTCAAATCTGATTTTACAGATTTATCTCAAGTAGATAACTTTATGAACAATGCTATAAATTATTTAAATGGTCTAGATATTTTAGTTAATAATGCTGGAACAATGGTAGGAAGATATCAATTAGAAACAATCAGTGAAAAAGATTTTTTAAAAATATTTGATCTTAATGCCAAATCTGCATATTTTGCAACAAAAAGTGCGTGTACAATTTTCAAAAAACAAAATTATGGAAATATTATTAATGTATCAACTATCAGTGCGCGAACAGGAGGTAGTGTGGGTTCAAGTGTATATGCTGCGTCTAAAGCTTTTGTTTCAGGAATTACTAGATCGCTTGTTTCAGAATTATCACCCTACAACATAAGAATAAATGCTATTTCACCTGGCACAATTACCACAAAGTTTCATGAACAATATTCTTCACCAGAAAAATTAGAAGCAACGAGATTAAAAATACCAATGAAAAGACTTGGCTCAGCAGAGGACTGCGTGGGGCCAATAATTTTTTTATCCTCACAGACAATGAGTGGCTATATAACTGGACAAATATTAGAGGTTAATGGAGGCCAATTTATTTCGTAATGTCAAAGATATTATCTATAGGTGCAGGCGTTATGGGAACAGCAATTACTGTTCCAGCAGTTTCAAATGGTCACGAAGCAAAACTCGTTGGAACTAATTTTGATGAGGACATAATTAATTCAATTAATAAATACTCTTCTCACCCAAAACTCGGTATTAAATTAACAAATACGTCAGCAATAAGATTTAATGAAATGTCTCAAGAGGACATTAATACATCTGATGTCATTGTTATTGGAATTAGTTCATCAGGTGTCGATTGGTTCATTAACTTCATTAAAAATTTTAATGTTACGAATAAACACTTCCTTATAGTTACTAAGGGTCTGTACATTAACGAAAAAGAAGAGTTAGATATTTTCCCAAATAAAATTAAAAAACAAATTAATCAAGATTTCACCTTAACCGCGGTTACTGGTCCTTGTAAGGCAGTTGAGCTAGCAAAAAAAAATTTAACAAATATATGTTTTGTAAATCCTGATCTAGATATTGCTAAGAATTTATCCAATATATTCAAAAATGATTATTATGTAGTAAATGTACAGACTGACTTATTAGGCTCAGAGCTTTGCGCAGCTCTTAAGAACATATACGCAATTGCTGTTGGTTATTCACAAACGTATTTCTCCAATGAAGAAAAAATCTTTAATCCTGAGTCCGCATTATTTTCACACTGTGTTAATGAGATGAGCCATTTTGTAAAATTAATAGGTGGTCTTCAAGAAACAGTATTTGGGCTATCTGGGATTGGAGACTTACATGTTACTTCAGGAACTGGAAGAAACGGTCTTTTAGGTAATTTATTAGCAAAGAACAGAACATATGAGGATATCATGTCTAAGGAATTAAAAGATGAAACTGTCGAAGGAGCACAAACCATTAGAGAATTAGACCATCTTTTTAACAAACTGGTAAAACAAAATAAACTTCCAATTTTGGGGAGTTTAGTGAGATGTATCTGTCAAAACGAAAAACTGCATATACCTTGGAATAATTTAAATATATAATTAGTTATGCTCAAAAAAATTGTTATTGGTGCAGACCATTTAGGAAAAAATCTTAAAGATGAAATTAAAGAGCATCTAGAGTCTAAAGGTATTGAAGTCAAGGATGTAGGGGTCACTGATGACTCACAAGTAGATTATCCAGACGTTGGTAAAACATTAGCTAAAAAGGTACAAGATAGTGAATTTGAAAGGGGAATTCTAGTTTGTGGAACTGGTGCTGGAATGGCTATTGTCGCTAATAAATTTTCAGGTGTGAGGGCGGTTTGTGTGAACGATGCATACACCGCAGAGAGATCTATTGCAAGTAACAATGCTCAAATTATTACCTTTGGTGCTTTGATTACAGGTGCTCCCAATGCAATTATGTATACAGATATTTGGTTGAAAAATAATTTTCAGTCTGAGAGATCTGGAAAAAAAGTTGATAAAATTAATCAGTTAGATAGCTAGTATTAGTTTAAAATTACAATAGTTTTATTTAATAAAATTTTAAAATCTTTTCAAGGTAAGGATAAAGAATGAAACTTTTTTCATTTCTTTGAAATTCATAAAGTATTAAGAAACTATTCTTTAACAGTTCCTAGAGTCAACCCCCTGACAAAGTGTTTTCTAACCATTAAAATTATAATAAATACTGGGACTATTGAAATTGTTGTAAAAGCAGCCATCATATCCCAACTGGGTATAGTTTTCATTATAGACGCTTGTATCGGGATAGTCTTAATTTTCATTTGTCCAATCATTAATGCGCAAATAAATTCTGTCCAACTGAATATTATAGATAATATAAATGTGACAGCTATTCCACCTTTTGCACACGGTATAATTAATTCATGTAGAATTTTAATTTTACTCGCACCATCTATAAAAGCATTTTCATCGATTTGTTTTGGCACTTCGTCAAAAAAACTTTTTAATAAAAGAACTGCCAAAGGTAGATTTATAAATGTATGAATTAATATTAAACCAACATATGTATCAAGGAGATTAATTTTTTCGTAAACAAAATATAGTGGAATGGCAATTGATATTAATGGCATCATCCTCGCACTAAGAATTGACATGATTAAAAAATTTTTATATTTGAAATGAGCTCTAGAAATATAGTAACCAGCATAAATTCCAATTAACAATGTTAGAGATGATGAACCAATTCCTACAATTAAACTATCTAATATCCTTGATGTTAAATATAGCTCACCGTAAGAAGGGTCAAATTTTAGTAATTTTGAAAAACCAAAAACTCTCTCATACGCTGAAAAGTCAATATCAAATAGAAATAATTTTGGGGGCAATGAAAAAAGATCAATATTATTTTTAAAAGAGGATGTAATTAGAAAAAATATTGGAAATATAAAAATTAAAGCAATAGAGAATGCTAGAATTTTTCTAATCAAACTACCTTATTGTTTTACTGAACCTAAAGTCAATCCTCTGACTAAATGTCTTTGAACTAAAAGTATAAAAATGAAGGCTGGTATAATTGCGGCTGTGCCTAATGCTGCCATATTATCCCACGCAGTTCCAGTAGAAGTAACAAAAGATGTGGAAACCACAGGAATTGTTTTTAGTCCCGTTTGTGTAAGCATAAGAACAAAAATAAATTCTGTCCAACTAAATATAAAACAAAGCACAGCAGTTGCCGCTATTCCACCTATGGCCAGAGGCACTACTAATCTCCAAAATACAAAAAATCTCGTAGCCCCATCTAGTAACGCAGCTTCATCTATGTCCTTTGGAATGTCATCAAAAAAGCTTTTCATTAGTAAAACAGCAAGTGGGAGATTCATTAACGCGTGAATAATAATAATACCTAGATGCGTATCCATTAAGCCTATATTTTTGTAAATAAAAAACATTGGTATTGCTACTGCAACTGGGGGCATCATTCTTGTTGATAAAATCCATCCCATAAAATGCTGTTGACCCTTTATAGGTAATCTTGAGAGAGAATACGCTGCTAGTATAGATATAAGCATTGCTATACCTGTAGAGCCTAAAGCAATAATGATACTATCCACAAGATTTGGCATCATATAAAAATCTCCACCGCCAGGTCGGACAGCACCCATATCCTCTACATAGAGAAAGCGAGAAATACCAAACACCTCTTCATAAGCAGCGAATGATACTTCAAAATCAAATAATTTCGGTGGTAGAGCAAAAATATCTTTATCCTTTTTAATAGATACGGTAATCCAGAAATATATAGGAAAGAAAAATATCGCAGCAATAAACCAACCTAATACTTGTTTAAATACTTTATTCAATTCCTCACCATTTTACTTTTGCGAAATGAATAAATGCATTTCCAACTATTAAAATTACAATTAAAGAAAATAAACTAATCGTTGCTCCGTAACCCCATTGAACAAAAGTAAACCTTTGCCACGAATATAAACTTAAAGTGTAAGTGGCTGTGCCTGGCCCACCTGATGTTAAAACAAATACATAATCTACCATCCTCCATAGATCTATACCTCTTATCAAAATTGCTACTGCAATAACTTTGTGAAGCATTGGTAGTGTTAATCTTCTAAAAACTTGAAAAGGTCTTGCACCATCTATGACAGCTGACTCAAAAGGTTCACTTGGAAGGGATCTTAAACCAGCAACTAAGATTAAAACCATAAAGGGAGTCCATTGCCAAATATCAACAATCATTACACCCCACAGGGCTAGTGTTGGATCTGCTAAAATTGTATCTTCAGGACCTATAAGCCCAACTGATTTTAAGAGCCATGGTATTAAACCATAATTAGCATCCTCCATTATTAAGAAAATCATACCAGCAATTGCTGGAGGTATTACTAAAGTGAGAGTTAAAATTGATCTTATAATTCCAAATCCAGGATCATCGGAGTCAATAAGTAGAGCAATTCCCATGCCCAAAACTAGTTGAATTAATAAACACATAAATGTGTAATATAAAGACACTTTTAAGGATCCCCAGAATACTCCATCAGTGAATAGTCTTATCCAGTTATCCCATCCTACAAAAAGAAGAGCCCTTTTAGCTGGGACAAACTCATGAAAGCTTAGGTAAATATTGTAAAAGAAAGGAATAATTGCAAATACAATCAGCATAGTGATCAATGGCAAAAGCCAAGGCAGAGAACTGTCAGAATTCATAAAACTTGGCAAAGAATAAGACTTTTGCGCGGCCATAGTGAGACTATACACTTAAATTTAAAAGAGTTTATTTTAAAATACCTTTATTTTCTTATTAAATATTCTAAATCAACCTTAAGATAATAAGAGGAAGTCAACATAATAAATTATTAATGTGTGCATAACTATACCAAGCTTCTTGCTTAGCATGGATGATTATGCAAAAATTTTATATCGGAGGGATATTCATATGCGCGATATGTATAGAAAAATGCACCTTGCAAATGTCGTAGGCAAGTATGTTAACGGTAGTATGAAGAGAAGAGATTTTCTTAAAAATGCCGGAATGCTTGGACTAGGCGCTGGTTGCTTGGGCACAATGGGAACTATGAGTAGGAAGTTTATACCTCAAGCTCATGCAGGTTCTCACATTGAATGGAGAGGGGACATGATGGATTGGTTAAGAGATGTATCATCTCCTTTCAGAGGCCAAACAGTTTCTTTGGCTACTGAGTCAACTCCTCCATCCAATGCAATTAACTCAACTTTAAAACCTTTCTTCGAGGAAGTTACAGGGATTAAGGTTAACATCGAGGTTCTACCTCTAGAGCAAGTTTTACAGAAACTAACTTTAGACGTTGCCTCAGGATTAGGAACTTATGATACTTATTATCTAGATCAGAGTTGGATGGCAGCTTTCAGGGGTGATGCAGAAGACCCTCGAGAACTTTATGCAGCAAAGCCTGACTTGGCAATGCCTAATTATAACTTTGACGACTTCTTAGGACCTCTCGTGGATGGTATTTCCATGTACGACGGCACTATGGTTGGTGTTCCTTATGACATTCCTGTCTTTATTATGATGTACAGAGATGATGTTTACAAAGAGCTTGGACTAAGTGTTCCAACAACATTTGATCAGTACATGAGCAATGCACAAGTAATTCAGGCAGCAAAACTCGGTCATTTAAATCCTGACGGAAGACCAATATATGGTACCAACGGTCAGATGAAATCAGGACACTACAGCTTAGAGTGTGACTGGACAATGTTCGCATGGGCATTTGGTGGTTCAATTACCAATCCTGATGGAAGCTTTGCTGGTAATGATGCAAATGGCCTTGCTGGTATGGATTACTGGACTAAACTTAAAGAGTACATGCCTTCGGGCGTTACAAGTTGGACATGGGATGGTCAAGGACAGGATATCCTTCAAGGTGGTTCTGCTCAAACAATCTCATGGGGTGAATTCTTCCCATGGTGGGACTCAGATGAGTCTGCTGTTCAAGGAAAAATGATGGCAGCAGCCTGCCCAGCTCCAGCAAGTCCTTTAAGATCAACAAATGATTGTGGTTATGGTGAAATTCCAGGTGTTGCACACCAAGGTGGATCTTCACTAGCTGTCTCTAAATATTCAAAAAATAAAGATGCAGCTTGGTTATTTGCTCAATGGGCAACTAGCTATGAGACACAAGTCTACATCACTGCACTTGGTGGTGGTACTGGTCCAACTAGATCAGCTGTCTATGATGATGAGCGTATCAAAGCTAATAACAGAAGTGGTAACGGTACAACCCGCCACCTTGATGTTGTTAGAGATGCAATCTTCAATGACATGGGATCAGAACCAGACCTACCTGAGTGGGCAGATATGTCTAGTAACATGATACCTATAGAATTAGGAAGATACTGGGCCGGTGAGTATGGTTCAGCGAAAGAGTGTTTAGACACTATTGCTAAAAACTTCAACAAAACTGTTGGGGTTTAATTAAAAAAATTAACTAGGGTGGTTTAACCACCCTAGTTATAATGTGTTAGGTAAAAATATGAAAAAACCTTTAGCAGTTATAACTGGTGCAAGCAGCGGTATAGGTGCCGCTACTGCAAAAGCGTTTTCAAAGGCAGGGTACCCTACTTTATTGATAGCAAGAAGATTAGATATAATGGAGTCGTTTAAATTAGAAAACTCAATGTGTAGAAAAGTAGATGTTCGAGATAGAGAAGAACTTATAGCTGCTATACGTGAGGCTGAAAAAGAGTATGGACCAACTGACATGATTTTTAACAATGCTGGTGTGGCCAGACTTGCAGAAATTGGAACTCAAGATCCATCTGAATGGGATGAAATGATTGATGTTAACACGAAAGGTGTAATGAATGGAATTTATGCTGTGATGAGCAACATGAAAGCCCGAAAGGGCGGCACTATAGTTAATATGAGTTCAATAGCAGGAAGAAAAATTTATGAAGATCATACAGTCTATTGTGGGACAAAATTTTTTGTCCATGCAATATCAGAGAGTATTAGAGGTTATCTGTCACCGCATAATGTTAGAGTGATAGTAATGTCACCTGGAAATATTGAAGCAGAAGTTTTAAATGGAATAACCGACCCTAACACTTTAGAAGCTTATAAAAAAAATATCGAAAGAATTGGAGGAAGAATATCCCCAGACTATGTTGCAAAAATGATACTTTTTGCATATGAAATGCCACAAAATGTTATCATGCAAGAAGTGGTAGTGACTCCTACAAAACAAGATTACTAAATGACACGTCTAGTTATTGGCGTCGACAGTTCTACACAATCAACTAAAGCAATTGCATGGGATGATAAAGGTAATGCGATCGCCGAGGGCAGATGTGATATTCCTTTAAACAATCCAAGTCTTGAAAAATTCGAACAGGATGTCGAGGATTGGTGGAAAGCTTTTTGCGTATCATCCAATGAGTTAGCTAAAAAAATAGATATGACTAAAGTTGAAGGGCTAGCCATATCTAATCAACGTGAAACTTTAGCAAAATTAGATAAATCAGGGAAAGCAGTCTACCCAGCTACAGTCTGGATGGACAAAAGATCTGTAGAGGAAGTAGAAGAGTTGAATTCTATAATGGGTGAAGGCCAAATTCACAAAATCACAGGACGTCCAAAAGATCCATGTCCATGTCTTTATAGAGTTTATTGGCTTAAGAAAAATGAAAAAAAAATATTTGATGAAGTTGCTTGTTTTGCAGATGTTCAAGCTTTCTTAGTTCATAGATTATCAGGGGAATTTAACACCGGTTGGATTAGTTCGGATCCTCATGGAATGTTTGATGTTGTTAATAAATGTTGGTCTAAAGATATATTGGAACACTTGAGTATTGATGAATCAAGACTTCCTAAATCTTTCAAACCAGGAACTTGCATAGGCAAAGTCTCAAAGGATGCATCTCACCAAACTGGTTTAAAAGAGGGTTTAAGTATTTTTGCTGCAGGGGGCGATGGGCAACTTGCTGGTCTTGGTACAAATTGTACAAAATCAGATAGAGCATATATTAATCTTGGAACAGCCGTCGTTTCCGGGGTTTGGTCAGAGGATTATAAAATTTCAAAAAATTGGAGAACAGAAATTGCTGCACACGGAGAAGGTTTTATAATGGAAAATGTTCTATTGTCAGGAGCTTTACTAGTCAACTGGTATGTTGACCAATTTATTCATGGTGATAGGAAGGATCCAAATTTTTTTGAAAACCTAGAGGAACAAATTAATAAAATACCAATTGGAAGTGATGGATTGATTTTACAGCCATACACTGGTGGAGTAATGGATCCTTATTGGGACTCTTATGCAAGAGGAATTATAGTTGGTTTAAGTATAAGCCATACCCCCTACCATGTTTATAGATCGATATTAGAAGGATTGACCCTAGACTCCGTTTTTAGAACTCAAAATATTGAAAAAGAAACAGGCATAAATGTAAAAGAATATCTTGCAATAGGAGGAGGTGCCAATAGTCCTGCATGGGTGCAAATGTTGGCTGATGCTTCTGGAAAGAATGTGCTTATTGCTGACACTGTAGAAGCATCTTCATTGGGCGCTGGTATGATAGCTGCTTATGGCGCAGGTTGGTATAGCAGCATAAAAGAGTCTGCAGAAAATATGTCAGGGAAAACTCGACTTATTGAACCTAACTTAGATAACAAATCAAAATATCAAGATTTAATTAATATTTACCAAAATGTTTATGACTCAAATAAATCAATTAATAAATCTCTTGTTCAATTTACTGAAAAATATAAATCATGAATGATTATAATGGCGTAATAAAAGATCTAATTGCAGGCAAATGGGTTAACCCTGAAGATAAAAGAAAATACGGCATCCCAATTAAAAAAATTGAAATAGATAAAAGCTTAGACGGTAAAGAGTCATTATTGATTTCTCAATTACATCCAAACCAAAATCTTCTTATTGTAAGTGATCAATTTACATACAAAGCCCTTGGTTCAAGAATTTATAAAAATCTTCAAGGTAAAGTAAAAGCAGATGAGTATATATGGGAGAGCCCATCTTCAAGTATAGAAGGTGTAGAATTCTTAAGAAAAAAAATTAAAGATTACGATGGAGTTATTGCTGTAGGGTCAGGAACAGTCAGCGATAGTATAAAGTATGCAACTTTTCTCCAAAAAAAATCATACTCTGTTTTTGCGACCACTCCTATGAATGCTTACACAACAGGCACAGCCTCTATATCTTTTGATGGAATCAAAAAATCATTGGTTGCGCATTATGCACAAGGTGTCTTCTTTGATTTAGAGGTTCTCAGCATGTGTCCCAAAAGACTTACAGCTGCTGCTTTTGCAGATGTAATTTGTCGAACAACTGCACAAGTTGATTGGTTGATGTCTCATAAAATTTTAAAGACTGATTATCAAACAGCACCTTATTCTCTTTTAGCTTTATATGAGAAAGATATGATTGAAAGCGCTTCATTAATTGCAAAAGGAGATATAGAAGCCCTTGCTTTACTTACACGTATTTCTGCAATAATGGGA
>CABYTH010000018.1:0-20628 GCA_902521835.1 uncultured Alphaproteobacteria bacterium
TATTACAATAAGAGAAAATATTACTTTTAAATACATAGATTACTTTTAACATAAAACATTCTAAATTGTTAAATAGAATTAAATGCCAAATTTTTCAACTATTGCATTAATAGCTTGTTTTGCATACGCCATTGAAAGTATTTTTGGTTTTGGTGGTACGATAATCTTTCTTGGAATTAGTGGATTTTTCTTTGACTTTAATTCTTTGTTAAAGCTTGCAATGATTGTTGGGCTATCCTCCGGTTTAGCTGTTTTAATTCAATCATACAAATATGTCTCTTTAAATCATCTGATCAAAATTTTAATTTATACAATTCCTGGTGCATTAATTGGAACATATTTTATCAGTTATTTTGCATCAGATATTTTAATAAAAATATTTGCAATAATTTTAATTATTTATGGATGTTTCAACTTATTCTTTCCTGATATCAGGTTTCCTCAATTCTTGAAAAATTTTTTTGTAATTCTAGGTGGATTTATTCAAGGAATTTATACTATTGGAGGACCATTTGTATTAATGGGGTATAAAGATTATTTCTCCTCAAAACAAGAGTTACGATCAACTATGGCTGGATATTTTTTTATTATAAACTCTTTGAGAGCAATATTTTTTATGTTTTTGGGAGGAAGCTATTTAGAGATAGTGAAAATATACTATCCAATAGCTCTTTTAGTTATGTTAAGTGTTTGGCTGGGTTATTTTATACATAAACAAATACCAGAAATCCTATTTAAAAAACTTATTATTATTGCTATCACTTTTATAGGAGTATTGATTTTATTTACAAAATGATCGACTGGGAACCATATGGACCTATTTACTCTGTAGCTCCTGGAATAAAAAAAATAAAAGACCTTCCAATTATTGAATATGATGAGCATGAGGAAAGATATTTAAGTTTGAAACAAAAATGTAAAGAAAATATTTTTATTGATGATTATTTTACAAAAGAAATTGATATAGCTGTATGCGAGAAGTTAAATTCTATATTAAAAAAAGAATACCCATCTAAAAACACTAACTTTAATAACTTTGTAGAACTTGGTTATAATCTTCAAGAGGATATGGCCATTTTTCACAGATGTAACAAACTTATAGCTTTACATGTTTCATTTCCCTCTGTTTGGGTGCCTAAAGAAAAAATTGGTCTTAGTTTTGCTCAAATCCATCAACCTGTGCCAGGTATGGAAAATTTTTTAAAAAATGAGGATAAATATGTTCAGATGATGGTTGAAGCAACAACTCCTATTATAAGATATGTTTGGGGAGAGCATTATGGTTATTATTTATGTGAGCACGAACCTTTGCAAGAAAGTGTAAAAGTGATGCACACAGAAAGACAGACTTTTATTGGAATTCCAGAGAGTGATATTGGTATTTTTTTAATTCGAAAGAAAGTGATGTTTTATGATGACACATCAAATGATTTTAAGGAATGGTATAAAAGGCAAGTCAGATCTATGACAGACGATCAAAAAAATTATAAGATAAAAAAATCCTAGTCGATACTAGCGATCGAAAAAATTAATATATTTGAAGGTAATCAGATTACTGTTCCTGATTTCCCTCAGCTGGAGCATTTGGGTCTGTAAGGCGCTCTAATTCGGCTAACTCTTCTGCTTCTCTTTTTGCTTCTCTTTTAGCCTTTTTAGCAGCAAGTTTTTCTTGGCGCTTACGCTCTTTTTCCATAGCTCTTTCACCAGCTTTTGATTTATAGTCAAAGTGAAGTCCCATTTGAAAATTATATCAGAATTTTTTTGATACTAAAGTTTCACTTCATTGAATATTTATCAATTTAGAACTCTTTTTAAAAGATTAATCCAATTTAAATGTGAAATTTTGATCATTATGTTTTCATTAAAACCCTGTGAAATTAATAGATCGATTAATTTATGCATACCTAGAACACTATTCAGATCTTTTGGCATCATTGCACCGTCAAAATCTGAGCCAAATCCAACTTTATCATCTCCCAAATAGTCAATAAGGTACTTAAAATGATCAACAATTATTTGTAAATCTGTATCAGAAACCATTTTTCCGTCTTTCCTCAAAAAAGCTGGGGCAAAATTAACTCCAACCATCCCTTGGGTTTCTTTGATTGCATCTAATTGCTTATTTGTGAGGTTTCTAGAGTGTGGGCAAATCTGATGTGCGTTGCTATGCGTGGCTACTAGGGGCGAATTTGAATATTTTGCTATATCCCAAAAGCCTTTTTCATTTAAATGAGAAGTGTCAATTAACATATTTAGTGAATTACAATTTTTTATTAGTTCTATTCCTATTTCGGTTAAACCATCTCCAATATCTGGTGAAGTTGGAAATGCAAAGGGAACACCCTCTGCAAAAATAGTAGGCCTTGACCAAACTGGCCCAATTGACCTAAGACCAGCTCGAAATAAAGTTTCGAGATTATAAAAATTTTTATCTATACATTCTGCGCCCTCTATATGCGTTACTACAGATAATTGATCATCATGTTTAAACGAGGTTTCCAAATCCTTGCCAGATAAACAAATCTTAACTTTATTTTTTGAGTTTCTTTCAATTTTTGAAAGGATAGACAATTGATTTAAAACAACTGGTAATGCATCGTTTACGTCTACGGGTCTTGGAAGTGGTAATAAATACTCATCTTTCTCCATATCTTTATAGTTGACCAACTTATCAGAATCAGAGATATCTTGTTCTGGGGTTGGAACATATATGGCGCATAAGCCTCCTTTAAAATTAGCTTGGTTCATTCGAGGAAGATCTAAATGTCCCTCATTATCTCCATCGATAAAATCAAGATAGGAGTCAGGTTTGTTCTTTAAAAATAGTCTAAATAATACATCATTATGGCCATCAAAAATTTTATAATCCATGTCATAAATTTATCATTTTTTTTGTTACTTAGACTACATGCAAATTAAAAATATTTAATGAATTTGTTTGAAGTCTCATAAATAGACATCAGCTGTCTTTATTTAGCAAAAGTAAAACTTCTTTTTAAAACTATATATATGTAAGAAAGGAAATAAAATTATGAATAAAATTTTTGGATTTACAGAAAGATCTTTAAGGTTCTGGTTATCTCTTTTTAGTAAAAAAGAAGACAGTATTATAAATTTTTGTAAGGTTGAGTATGGCACAGATTGGCAATGGGCTTACTCCGAGTATCAAAGAAATCAGTCATTTCCAAATAGCTTAAAAGAGGCTGCCTAATGAGCAATCTATTTAAATCTATTAGAAAAATAATGATTAATGGAAAAAATGACCAAAAATCAAAGTCTTACAAAGAAGAGGTATATTTATCTCAAGCTATCGACATGATTGATCTTGAAAGAAGACAAAAAGAGATAGATAGAAGATTTATTAGAAAATTTTAAAAAGCCCTATCTAGGGCTTTTTGCCTAGCCTAACACCCAAATTTCAATAGCTACAAATATAAAAAGTCCAGCAAATATTAAATTGACAATATTTTTAGGTCTATTGAAGTAATTTGAAAACTTTTTTATACCAAAAAAGTGGCCAATAATTGAATAATTCATTGCTGAAATAAAAAAACTACCTGTTGCAAAAATTAGAGCGATACTAAAATTTAGGTTTTCACTGAATTGTAAAGTTGCTAGAGCAGACCAAAATGCGAAAGCTTTGGGATTGGTATAAGCAACAATTATTGCTTTTTTCATACTGTTTAAAAAATTTCTTTCATTAGATAGTTTTATGAGTTGATTTTCAGAGCTAAAGTATTGACTGCCAATTTGATATGCTAAATAAATCATATAAAGACTAGCTAAGACCTTTAAAACAACAAAACCCCACCCCATTAAATTTGAAATTAGAAAAGAAATACCTGTTGTAGCAAGTAAGCACCAAGTAAAAGAACCAATAGCAGTTCCAACTGCAGCACCCCAAATTTGTTTTTTCTGTCCACTAATGCCAACAGATGCTACAAAAAACGTGTTAGGTCCTGGCAAAAATACAGCAAAATAAAATATTATCCACCCAGATAATAAAGCCATAACAACTTCATTCATCTTAGATTACTTTAATGATTAAGAATTTGACTTAAGAAAAGTTTGGTTCGATCACTTTTAGGATTATTGAAAAATTCATCTGGGGTTGCTTGTTCAACAATTCTTCCCTCGTCCATAAATATCATTTGATCAGCTACAGTTTTTGCAAATCCCATCTCATGCGTGACAACTAACATAGTCATACCCTCTTCTGCTAATTGTATCATCACATCCAACACCTCTTTGATCATCTCTGGATCTAGAGCTGATGTTGGTTCATCAAATAACATTATATCTGGGTTCATTGCAAGTGACCTCGCAATAGCAACTCGTTGTTGCTGACCACCAGATAGCTGCCCGGGAAATTTTTTAGCTTGTTCAGGGATTTTTACCTTTTCAAGATATGTCATGGCTATATTCTCAGCCTCTTTTTTTGGTAGTTTTTTTACCCAGATTGGAGCAAGTGTAATGTTATCAATAACTGATAAGTGGGGAAACAGATTAAATTGTTGAAAAACCATTCCAACATTTTTTCTTATCATATCAATATTTTTTAAGTCATTGGTTAATTCAGTTCCATGAACGACTATTTGACCTTTTTGATGAGCTTCTAATCTGTTTATACATCTGATCATAGTGGATTTACCTGATCCACTAGGTCCACAAACTACAATTTTTTGGCCTTTAGTGACTGTTAAATCAATATCTTTAAGTACATGAAAATCGTCAAACCATTTATTCACTTTTTCTAATTGAATAACTTGTTCCATTTTTTTAACTGTTGTCCGTTTTTAATTTCTTTTCTAAATATAAACTATAGCGAGACATACCGAAACAAAATATAAAAAATATTAATGATACAAAAACATAAACTTCGTAATAAAGTTTTGTCCAAGTAATATCAGATAGAGCAGCTCTACCAATTCCTAGTAAATCAAATAAACCAATAATCAATACCAAAGAGGTGTCCTTAAACAAACCAATACATGTGTTTACTATAGGAGGAATAGCTATTTTGAGCGCTTGGGGTAAGATTATTTTGCGAGTAGTTTGCCAGTAATTCAAACCTAAAGATTGGGCAGCTTCAATCTGACCTTTTGGTATAGCTTGAAGCCCTCCCCTAATAGCTTCTGCCATATATGCAGATTGAAAAAGGGTAACAGCAACTAACGCTCTTAAAAGGTTGTCTGGCTTTACACCCTCTGGCAAAAATAGTGGTAACATGACATTAGCTGTAAATAGAAGCGTAATTAGAGGCACGCCTCTAATAAATTCGATAAATACGACACAAATAGATTTTACAATAGGCATATTTGATCTTCTTCCTAGAGCTAATAGGATGCTTAATGGAAATGCCAAGGCTATCCCTGTGACTCCTAAAAATAGTGTAACTAGCAATCCTCCCCACTTATTTGTTGCAACTACACTCAGGCCTGGGCCTCCATAAAGCATGAAATAAGCTATAAATGGAAAGGCAAAAGTGAAATAAAGAAAAACTCTTCTTAAAGGTAACTTATCAAACAAAACTCCAATTAATGCAAATGGGAGAAATGCATATACTAAATTAACTCTCCAAGCCTCTTCAACCGGATAGAAACCATACATAAACTGATGAAACCTCACGAATATAATTGCCCAACAAGCTCCATGTTGGCCAACCTCAATATTTTTGGAGCAAAAAGTTCTATCAGTTATTGTTTCTCCTCTAAAATTATTTATGAAGTCAGCTTTAAAAATTGCCCAATTTAAGAAAAAAGTCCCAACTTCGTATAAGAATATTAAGGCAATAACTGTCATAATGGTATTTACCCATGACGAAAATAAATTTTTCTTAGACCAATTTAACATTTTGTTAGGGCTTAGATATGAAGATGTGTTCGGTGTCATATGTTTCCTTTAAATTGAACTGCTTTATTATATAAATTCATAAAAAAAGAAATTGTTAGACTTATAGTTAAATATGTAGACATAACAATAAGCATTATTTCTATTGCTTTTCCAGTTTGGTTTAAAGAAATACCTCCAAATCCATGAACTAAATCTGCATACCCAATGGCAATTCCTAAAGATGAATTTTTGGTAAGATTTAGATATTGAGAAGTAAGAGGTGGAATTATCACTCTTAAAGCTTGAGGAATGATAATTAATCGCATGATGAAATTAGCTTTAAGACCTATTGCTTGCGCGGCTTCTCTTTGACCCTTAGAGACAGATATAATTCCTGACCTAACAGTCTCAGATATAAATGCAGCTGTGTAAATAGATAATCCAAATAACATTCCAAGAAATTCAGGTCTTATAACCATTCCTCCTTTAAAATTAAAACCCTTCATTACAGGATGATCAAATTCTAGTGGCATTCCCATTAAATAATAAAAAATTATTGGAGTAAAAATAATCAGAGCTGAATTAATTAAAAATATGGGATACTGCTTACCAGTAAGTTCTTGTTTTTTTTTTAAGAATTTCTTTAAAAAAAAAGTAAAAATAATCATTACTATTAAGCTCCCAATTACAACTGAAAATCCATCTTTAAAAATAGGTGCTGGTGAAAATAGACCTCTATTTGATAAGTAAAAACTATCAAAAATTATTATTGACTGTTTCACCTTGGGAAGATGTAAAAGAATTGTGTAGTATAAAATTATCTGAAGAAGAACAGGAACATTTCTTGTAAATTCTACATACACATAAGCTATATTTCTAAATAGCCAATTACTAGATAACCTAATTATGCCAACTAAAAAACCCATTATGGTTGCGAGGAAACAACCACAAACTGCTATCATTAGAGTGTTAAGTAATCCAACAAAGTAAGCTCTTAAGTGAGTGTCATTGCTATCGTAGGGTATGAGACTAATACTAATATCATATCCTGCAGCAATATTCAGAAATTCAAAACCAGTGCCAATGCCTCTTTTTTCTAAATTATATGCTGTTTGTTTTGTTACTAAGTAAATTAAAACTGCAAATATACCAATAACTATAGTCTGTATGAGTAAAGCCCTTGTTTTTTCATCAAAAATAAGCTTTCTAATAAAATTTTGTTCCATATCTATTGGTATTTTAGCTTAAGTTTTTTTAAATACGTGGGCTATTTATCATGTAATAGCCCACATAAGAGATTTTTATCTAAATGGAGGTGCGTATAGAATACCGCCATCTTTATAAAGAGCGTTTAAACCTCTTGCAATATTGATAGGAGTATTAACACCGATGTGCTTTTCAAAGCTCTCAGAGTAGTTACCTACTTGTCTGATAATGTTTGCTGCCCAATCATCACTTAAGCCCAACCAAGCACCATAACCAGCTTTCACACCAAGAAGTCTTTGGGTTTCTGGATCTGGGGAATTAGCAATCATGTCATCAACGTTTCCTGAAGTAATTCCTTTTTCCTCAGCAATAATCATTGCATTTAAAGACCATCTAACAACATCAGCCCACTCGCTATCATTTCCTCTTACTGATGGACCTAAAGGCTCTTTAGATACAATCTCAGGTAAGACAATGTGTGCGGATGGATCTGGATAACCTGCTCTACTTGCGTATAAACCTGATGCATCAGTTGTGTAAATATCACATCTTCCTGCTAAATATGCAGCATCAGCTTCAGCATTAGTTTCAACTGGGATCGACTCATAGGACATTCCGTTTGCACTAAAATAGTCAGCTAGGTTCATTTCAGTTGTAGTTCCAACTTGAATACAAACTGATGCTCCATCAAGCTCAGTAGCACTTGATACACCAAGATCTTTTCTAACCATGAAACCTTGTCCGTCGTAATAGTTTACGCCGACAAATTCTAATCCTAATTCAACATCTCTTTGTAATGTCCATGTTGTATTTCTAGAGAGCATATCAACTTCACCAGATTGTAATGAAGTAAATCTTACTTTCGAAGTTAGTGGTACATATTCAACTTTTGAAGCATCACCGAAAACCGCAGCAGCAACTGCACGGCATACATCAACGTCAATTCCTTCCCATACACCTGCATCATTTGGATTTCCAAAACCAGCAAGTCCTGTGTTAGAACCACATATTAAGTTGCCTCTTTCTTTAACAACATCTAGTGTTCCAGCGTTTGCTGTCGCCAAACCTAATGTTAGTATCATAGAAGCAAATAATGTTTTAATTATCGTCATCGTTTCCTCCTTATATATATAAGTTCGCGCAGTATAGACCTATCTTGAGTGAAACTAAAATATAAAAATACTATGTATTTCCAATGTTTTTTTAATAAATTTATCCAAAATTATAGTCTTGGTATTAATCTTGGTTAAATATGTCTCTAGTAAAAATCTTGTCTTGTACATCATTTAGCTCTGAATGGCTTCTATTGCAAAGAATTAAATCAGCATCTTTTTTAAATAATTCTAAATCTTGATAAACCTCTGAATTGAAAAATTGTTTATCTTTAATTAAAGGTTCATAAACTATCACCTTGATACCTTTTGCTTTAACTCTTTTCATAATGCCTTGCATACTTGACTCTCTTATATTGTCTGATCCCTCTTTCATAATGAGTTTATAAACACCAACTGTTTTGGGTTTTAATTTTGCAATCTCTAATCCTATGAAATCTTTTCGCATTGAATTTGACTCTATGATTGCTTCCATAATTTTTTGAGGGACTTTGTCAAAGTTTGCAAGTAATTGTTTTGTGTCTTTAGGCAAACAATATCCACCATACCCAAATGAAGGGTTATTATAAAAATCCCCTATCCTAGGATCTAGACTTACAGATTTAATAATTTCTTTTGTATTTAAACCTTTTGACATTGCAAATGAGTCTAGTTCATTAAAGAATGTAACTCGCATTGCTAAGTAAGCATTAGAAAATAATTTTGATGACTCTGCTTCTGTAGAGTTTGTGTAAATAGTTTGAACATCTTTATTTAGCGATGCATCTATTAACAATTTTGCAAACTCTTTTCCTTTTTCAGAATGCGAGCCGATAACAATTCTTGAAGGATAAAGACTGTCATTTAAAGCTTTTCCCTCTCTTAAAAATTCAGGCACAAAAATAATTTCAAGCCCAGGGAATTTCTTTTGCACTTTATTTATATAACCAACTGGAATTGTAGATCGAATAATTACAGTTGGGTTTGATTTAGAATTTTTAATACTTTCTAATGATTGTTCTATTGAGGAAGTATTAAATTTATTTGTCTCAATGTCATAATTTGTTGATGTGGCTATTATCACATAGTCAAAATTATCAATTTCAGCAGGAAAGCTATCTGCTGATTGTAAATTTAATTTTTTAGAGGATAAATATTCAGATACATCTTTATCCTCTATAGGCGAAATACCATTAATTAGGTTATTTGATTTTGAGACATTTAAATCGAAGCAGGTAACTTCATTATATTGTGATAAAAGGACTGCGTTTGCAGTACCCACATAACCAAGCCCTATTATTAATATTTTCAACATTTTTAAACTATTATAAATTTATTATTGAACAATGACTTTTTTGTTAAATAAAAATTCTAATGCGACACATAGGCTTAAAAAAAATAGGAAAATTCTAATTTTTTTATCTTAAATAGCTTAAAATTTAAAAAGATATTGGTATATTGTATACCAGATTTTTTTGGAAAGGATCCAGAGTTAGATGTCAGATATTGAGATAGCAAGAGCTGCTAAAAAAATTCACATAAGAGATGTTGCCGCTAAAGTAAATATTCCAGAGGAAAATCTTATTCCTTATGGTCATGATGCAGCTAAAATAAATTTTGATTTTATTGAAAAAAGTAAGTCTAACCCTGATGGTAAGTTAATATTAGTAACCGCAATTAATCCGACACCTGCAGGCGAAGGCAAAACGACTACATCAGTTGGCTTAAATGATGGCCTTAATAAAATTGGAAAGAAATCAATTGTCTGCCTCAGAGAACCTAGCCTTGGTCCATGCTTTGGTATGAAGGGTGGAGCTGCTGGAGGTGGATATGCTCAGGTTGTTCCTATGGAGGAAATTAATTTACATTTTACTGGTGACTTTCATGCAATTACCGCTGCTCATAATCTGCTATCTTCATTAATTGATAATCATATTTATTGGGGAAATGAATTGCAAATAGATCAAAGAAGAATTACTTGGGGTAGAGTAGTTGATCTAGGTGATAGATCGCTTAGAAAAGTAAATGTCAATCTCGGAGGTATTTCAAATGGATTTCCTAGAGAAGATAAGTTCGATATTACAGTTGCTAGTGAAATAATGGCAATTTTTTGTTTAGCAAATGACATTAATGATTTACAAAAAAGAATTGGTGACATTATAATTGCATATAGAAGAGATAGATCCCCGATTTATGCAAGAGATGTAAAAGCTGATGGTCCAATGACAGTTTTATTAAAGAATGCTTTAATGCCAAATTTAGTTCAAACACTTGAAAATAATCCAGCAATTATTCACGGTGGTCCTTTCGCAAATATTGCTCATGGTTGCAATACAGTAATTGCAACAAAAACTGGCCTAAAACTTGCTGATTATGTGGTAACTGAAGCTGGATTTGGTGCAGATTTAGGTGCTGAAAAGTTTTTAGACATAAAATGTCGTAAAGCAGGGTTAACACCTAGTGTAGTTGTTATTGTAGCAACTGTTAGAGCTTTAAAGTCACATGGGGGTGTTGAAAAAGCAGATCTTAATAATGAAAATATTGCTGCAGTTGAAAAAGGTTTTGAGAATTTACAACGCCATATTGAAAATATTCAATCTTTTGGTCTTCAACCAATAGTAGCTATCAATAGTTTCACACTTGACACCGAGTCAGAGGGTAAAGTTATTTCAGATGGTTGTGAAAAATTGGGAGTAAAAGCTATCCTCTGTTCGCACTGGGCTAATGGTGGTGAAGGTACTTTAGAGTTGGCTGAGGAAGTAGTCAAAATTTGTGAGTCAAGTGATCCAAATAAATTTAAGTTTATGTATGAAGATAACATTTCATTAGAAGAAAAAATTCGTTCTGTTGCCCAAAAAATTTATAGAGCTGATGATATTGTGATAGATAAATCTGTTAGTGATCAACTTAAAGGATTTGAAGAAAGTGGTTATGGAAACCTTCCTATTTGTATTGCTAAAACACAATATAGTTTTTCAACAAACCCCTCTTTAAGAGGTGCTCCAAATGGTTTTACTGTCCCAGTAAGAGAAGTTAGGCTGTCAGCTGGAGCAGGATTTATAGTTGTTGTAACAGGTCAAATTATGACAATGCCAGGTCTGCCTAAAGTACCTAGTGCTAATTCAATAATGTTAGATGAAAAAGGATTAATTCAAGGTCTTTTTTAATTAATCAATTTAATTCTCTATACCCCATTTATGGGGTATATTAATTTCATGTACTCTAAAACAACTAATGGGGTCACGGTAACTGTAACACCCTATTTTTTAGACGATCAATCATCCCCTCAGGAAAGCCATTTCGTTTGGGCATACCAAGTTAATATCAAAAATTCTGGAAACTCTTCAATCAAATTAAATCATAGAAATTGGTTAATCATTGATGCTAATGGTAAGGTTATAAATGTTCAAGGTGAAGGAGTTGTGGGAGAATTTCCAACAATCGAGCCTGGAGAGTCATTTGAGTACACAAGCGGTACTCCATTAAAAACGAACAATGGTATTATGCAGGGCTTCTATTTAGTCTCTCAAGATAATGGTGAAAAACTAAAAATAGATATACCGGCATTTTCTCTAGATAGCCCATATAATAAAAAAAACGTTCATTAAAATAACGTCAAAATGTTTAATCTTAAACCTATAGCACTGGTAAGCGGAACAGTTACATGTGCTGTTGGTTTTTTTTTATTTATACCCCTAATAGTTGAAATTATTTATGAGAGTGAGTCATGGCAGTCATATGCTGTTCCAATATTACTTTATTTAATTGTTGGTGGCTCTCTAGTAATTACAAATAGAAATGTAGATTTAAAAATATCTCTGAAAGAAGCATTTATAATTACTGTATTGTCATGGTTATTATTGACTTTTTTATGTGCAGTACCTTTTTTATACACTGAAGTAAATTTAGGTATTGTTGATGCCTTATTTGAATCTATGAGTGGCGTAACTACTACAGGGGCAACTACTCTTAGCAACATAGAGTCACTACCTAAAGGTATTTTAATATGGAGAGCTTTTTTACAATGGCTTGGTGGTATTGGTATTGTTGTAATAGCTTTATTTATATTGCCATTTCTTCGAATTGGGGGGATGCAGTTATTTCATTTAGAGGGAGATGACCCTTATGACAAGTCTCTTCCGAAGATTTCATCTGTAATAAAGAGGATATTTATTATTTATGCAACACTCACTGTTACTCTTATATTCCTATACTACGTATGTGGAATGATGCCATTTGATGCTATTTCTCACAGTTTTACAACAATTTCTACTGGTGGTTTTTCAACTTATGATAGTTCTTTTGCTTTTTTTAATAATGATAAAATTCTTTTAGTTGCAATAATCTTTATGATATTAGGAAGCCTTCCTTTTTTAGTGCTTGTACAAACTTCAAAAAAAAATTTATTTGCTATTTTTAAAGACCATCAAATTAGAGTTTTTATATTAATTTTACTAATTGCTATTCTACTTATTTTTTATTTCGCAAATAATTATATTGATGGAAATTATTTAAATAAAGTAATAGCGGTATCATTTAATACGATTTCTATAATTTCAGGAACTGGTTATGTAAGTGATAATTTTGAAAATTGGGGCAATTATGCATCTGTTCTATTTCTAATACTAATGTTTATTGGTGGTTGTGCCGGATCAACAACTGGGGGCTTAAAAATTTTCAGATTCCAAATATTGTTCAAATATATAAATTTGCATCTCAAAAAGATGCTTAAACCTCATTCAATAATTGCGAGTCAATTCAATGGAAGAAAAATTAATGAAACTACTTACGAATCTGTAATGAGTTTTTTCTTTCTTTATATTTTGACTTTTTTTACATCTGCATTGTTACTATCTTTTAGCGGACTAGATTTTTTAACTTGTATATCTGCAGCAGCATCTACTATATCAAATGTTGGTCCAGGACTGGGGCCAATCATTGGGCCAGATGGAAATTATTCAATTTTAGATAGCTATTCAAAAATAATATTAATTGCAACTATGTTCTTAGGTAGACTAGAGCTTCTCACAATCTTAATTCTACTACTTCCATCATTCTGGAAGGACTAACTAAATTCACATTCCTGATACTTTTTGATTAATACTTTTTAGACTATTTGAAATAGTATTCTTATTTAAATTTTCAGTATCTTTTATTGAAAAACTACCCTCAATGTCACCATATTCTGTAGAATTAATTTTATAGATTTTTCTTTTGTTTAATACCTCATTAGTTTCCAAAAATTCAATACTTATATTTATCTCAAATCTATAGTATTCATCTTGTTTTATTTTATTTATATCAATAGAGGTAACATTGATGCTTAAATTTCCATCAAAACCGTCAATTTTAATGTTATTATTAAACCAATCTCTCACTAATTTTTTTGTAATTTCTACCTCTGGACCTTCTTCAATATTTGTGAACTTTAAATCCTTAGAAACAGCATTAAATTTAATATTTTCAAAATATATATTCTCAGATTTAATTAGTTGCTCACTATTCATTTCGCATCCAATGAATAAAACAAATAAAAGTAAGGTTAGATACTTAACCATTTAAGAATACCTTTTTGAGCTACGAGCCTATTTTTTGCTTGAGTAAGTACGATAGACTTTTTTCCTTTAATTACATCTTCAGTCACTTCGGAGCCAATTTTCGCCGGAAGACAATGCATAAATACGGATTTTTCATCTGTCATAGACATAATTTTATCATTAACTTGAAATTTACTTAATATTTTTTCTTTATCCTCTTTATCATTCATTGAGGTAAATACATCGGTCATTATACAATTAGCTTTTGATATGATATTTTCATTAATTTCAAAATGAAAATTGATATGATTACTTTCATTAAAATTACCTTTATTTTGTGAATATATTTTTCTATCTGTAAATACATCAATTTTGGTATTCCTTGTAAAACCTATTACCTCTAATAGACTAAATAAAACATTATTCATGTCACCCATCCAAACAATATTTAAATTATCTATTGTTCCAAATTTTTTTTTTAATGTGTAAATATCTGAAATTGCTTGGCACGGATGTGATAAATCTGATAGTGCATTAATTATTGGTTTTTTAAAATATTTGTAAGCTAGCTCTAATTTTTTATGGTCAGTAGTTCTGAAAACTAAGTAATCTAAATAACAAGACATAACTTCAAATGTATCCTCATAAGACTCAAATCTATTTAAATTTAATTCCTCAAATCTCACGTCTATAAAATTACCGTTAAGTTGATTAATACCGACTTGAAATGAAAGTCTAGTTCTTGTAGAGTTTTTTTCAAAGATTAAACCTATATTTTTATTAGTTAGGGTTTGTTCAGTTTTACTATCTAAATCTTCGGCAAACTGTAAAATCTTTTCAAAGTCATTTTGATTTAAGTCTGATATGTTCAATAAATTTTTCATGTCAAAGTTGAACCTTATACCTCAATAATGCTTACTAATAAATTTAAATCCAGAATTTAACTATTTTCAGTCTTTTCTATATATACTGACTGACTTGGGAAAGCAAAATTTAACCCAATTTTTTCGACACTATCCTTTATTTTCATTGCCAAATGCTCTTTAATTTCAAGATATTTATCCCAGTCTTTTGTGGATGTAAAACAAATTACTAAAATATCTATCGAACTATCGTTGAATTTCTCAATCCTTACAAACGATTTATAGTTATCATTAACTATAAAATTTTCACTCTCCTTTAGATAAGTAGATATAGTTTCTGTAAGTCTTTTAATTTGATCTAGTGTTGAATTATATTCCAGACCTATCGTCCAATTTATTCTTCTATAATTTCTATTTGTATAATTTAATATTGGTGCCTCAGCAAAAATATAATTTGGTATGGTTATTGGGGTTGTATCAAATTTTCGAATTAATGTTGACCTAAAACCAATATGTTCAACAGTACCCTCCGTGTGGCCAGGAACTTTAATAACATCACCTATTTGAAATCTTTTTTCTAATAATATCATAATACCTGAAATTAAATTTTTAAATAAATCTTGGGCTCCTAAAGCTACTGCTACTCCAAATAAGCCTAAACCAGCAATAACTGGTCCGATTTTAATACCCCAAACTTCAAGAACTGCAACAATACCTAAAAAAATTATTAAATATTTTAAAGATTTTACAATCCACAGAACTAACCCTTTAGATAAAATACTTTCCAATCTATTAAATAAATTTGAAAATGGAATTAACGCTTGATGGATTAACCAAAAAACAAAAATAGTTGATAATGTGTTATTTATTTTTTGCAAATATAGACCAAGAGTAGACTCAATATCAAAGTATAAAGTAATAGCAAGGAAAACAATTACAATTGGTAAAAGTCTAAAAGGAGGGACCAGAGCCTCAAATAATTTATCATCAACTTTGTTACCAGTTTTTGAGACAATCTTTTTAACTTTATTTACAAGAACTCTAGCTACAAGACTTCTAATTAATAATGAAATAATAAGACATGCTATAATAATCGCTAAATTACCTAGGCTGACGCCAAATACACCGTCACTAAAAACTCTTAATATTTGTATGTAAAAATTTTCGATGAAATTCATAAAATGATATTATATTAGTCTAAAAAAAAAGCCGCATAAAGCGGCTTTTTTTCATATTGTTTAAATAAGTGATTACATCATACCGGGCATTCCACCACCCATTCCACCCATTCCACCCATGTCAGGCATTGCAGGTGCAGATGATTTGTCCTCAGGTTTATCAGTAATCATCGCCTCTGTTGTAGTTAACAAGGCTGCAACTGAAACAGCATCAATCAATGCAGTTCTGACGACTTTAGTTGGATCAACAATACCCGCTTTAACCAAGTCACAAAATTTACCAGATTGTGCGTCAAATCCATGGGAATTATCTTTGCTCTCTAGAACTTTACCAGCTATAACAGCACCATCAAACCCTGAGTTCTGAGCTATTTGTTTTAAAGGAGCAGAAAGAGCTTTTCTGACAATATCTACACCATATCTTTGATCGTCATTGTCTACTTTTAAGTTCTTAAGTACACTTGTAGCATATAAAAGAGCTGTACCACCTCCAGGTAATATACCCTCTTCTACTGCAGCCCTAGTTGCGTGCATAGCATCTTCAACTCTGTCTTTTTTTTCTTTAACTTCAACCTCAGATGCACCACCAACTTTTATAACAGCTACACCCCCAGCAAGTTTTGCAAGTCTTTCTTGAAGCTTTTCTTTATCATAATCAGAAGTTGTTTCTTCAATTTGTTTTCTAATTTGATCACATCTCGCCTCAATATCTTTTTTCTTGCCAGCTCCACCAACGATGGTTGAGTTTTCTTTATCTACAACAACTCTTTTGGCTTTACCTAACATATCCATAGTAACTGACTCAAGTTTAATACCTAGATCTTCGCTGATAACTTGGCCACCAGTTAATATAGCAATGTCTTCTAACATGGCTTTTCTTCTATCTCCAAAACCTGGAGCTTTTACAGCAGCTATTTTTAATCCACCCCTTAGTTTGTTTACAACTAAAGTTGCTAAAGCTTCGCCCTCAACATCCTCGGAGATAATGAGCAAAGGTTTAGTTGATTGAACAACTGACTCCAATAGAGGTAACATTGGTTGAAGACTGGCTAACTTTTTTTCGTGCAAAAGGATTAAGCAATCTTCCATTTCTGCTTTCATTTTATCCGCATTCGTTACAAAATATGGACTTAAGTAGCCCCTATCAAACATCATACCCTCGACAACATCTAATTCTGTATCTAGGCTTTTAGCTTCTTCAACTGTAATTACGCCCTCTTTTCCAACTTTTTGCATTGCCTCAGAAATCATTCCACCAACTTCACCATCACCGTTTGAAGCAATAGTGCCAACTTGTTGTACTTCTTTATCTGACTTTACAATTTTAGAGTTTTTTTGAAGCTCAGAAATAATAGCATCCGTAGCCGCATCCATACCTCTTTTTAAATCCATTGGATTTAATCCAGCAGCCACTGCTTTCATTCCTTCGGTAGCTAATGCTTGACATAGTACTGTAGATGTTGTTGTTCCATCACCAGCAGAGTCATTTGTTTTATTAGCTACTTCTTTAATCATTTGTGCGCCCATATTTTCAAATTTATCGGCTAGTTCGATTTCTTTTGCAACCGTTACACCATCTTTTGTTGTTCTCGGTGAACCAAAAGATTTATCAATTACAACATTTCTTCCCTTAGGTCCTAATGTTACTTTGACCGCATCAGCTAGAATATTTATGCCTTTTAGCATTTTTGCTCTAGCGTCTGTACCAAATTGAATTAATTTTGCTGACATTTATAAAATACCTTTCAATTACTTCTCAATAATTCCCATGATGTCTGACTCCTTCATTATCAAGAGTTCTTTACCATCAATTTTTACTTCTGTACCAGACCATTTACCAAACAAAATTCGATCACCTTTTTTTACATCTAAAGCAACTACTTGTCCGTTTTCATTTCTAGCACCACCACCTACGGATACGACTTTTCCTTCCATTGGCTTCTCTTGAGCAGTATCAGGAATAATGATACCACCTTTTGTACGATCTTCTTGTTCAACTCTCTCAACCAAGACTCTATCGTGTAAGGGTTTTAAATTCATTTTTGTACCTCTATATCTAAAATTAAGTTTTTAGCACTCACTTTTATAGAGTGCTAAGCTATATATGTAAATGGTAAATAAATTTCTGGTTTCAAGATCAAATAGCCAAAAATCATTAAAAATATTGAAATTTCTCTTTAATTGAATGATTATCCTAGTATGCAAAATAGCACAAATTTAAGCACTATTGAGATCATGTTCATGTTTGCCAATTTTTTTGATAGGTCGGTTGATTAATTTTGTTTGAAAATAACCTTATTAAACAATTGGTGCTTATAGGAGGTGGGCATGCAAATGTACAAATTTTAGAGAAATTATGCATGAACAAAATAAAAGGATTGCATACAATTTTAATTAGTGAGCATTTTGAAGCTACTTACTCAGGTATGACACCTGGATATATCCATAAAGATTTTAGCAAAGAAGAAATAAGCATTGATCTTCAAAGACTCTGCTTTAATGCAGGTTCAACTTTTATAAAAGATAAAGTAATTAAATTAGAAACTAACCATAAGAAAGTAGTATTAAAAAATTTTCCATCAATAAACTATGATTTATTATCAATTAATACTGGTTCGGTCTCAAATACAAAAGGAATAAAAATAGAAAAATTATCTAAATGTTTTTTTGCAAAACCCATTAGCTCACTAGTAAATAACTTGAGTCAGATTGATCAAATTATAAGTAACAAAAAAAATAGAATTTCAATTATTGGTGGAGGTATAGCATCTTATGAATTAGCTTTCAGCTTATTAAGAAGATATGAAAATAATTTAGAAATAACTATTTTTGGAAAAAATATTTTAAAGGAAAAAAATCTAAATCAGAAAACAAAAAAAAACCTAAAAAAAATTTCATCTGATTTAGGTATTAAAGAATATTTAGGAGAAGTTGTTTCGATAACTGAAACTCATTTAGTCCTAAATAGTGGTGAAAAATTTGATAGTGATTTAAATTTACTTTCTTCTGGTGCAAATATTGAAACATGGCTCTCAGAGAGTAATCTAAATAAAGATAAAAATGGATTTATAGTTGTAGATAATAATCTTCTGTCTACAAGTGATAAAAATATATTTGTTACAGGTGATGCCTGTACAGTGGAAGATAATATTAGACCTAAATCAGGTGTGATGGCAGTTCGTCAGGGTCAGGTTTTAAGAGAAAATGTTTTTTCGAAATTAACTGGTAAGCCCCTAATAAAATTCAAAGCACAAAAAAACTGGTTATATTTAATTGGCACTCATAAAAATAAAGCATTATTGAATTATTTTTTCTTATCTTTTCATAGTCGATGGTGCTGGAAACTTAAAGAGTGGATTGATAGAAAGTTTATTAACAAATTTAAATTTACTTATAACTCAAATATGTCTTTTAGAAATTTTGAATTAGAGAAGCCAACAGACATTAAGATGTATTGCCAGGGTTGTGGCTCTAAAGTATCAAAAAATACCTTAATTAATTTTTTAAATGATGACAATTCACACAGTGATTTACCTGATTCATCAATAATAAATACTAATTCTTCATCTTTATTACAAAGCATAGATCACATAAAGTTATTTACATCACTCAACCCTTTTGATTTTGGAATTATTAGCTATCTGCATTCCCAAAATGATATTTTATCAAGTGGGGGTTCTGTAAAAACAATAAGTGTTTCACAGGCCCTGCCCTTCTCTGTAGGTATTATAGAAAGTTTTTTCATGGAATATTTTATGAAAGGTATTAAATCAGAAGCCATAAAGGATGGTTCAATTATTGCATCGGGACACAGCTATCAATCAAAAGAACCTGGTATTACAATTACAATGAATGGCTCATATGAAAAACAAATTACTAAAAGCCAAGCACAAGAGAATGAACTAATTTATCTTTCAAAACCTTTAGGCACAGGATACCTCTTAGCTGCTTATTTTAATAATTCAGAACTTTTATCAAGTTTTGATTTTCAAAAATTGATGACATGGATGAAAAAAGGAAATAAAAAAATATCAGAAATATCAAAAAGTTTTAAAAGCAAAATTACAACAGACATAAGTGGTTTTGGATTAGCATCACATTTATCAGATATTTGTAAATTTTCAGGATTATCTGCTGAAATAAAACTCAATGAAGAAATACTTATTAATAAAAATATTGAGATTTTAAATAAATTTAAAAGCACAGGTTTTGAAAATAATCACTCATCCTCAGTAAATGAAATCTCAATATCTGATAATAATAAATTACGAAACATACTTTATGATCCTCAAACAAATGGGCCTCTTTTGATATCTATTGATAAAGAAGATCAAATTAAATTTGAAAAAGAATTTCATTCAGTAATTGGGTTTAGTCCTATATTACTAGGACAGTTTAAAAAGTTCAAAAATAAGCTAATTAATGTAATTAATTAGTCGAAGTTTACTTTTTAAATTTTTTTTTGAATAATATAATCATAATTACTAGAAAAGCGATAAATCCGAGAGGAATTAAGTATTCTGGCTGAGCTATTAGAGAAAAATTTAAAGCTGTTTTGTTTATAAATATTTCTTCCAACCCTTGTCCAATACTACCAAAGATAAATGACCAAGGAGCTAGACCAATCAAAGTAGTATACATAAACTTTTTATTGTTTGCACCAAGACCTGCTAAAATGAGGTTTTGTATAAAAAAAGGAGTTCCAGGAATAATACGAATTAATATCATTAACTCTAAATCATTTTTATTGAAATAATTTTCTATGGAAGAGTATTTATCTAAAAATTTATTTTTAATTAAGTCCGAGAAAAAATTTTTTGCTAATATAAAAATTCCAAAAGCTCCAAGTGCTCCACCAATTAAGGATACAGCTCCACCTATCCATGTTCCAAATAAGAAACCATTAATCATTGATAATAAG
>CABYTH010000019.1:0-17626 GCA_902521835.1 uncultured Alphaproteobacteria bacterium
GGTTCGATTCCTGCCAAGCGCGCCAAAGAAACAATATTAATTTTTCTCGTGTAAGAAGTCTAAAAGTTTATCTAAATATTTCTCATCGACATTATAAGCTTTTTTATAATGTTCAATACAATATGGTTTTGTTGGAATATTTTGACCACCACAATAATGAAACCCCTCTTCAAGTGGATCGCCAATTGGCCATTGACAGGATTTAAAGTTACCGGTGCCAACAATACTCTTTTTAAAACTAAATTTTTCTCTTCTTCGAACAGGCTCTTTTCTTACAGCATTTTGGGAAGATGAATTACTTGTTTCCCTATACATGGTGACAGAAGAAAATTGTTGATTTTGAGTTGATTTTTTTCTGGAGTTTTGGCGTCTTTCTAGGCCCAATCTAAAAGCCTTACCAATAACGGCATTTTTAGTAAATCCAAGCTGTACACCAATCTGGCTCGTAGCAACACCTTCACTCCAAAGTTTTTTAAGATCTTCTATTTTCTGGTTATTCCAAGACATTTTTTATATACCTACTCTATTTAGTTCCTTATATGGGTAGTTTTATACTATATATAGTAGTAGTAATCTAGCCTAAAATGATTAAAAAAATGTGAGTAAATATGAAATCTCTTAAAAATTTGAACTTTGAAAAAATCCAAAATGTAGGGATTAGAGTCGATTTCAACGTTCCTATCGATAAAAATTTTAGAATTACAGACAAAACAAGACTAGATAGGTCTAAGGAGACGATCGATTTTATTAAAAATAAACAATGTAATATTTTTCTTATTTCACATTTTGGAAGACCAAAAGAAAATTTTGATGAGGAGTATTCTTTCATAAAATTGATTGATCAGTTTGAGCATATATTGGAGTTAAAATTAAATTTTATTAGTTATGATATTTTTTTAGATAGTGGTCTTAATAAAATAGATGTTGATAAGCCAACTATAAGTCTTTTAGAGAATATAAGATTTTTTGAGGGAGAAATAAAAAATGATTTAAATTTTAGTAAGTCTATTACAGATAAATTAGATTTATATGTTAATGAGGCTTTTTCTGCCTCTCATCGATATCACTCATCAGTTAACCAAATGGCTAAAAATATTTTATCTGCTCCCGGATTTAATTTTGAAAGAGAAGTTTTGGCAATAGATAATATAAAAAAATCTCCAAAGAAAAAATTAGCAATAATTGGCGGTTCAAAAGTTTCAACTAAAATTAAAACACTTCTATCTTTAACATCCTCTTGCTCAGATATTTTTATTGGAGGGGCAATGGCTAATAATTTTTTTAAATACAATAATATAAATGTAAGTAATTCTTTAATTGAAGAGGGCACAGAAAGTATGATTGAAATGATTTACAATTCTGCTAAATCAACAAATTGTAAAATTCACCTTCCATCAGATATTATACTTGACTCAAATGAAAATAAATTAATAAATGAGCTTTCCACAAGTTCCGATTTTAAAATACTAGATATATCAGTTTCCTCACACGCAGTTTTAGAAAAACTGGTAGGTAACAGTGATATCGTTTTGTGGAATGGTCCAATGGGAATGATTGAAAACAATAAATTTTCAAAGGGATCAGTAAATTTAGCTCATCTCCTTGCAAAATCTCAAGCAGATGTTGTCATAGGTGGTGGAGACACAATTTTAGCAATTAACATGGCTGAGGAAAAATTTGAAAATTTTTACTTTGTTTCAACAGCTGGCGGTGCTTTTCTAGAGGCGCTTGAGGATAAAGATTTACCTGGAATTGAAGCCCTTATGGCTGATTAATAAAATGTTTTTTTAGCAATGGAATTTGAATTATTGTAAACACTATAGTAATTCCCATTATGCCAAATACTTTAAAATTTACCCAAACATCAGTTGTTTGAGTCCGCCAAACAATTTCATTTAAAACTGCCAAAAGGATAAAAAAACTTGACCACATTTTATTCATTAATCCCCAACCCTCATCAGTCAATTTTAGTGATGAGTTTAACAATAACTTTAAAACAGGTTTATTAATTAAAGTACTTCCAATTAAAACTGCAGCAAAAAGAGCATTTATAATTGTTGGTTTCATTTTAAAAAATATCTCATTTTTTAGAAAAATACTTAAACCACCAAAAACTACTAAGATAATTGTACTTACTAACATCATTGTTGAAATTTTTCTTTCTTTAAAATAAATAGCAATAAGGGAGATAAATGTTGCAACTATTACAGCAGCAATACTTAAATAGAGATCTTTATCTGATTTATAATAGACTGCAAAAAAAACAATTAAGGGAAAAAATTCAAAGAGTTGTTTCATTTTATATTAGTCTATCTAAATATTCTTCAAATTGAAACTCTCTTAAGTCATTCATGCCTTCGCCGTATCCTTCGAATACCACAGGAATATCAAAATCATTTATTATTGTTAGAAGAGCTCCATACTTGGCATTAGAATCTACCTTATTTAAAATAATGCCATTTAAAGTGATATATTCTTGAAAACCTTCAATTATATGTTTTGATGCAAGTCCTGTATTAGCATCTAATGTCAAAAAAGCCTTAGTCAAATTAAATTGCTCAGATTTTTTTGAAACGATATCTGAGATTTTTTTTAGCTCAGCCATTAAATTTTTGTTGTTATGCTGTCTCCCAGATGTATCAATAATAATAACATCACTCTCTTTCAGATTATCAATACCTTGAAAAATGACTGCAGATGGATCTTCCATATTATTACCCTTATAAATGGGCACTTCAAATTGATTTGTGAAATGTTCAAGTTGATCGATTGCGGCAGCCCTAAATGTATCTGCTGCAATTACAGCAGGCTTTAAGCCATTTTTTTTAAATAAATTTATAAATTTACCTATAAATGTTGTTTTTCCTGAGCCGTTATTTCCAGCAATAATATATAAGCTTTTACTTTGAGGAGAAAAACCACCAAATTTTTTTTCTTTGAATTTTATAAGCAGTTCATCTTTAATAACTTTTTTAATATCCTCTTCTTGTGATTTATTTTCTTTTATTTTTGAAATAATTAAATCGGCAAATTTTGGCTCTACACCATTATCAAACAAAAGATCTTCAATCTCATCTATTTTTAAATTCTTTTGAAAAATTTTTTTTAAAAAAAACATTAAACCCTGATAACTTCTCCAATGGATACGCCCACCAAGGGTACTTTATGTTTGATATAATTTTGATCATATCCAATAGCTAATCCTGAATTTAACTCTTCAATAAGGATCTCCCTTGGTAATGAAAGTTTGGATTTTACTTTATTTAAAATTAATACACCAAGATCTCTTAAAATTTTTGCTCTCTTTTTAATAATTGATTTAGAAACCTGAGGCATCCTTGAGGCAGGAGTATTGTTTTTTGGAGAAAAAGGAAATATGTGGAGATGAGAAATTCCATTTTCTTTTAATAGTTTGTATGTATTTTTAAACATTGTATCCGTTTCTGTAGGAAATCCTGCAATAATATCTGCACCAAATGTAATATCTTTTCTAATTTTTTTACAACGATCAACAAATTGAAATACATCTTTCGAATTATGTCTTCTTTTCATTCTTTTCAGTATCATGTCATCACCAGACTGTATACTAAGGTGAAGATGCGGCATTACTCTTTGATCTTTTAGTACCTCATTAAAATTTTCATCAACTTCAACACAGTCTATTGAGGAGAGTCGAAGACGTTGTAATTTAGTTTTATCTAAAATATCTAAAATTAAATTGCTCATGTTATATTTGTGATCAAAATCGCTCCCATAATCTGAAATATCAACACCTGTTAGAACAATTTCTTTGACACCATTTTCTACAACTCTTTCCACCTCATCAATTAAGTAGAATGGATCAAAACTCCTATTATTACCTCTACCAAAAGGAATGATACAAAACGTACACCTGTGATTGCATCCTTGTTGAATTACAAGGCTCTCTCTGATGTTAAGGTTTTTATTATCCAAAGATGGGCGGATATCTTGAGGAGAGTCAAATATGTCTTCTTTAAAATCTACTCCGAGTTCTTCATCAAGTAAAGATGTCCAAGTTTCTGATTTTAGTTTACTTATATTATCAATAACTTTATAGACCTCAGTCATTGAAGAATACTTATCTGGAGATATTTGTGCAGCACATCCTGTCATTACAATTTTTTTATCGGGATATTCTTTTTTAATTCTTCTAATAGTTTGTCTTACCTGCCTTTCAGTCTCATTCGTGACAGCACAAGAGTTTATAACAACCATATTTTCATTATTATTTGCTAATAATTCTTCAATTTTTTTTCCTTCAAAGTTATTTAGTCGACACCCAAAATTAACAACTTTAGACATTTAAATATTAATTGATGATTGATAAACTAACTCTGCAGGGCCCTGAAGGAGTACCATCTTGTCAATGATTTCTGTTTTTAATACTGATCGTTCAGTAATCACTTCGATTTTTGAGGACACAAAGTCATTATGATTTAAAACAAAAGCAGTAGCACAAGTTCCTGAACCACATGCTAGTGTATGTCCGCCACCTCTCTCCCAAAATAATACTTTCACTTTAGATTTTTTTAATACCTCTACAAAAGTAATATTAGCTTGATCAGGAAATAATTTATTTTTTACAAGTGAAGGCCCTAACATATTTAATTTAATTAGCTTTAAATTCTTTACTAATACTACGCAATGAGGGTTTCCAATATTTGCCCCCATTATTTTTATTAACCCAGGTATCTTTATTCTTTTAATTTGAATATTTTGAGAGTCCATTTTTTTTGATAAAGGAATTTTTTTCCAATCTAGAGTTACCTCCCCAACATTGATTTTGTATTCCTTTTGAGTTTTCTTACCAAAATGTAAAAATTTATGAGTTTTTATGACTGCCTTTTTAACTTTTTTTACTTCAACTAAAAATTTGTAGGCACACCGCAATCCATTCCCACAATTTTTTCCAAGTGAGCCATCTGAGTTATAAAATGTAACTTGATAATATGAACTGATTTTTTTTAATAGAATTAATTGATCGCAACCTACCCCAAAACGCCTGTCGCAAAGTCTTTTAATAACTTTTTTTGACTTTCTAATGAAATCAACGTTTTTATCCACAATAATAAAGTCATTTCCTGCTCCTTGAGCTTTCATAAAAGGTATTTTCATAGACCAGCTATAGTGATATAAATTCCTCACTAAATAAAGGAAAAATTAGTCGGCCGATGAGTATCATTCGCCGATTTTTTTTATTTTTTAAATGTTAGAAAATATAACAAATAAGATAACTGGAATTTTTCAAGGTCTCTCAAATAAAGGGGCTATCACTGAAAAAGATTTAGAGACAACTTTGCGAGAGGTTAGAGTTGCTTTGTTAGAGGCAGATGTCTCTCTTAAAGTATCTAAAGATCTTATTAAAAGAATCCAAGAAAAAGCACTTGGCCAAAAAGTAATTGAAAACGTCCAACCAGGACAACAAATAATTAAAATAGTAAGTGATGAACTAACAGAAATACTTGGTGTTCAAAGTAGTGAGCTAAACTTTAAAAATAAACCCTCAACTTTTTTAATGTGTGGTCTGCAGGGTGCAGGTAAAACAACATCAATCGCAAAACTTGCTCATTATTGTCAAAATTCTCTTAATAAATCTGTAGCACTTGTATCAACAGATTTAAGAAGACCAGCCGCTATAGACCAACTTCGTATTTTATCTCAAAAAAATGATATTAAGTTTGTTGAGCCAATAAATCAAAATATAAAAGATATTGTCAATAATGCTCTTGAACAAAGTAAAAAACTTTTATCGGATGTTTTAATTATAGATACCTCAGGCCGAATAAGTACAGATGAGGAATTACTTTTAGAACTGAAAACAATTCATGATCTGGCAAAACCACAAGAGAATTTACTTGTTTTAGACTCAATGATGGGTCAACAAGCCCTAAGCGTCGTAGAGTCTTTTAACTCCACAGCACCACTTACTGGATTTATATTAACAAGATTAGACGCAGACCCAAGAGGAGGAGTTGCACTTTCAGCAAAATATCAAACAGGTTTGCCAATTCGTTTCTTTGGATCAGGAGAAAATATTGAAGATTTCGAGGTTTTTCACCCAGAGAGAATAGCTTCTAGAATTCTTGGTATGGGAGATGTTGTCTCATTAGTTGAAAAAGCACAAAAAGATTTTGATCAAAAAGAAATGGAAAATCTCCAATCTCAGATGATGAGTGGGAAATTTAATATGAATGATCTTTTAAAACAGTTTTCTCAAATGAAAAAAATGGGCGGAATGTCTGGACTAATGTCACACATGCCAGGTGTCAGCAAAATTAAAAATATGATGGAGAGAGGAGATTTTGACGAAAAAGTTATTGATCATCAAATAGCAATTATTTGCTCAATGACAAGAGAAGAAAGAGTCGATCCTGATTTACTAAAAGCTTCAAGAAAAAGAAGAATAGCAACAGGGTCTGGCAGACAGGTACACGAGGTCAACAGGCTTTTAAAACAATTTGAGCAAACTAAAAAACTTATGAAACAAGCTCAAAAACCAGGTTTTGCAAATAAAATTAAAAGTTTATTAGGCGGAAACCAAATGCCAACGATTGAATAAATACAGAAGGGAGAAATCATGGCAACAAAAATAAGACTAGCAAGAGGAGGCTCAAAAAAAAGACCATTCTATAGAATTGTGGTTGCAGATGAGAGAGCACCAAGAGACGGTAACTTCATTGAAAAAATAGGCAACTTCAATCCAATGGTTCCCAAGGATCACAAGGAAAGAGTAATGCTTAGCAAAGAAAGAGCTGAACATTGGCTTAAGGTTGGGGCCCTGCCAACAGAAAGAGTTCAAAAAATTCTCTCTGAATTAGGAATGATGGAAGCTCCAAAAATAACTGAGAAAACAAAAAAGCATTTACCAAAGGCAAAGGCTCAAGAAAGAGTTAAAGCGAAAGAAGAAGCTGCATCAAAAGCTGCAGAAGATGCAAAACCTACTGAAGAAGCAGCTAATGCAGAGGATGAAAAACCTACTGAGGAGGCAACTACCACAGAAGAGCAACCGCCTGTTGAAGAAGTGGCAGCTGAAAAACCAGCTGAAGAGTTAAAGACAGAGGAGACTTCTGAGCCGGAGGAAAAGAAAGAAGAAGCTCCTGCAAAAGAAGAGCCTAAAGAAGAAGAGGGTTCAGCTGAGGTGGCAGAGGATAAACCTGAAACAAATGAGGACATTAAAGAGTAATTACTTGTGACATCCTTTGAGAAGCATTTCATACAAGTTGGTGTAATTGGCAGACCTAAAGGAACTAAGGGTCTGCTAAGGTTTCACAGTTATTTAAATGATGATCGTGATATAAATCAATTTAAAAAATTTTATTTAGATAATGAAAAAACTATTAACTTAAAACTAGTATCTTTTGATAAAAAAAGCCCACTTATAACAATCGACGAAATAAATAATAGAACACACATTGAAAAGTTTGTTAATAAAAAAATTTTTTTAAAAAAAGAACAACTATTACCAGTAAAAGGAAACGAATATTATTTCCACGATCTAGAGGGACTTGAGGTATTTGATAATAAAGACCAGAGAGTTGGAGAAGTTGCTTCAGTTGTAAATTTTGGTGCAGGGGATTTATTGGAAATATATTTTATTAAAAGTAAAAAAAAGGAATTTTTCAGATTTACTGAGCAAAACTTTCCATTTGTAAATATTAAAGAAAAAAAAATTATAATTAAAAATTAATGTTAAAATTTAATATTCTTACTTTATTTCCAGAAGTTTTTCCTGGAATTTTACAACATGGCTTGTTAGGCAAAGCTCTGTCAAAAAATCATTTCGAAATCAATACGATCAATATAAGAGATTACAGTGATTTATCTGCGAACTCTGTTGATGATAAACCATTTAGTGGTGGTGCAGGTATGGTATTAAGACCTGATATAATTTCAAAATCTATCGAAGCAAACTTTAATAAAAATGAATTAGATAGCTGTATTAAAATATGTTTTTCTGCCAAAGGTAAAAAACTCACTCAAAAAAAATTAACTAACTATAATTTCAATCAAGATTTTATCTTACTAAATGGTAGATATGAGGGCATTGACCAAAGAGTAATTGATTATTATAAATTTCAAGAGATTTCAGTGAGCGATGTCATCTTAAACGGAGGAGAGATAGCATCATTATTATTTATTGAGGCGTTAATGAGACTTCAACCTGGTGTTCTTGGAAATAATGATACCCACACTATTGAGTCATTTCAAAATGGACTTGTTGAACATGATCAATTCACCAGACCAAACCCATGGATAACCCCTGATCACTCAGAAATAGAAGTACCTTCCATACTAGTGAGTGGTAAACATGCTGATATAGATCTTTGGAAACACCAAAATTCGTTGGAAAATACTGAAAAAAATAGACCAGATTTATTTAAAAACTATTTAAAAAAAAACAAAAATGAGTAGAATATGCCGCTCTGACACCACCCACATATTAATATTGGATGGAGCACATAATGAATGAAATTATTAAAAATTACGAACAATCACAAATTCAGCAGATTTTAAAAAGTTCTAAGGTTTCAGACTTCGCGCCAGGTGACACTGTCAAAGTAAACGTAAAGATCAAAGAAGGAAATAAAGAGAGAGTGCAAGCATTTCAAGGTGTCTGTATTGGTAAAAAAAATAACGGTCTTAATTCTTCATTTACTGTTAGAAAAATTTCTAGTGGTGAAGGCGTTGAAAGGGTTTTTCCACTATACAGTAATGTTATCGACTCAATCGAACGTGTAAAAGTTGGTGATGTAAGAAGAGCTAAATTATATTATTTAAGAGGCTTGTCTGGTAAAAAAGCAAGAATTGCCGAAAGAACTGACGGTCGATCATATGATGATAACCAATTTGTATCCACAATTGAAGATACTGAAGAGATTTCAGAGGTTAGTACTGAAGAAAATAAATCAGAAACACCTGTAACTGACGAACCACCGAAGGAAGAAGCTAAAGAGACCAAAAAAGAGGAAACTTCATCTCAAGAAGCCCCTAAGTCTGAAGACAACTCTAAAGAAGAAATTAAAGAAACCAAATCAGAGGAATCATCACCACAAGAAGAACCCAAAGTTGAAGATGAGCCAAAAGAGGAAAAGCCTGTAGAGAAAAAAATAGAAGAGGCAGAAACTAAAAGCTAAAAGTATTATCTTGAGCAACCAAGGCCCAAAAACACTTTTTGATAAAATCTGGTCTGAGCATCTTGTCGGTCAAAGAGAAGATGGGACTAATCTTTTATATATTGATCGTCATTTAGTCCATGAAGTAACTAGCCCTCAAGCTTTCGAAGGATTAAAGTTATCCAATCGACCTGTTCATAGACCAGAGGCTACGATAGCTGTCGCAGACCATAATGTTCCTACTATAAATAGACAAAATATTGAGGACCCACAAAGTAAAATTCAAGTCGAAACTTTAGCGAAAAACACCAAAGAGCATGGAATTCAATATTTTGATTTAATGGACCAAAGACAAGGTATTGTTCATATCATTGGTCCTGAGCAGGGAATTACTCAACCGGGAATGACAATTGTCTGTGGCGATAGTCATACCTCTACTCATGGAGCTTTCGGAGCTCTCGCTTTTGGTATCGGGACAAGTGAAGTTGAGCATGTTCTGGCTACGCAAACAATTGTTCAAAATCCTGCAAAAAATATGAGAATTTCCGTCAATGGTGAACTTCCTTTTGGAGTAAATTCTAAAGATTTAATCTTGTACATAATTGGAAAAATTGGAACAGCAGGAGGAACTGGTCATGTAATTGAGTATGCTGGTTCATCTATTATGGGCCTTTCAATGGAAGGCAGAATGACTATTTGTAATATGAGCATTGAAGCTGGTGCTCGCGCTGGTTTAATTAGCCCAGATCAAACAACTTTTAATTATATAAAAGGTAGACCTTATGCTCCTGGAACTGAACACTGGGATCAAGCAGTAGAATACTGGTCATCTCTTCCCTCAGATAATGATGCAAATTACGATCATGAAATAGTTATTGATAGTTCAGAAATTGACCCAATGGTGACATGGGGAACTAGCCCTGAGGATGTTGTGTCAGTGAAAGGCACTGTACCAAACCCGAGCAGTGCTAAAACAGAAAATAAAAAGAAAAGTATTGAAAGATCACTTGAGTATATGGGCCTTAAGCCTGGAACAAAAATTACAGATATAAAATTAGATAAAATATTCATAGGCTCTTGTACTAATGGTCGAATTGAGGATTTAAGAAAAGTTGCATCTATCGTAAAGGATAAAAAGATTGCTTCACACGTTCAAGCAATGATAGTACCAGGATCAGGCTTGGTTAAAAAACAAGCAGAAGAAGAAGGAATTGATAAAATTTTAAAAGATGCTGGTTTTGAATGGAGAGAGGCTGGATGTTCAATGTGCCTTGGCATGAATCCTGATCAATTAAAACCAGGTGAAAGGTGTGCATCAACTTCTAATAGAAATTTTGAAGGTAGACAAGGCCGAGGTGGTAGAACTCATTTAATGAGCCCTGAGCTTGCTGCAGCATCTGCTATCACGGGAAACATTTCAGATATAAGAGATTTTACATAAAATGGATAAGTTTCACTCTTTAAAAGGTATCGCAGCTCCCTTACCAATTGTTAATATCGATACTGATATGATCATCCCAAAGCAATTTCTCAAAACAATTAAAAGAACTGGTCTTGGTGTAAGTTTGTTTTATGAGATGAGATATGATAACGATGGAAATCTCATCAAAGATTTTGTTTTGAATACATCTCCTTTTGATCAGTCAAAAATTTTGGTCGCTGGAGATAATTTTGGTTGTGGATCAAGCAGAGAGCATGCCCCTTGGTCTCTTAAAGATTTTGGAATAAGAAGCGTAATTTCAACAAGTTTTGCAGATATTTTTTATAATAATTGCTTTCAAAATGGAATTTTACCGATTGTTGTCAGCTCTGAAAACCTTGATCAGTTAATGACAGCAGCTAAAAATCAAATTGAGTTCACTATTGACCTTCCGGAGCAAATCATTAAAGCTGGCAATCATTCAATCAATTTTGAAATTGAAGAATTCAGAAAAGAAAGACTTTTGCAGGGATTAGACGATATAGGCATTACCCTTGGTTACCAAGACAAAATTAATGCATACGAAGAGGATAAAAAAAATAAAAAACCTTGGTTATTTAAAGATAATTAAATGAGTTCTAAAATTCTAGTTTTGCCAGGAGACGGCATAGGTGTGGAAGTTGCAGATCAAGCAATCAGAGTAATTGAAAAATTAAATGAGCAAGGCCTTAATGCTAGCTATGAAAAAGATTTAGTTGGAGGTGCTTCATATGATGTTAATGGCGAACCTTTAACTAAAACTGTTTTAGAGAAAGCAAAAAGTTCAGATGCTATATTATTGGGAGCAGTTGGTGGATCGAAGTGGGATGACGTAGAAAGATCAAAAAGACCAGAAGCTGGACTTTTAGGTTTGAGAAAAGAATTAGAACTTTTTGCAAATCTGAGACCTGCTTTAGTTTTTGATGCTCTTGTTTCAGCTTCAACTTTAAAAAATGAAGTGGTAAATAATTTAGATATTATGATTGTAAGGGAATTGACTGGTGGTGTTTATTTTGGTCAACCTCGAGGAATAGAAGACACACCAAATGGCAAGAAAGCGATTGACACGCAAATTTATCACGATTACGAAATCGATAGAATAGCTAGAGTTGCTTTTGATTTAGCCAGAAAAAGAAATAATAAAGTAACATCTGTTGAGAAAGCTAACGTTATGGAAACAGGTGTACTCTGGAGAGAGATTGTGAAAGAAACTCATAAAGATTTTTCAGATATTACACTAGAAAATATGTTAGCAGATAATTGTGCAATGCAACTTGTTAGAAACCCAAAACAATTTGATGTAATAGTTACAGATAATCTTTTTGGAGATCTGCTAAGTGATTGTGCTGCTATGCTGACTGGTTCGCTTGGAATGTTACCATCGGCATCATTGGGGGAAGAAAAAAATGGCAAAAGAAATGGACTTTTTGAGCCTGTTCATGGAAGTGCCCCTGATATTGCAGGTCAAGATAAAGCAAATCCAATCGCAACCATTTTAAGTTTGTCTATGATGTTAAAATATAATCTCAATAAACCTGACTTATCAAATAAAGTAGAAAGTGCTGTCCAACAAATTCTCTCTGAGGGTTATAGAACTGGAGATATTTACACAAATGAAGACCAAACTCTTGTTTCCTGTTCTAAAATGGGCGATTTAATAATCGAGAGAATTTAAGTTGGCTTCTTCTAAAAAACCTAAAATTGCTGTTGTCGGAGCAACTGGAAATGTCGGTAGAGAGGTTTTAGATATTATTGATGAAAAAGAAATTCAATATTCTGATTTAATCGCTCTAGCATCTTCTCGTTCTAAAGGAAGCACAATTGATTACGGAGAAAACAAGTCTGTTGTAGTAGCAGATTTAGCTGAATATGATTTTTCTGATACTGACATAGCTATTTTTTCACCAGGTGCGAAAGTTTCAAGTGAGTTTGCTCCTAAAGCAGCCAAGCAAGGTTGTATAGTAATTGACAATACCTCTCATTTTCGAACAGATCCAGATGTCCCATTAGTAGTCGCTGAGGTTAATCCTGAGGCGCTAAAAAATTTTAGAAAAAAGAATATCATTTCTAATCCTAATTGTTCAACTATGGGGATGCTAGTTGCGGTTAAACCTTTGCATGATCATTTCAAAGTTAAAAGAATTGTCGTCTCAACTTATCAATCAGTATCTGGTGCAGGTAAAGAAGCTGCAGATGAATTATTCAATCAAACTAAATCAATCTATGCTAATGAAGCAGTAGTGAAAGAAAAATTTACTAAACAAATTGCTTTTAATGTTATCCCACATATAGATGTTTTCTTAGAGGATGGTCAAACCAAAGAAGAGTGGAAAATGTACAATGAAACAAAAAAAATTCTTGATCAAAACATTGAACTAACTGCAACTTGTGTTCGTGTACCAGTATTTATATCTCATTCACTAGCTGTAAACATCGAGTTTGAAAAGCCTTATGATGAGGACCAAATAAGAGAAATTTTTAAGAAATCCCCTGGTCTGAAAATGATTGATTACCGTGCTGATGAGGGGTACGTAACTCCGATTGAATCTGCAGGTTTAGATCCTGTTTATGTTAGCAGAATTAGAAGAGACCCTACTATTCCAAATGGTCTAAATTTTTGGTGCGTGTCTGATAATTTAAGAAAGGGAGCTGCCTTAAACACTGTGCAAATAGCAGAAATCTTGATCAAAGATTATTTAAGCTCTTAGCTTTAAATCTTTTTTTTCTTTTTTTAGAACGTATTTTATTTTTTAGCAAAATTTCATAAATATCATTCGTAACATTTTCTAGTATTTCTCTAGTTGTATTTTTTTTACAGATATAGTGAGCATATAAAGCTGTAGATTGGTCGCCAGCTCCATGAAATCTTTCTTTAAAATTTATGTAAGGTGTTTCTATGACAAAAACCTCTTTTTTATTACAAATAATATTTAATATATTTTTATTTTTTGGAATGCTTCTTATTAATACTTGACTATTAAACTCCCTCGTAAATGATTTTAGATCGGTTATTATCTCGCTAATACTATAGTTATTTACATCTTTATTATTTAAGTATGACCACTCAAAAAAATTTGCTGATATATATTTAACTTTTGTAATTACTTTTTTAAAAAAATTTGCAACGTCTTTTTCTACATATAGACCTATTCCTATATCTCCCATTACAGGGTCTAAAACAATTCTATTTTGCATGTTAATAATTTTACCTATCGATTTTGAAATCTTTGAGTTGGGTGTGTAGCCAATAATTGTTAAATCATTTAAACTTAATTTATATGTTTTCCTTACTTTATTAAAAATTACCCACGGATTTAAACTGTTGTTATTGATTTGAATGGTGCCCTTTACAGCTTTATGAGATGTTAAAATTACAGTCGGTATCTCATAAAATTTATATCCTTTGTGACTCAAGATTGATCGGGCGGCATGATTTCCAACTTTATCATTTAAGACAGTAGATTGAATACTAACTATATTCTTCATATTTTATGTATCTATTTCTTCAAAGGTTGTCATTGTTTCCACAATAATATAAAAAATACGCATTAAGAATTTTAATTAAAGGAAATAAATATGACTTTTGAATTACCAAGCTTACCTTATGCAAATGATGCTTTAGCTCCATATATGTCATCAGAAACTCTTGATTTCCATCATGGCAAACATCATCAAACATATGTAACAAATTTAAATAATCTTGTTAAAGACACCGATATGCAAGACTCTTCTCTTGAGGAAATAGTTGTAAAATCAAGTAAAGACTCATCAATGGCAGGAATTTTTAATAATGCAGGTCAACATTGGAACCATATTTTATTTTGGCAATGTATGAAACCCAATGGTGGAGGCTCTATGCCATCCGAATTGGAGAGTAGAATTACATCAGATCTAGGAGGGATTGATCAATTCAAAGAAGCTTTTATTCAGGCAGGAACAACTCAATTTGGTTCTGGATGGGCTTGGCTTGCCATCGATAATGGTAAACTAGTGGTCACTAAGTCACCTAATGCTTCTAACCCTCTAGTTGATGGAATGAAGCCAATACTAGGTTGCGACGTATGGGAACACTCTTATTATATAGATTATAGAAACAAACGACCTGATTATTTAAAAGCATTTTTAGATAGTCTAGTAAACTGGGAATTTGTTGCTTCTCAATTAGATTAAATTATAGGGCTGCTTATGAAAAAGCAGCCCTATTTTTATTTAAGCTGATAAAAGTTTAGAATTAGTATTAACTTTTATTTTTCTTGGCTTTTGGTGTTCAGGTATTTCTCTTTCAAGATTTATACTTAACAGACCATTATTTAAATCAGCCTCTATAACTTTTACAGTATCAGCTAACTCAAACTTTCTCTCAAAATTTCTGTTGGCAATACCTCGATAAAGATATTCTGATTTATTCATAGTTTTATCCTCACCCATTTCACCCTTAACAGTCAAAAGATTACCCTCTTGGGATATATCTATTTGGTCCTCACCAAAACCAGCGACTGCCATAGTAATTTGGTAAATATTTTTGTCATGTTTGACGATATTATAAGGTGGATAAGAAGCACCTTTATTGTTCGTAGAAAAGACGGTATCAAAAAGTTTATCAAACTCATCGAAACCAACTGATGATCTCCATAGAGGAGATAAGTCAAATGTAGTCATAATTAACCTCCTTAAGCGTTAATTGTTAATTGCAGTTTTTAAACCTGCGTTAGTAAAGAAATTCCAAATGGCAATTTCTGTTACTATTAATTTGGGATTTCAATTGTGAATTTCAAGACTTTCAAATTGACTGTTTGATCATTTTTTTAGATGATAGGCTCCTTTAATGTATTCAATTGTTGCAAATAAGCCAGGTGATACAAGCGTTCTTCAAAGGAAAAGTATTGATCTCACTGACCCTAAATCGAATGAAATTTTGGTTAAAAATAGAGCAATTGGAGTAAATTTCATCGATATATATTTTAGAGCAGGGTTATATCCTTGGCCTGTTGACAAAGATCTTGTTCTAGGCTCTGAAGGCGCAGGCGAGGTAGAAGCTATAGGCTCTAATGTTAAAAAGTTTAAAATAGGGGATCGCGTAGCATATGCGCAACCTAATAATGCATACGCGACTCATAGAATGATATCAGAGGATCTAGTAGTTTCTATCCCAGATAGCATATCTTTCGATCAAGCAGCGGCATCAATTCTTAAAGGACTAACAGTAAAGTATCTTGTTTGTGACAGTTATAACTTACAAAGTAATCATGAGGTATTATTTCATGCTGCGGCTGGAGGCGTAGGATTGATCGCAGGCCAATGGATAAAAGACATTGGTGCAAAATTAATAGGTACAGCTGGTAATTCAGATAAATGTGAGTTAGCAAAGCAAAGAGGCTTTGACGAGGTTATAAATTACTCTGAAAAAAATTTTTTAGATGAAGTATTAAAAATCACAAATAACAAAGGCCTTGACGTGGTTTATGACAGTGTTGGTAAAGATACAATGTTTCAATCATTTAAATGTTTAAAAAAACATGGGATGTTAGTTAGCTTTGGTCAATCATCTGGACCATATAAAGACATTCAAATGACAGATCTAGCATTTGGTTCTTTTTATTTAACTCGACCTACACTATTCCATTTTTATGCTAATAGAGAGTGGCTTGAAATTGCAAGTCATAAATTATTTGAGATGATTGTAAAAGACAAAATTAAATTGGATAAAATTACAAAATATGATCTTGATAATGTTGCTGACGCTCACACAGATATGGAAAATAGAAAGACTTCGGGATCTATTGTCCTAAAGATTTAACTTCACTAAATACTTCTTTAAGAGTTTTCTCTAGAGTATCAAATATTATACCCATCTCCTCCTCTGATGTAATAAAAGGGGGGCATAACACAATTGACGGGCCAAGAGGTCTACATATCAAACCATTTTCAATACACTTATTAGCAACACGCTCTCCAATGGATATCGAACCATAGAAGGGTAGTTTATTTTTTTTATCTTGAACCATCTCTAAAGCACCCATAAGTCCAATGCCGCGAGACTCACCTATAAACTCTAAATCTTCAAAGTTCTTTAAACCTCCCATAAAAATTGGCTCAAGGTGTCTAACATTTTCAATCATTTTCTCATTAATGATAATATCAATTGCCTCTAGTGCTAGGGCACAACCTACAGGGTGTCCACCAGCTGTGAAGCCATGAAAAAATTCCTCTGCCTCATAAGAAGCCTCCATCATTTCTTTTGTCATTTTTTCACCCAAAATAACTGCACCAAGTGGAAAGAAACCTGATGTGATACATTTAGAGGCAATAATAATATCGGGATCAATATTGTATGTTTGAGATCCCCATAAGTTACCTGTTCTACCAAAACCACAAATTACCTCATCAGCAATAAATGGAATATCGTATTTTTTTAAAATTTTTTGAACTATCTCAAAATATCCTTTTGAGGGAGGGATCACACCACCTGCCCCCATAACAGGCTCTGCAAAAAAGCCTGCAATGGTGTCAGGTCCTTCTTTTAAAATCAAATTTTCTAAATCTTCACCCATTCTTTTGGTAAACATTTCCTCACTCTCTTTTTCTAAGCCATATTTCCAATAATGAGGACAAGCTGAATGTATAAAACCATCTAGGGGTAATCCAAATTCACTATTGTATGGTTTTCCTGTCATCGAAGCAGAAACTGCTGTTACACCATGATAAGAATTTATTCGAGTAATTATTTTCCTTCGATTGGGATGCCCTTTTCTTTTATTAATAAACCATAATAATTTTACAGTAGTGTCATTAGCTTCAGATCCCGAGTTTGTAAAAAAAACTTTACCATCTGTGAAAGGAGATATTTCAATTAATTTATCTGCGAGTTCTACAGCTGGTTCAGATATTCTTCCAAAAAAAGCGTGGTAACCAGAAAATTTTTCATATTGTTTTTTTGCTGTTTCAACCATTCTGGGATGATCGAAACCAACCACAGAATTCCATAATCCTGAATTGGCATCTAAATATTTTTTTCCATCTTGATCGTAAACAT
>CABYTH010000020.1:0-17451 GCA_902521835.1 uncultured Alphaproteobacteria bacterium
AGTCTCAATCGCTGTACCCATGTGATGATGAAATGAAATTGGCACACCAAAATCTGCACAAAATTCTGCAAATAATGTTAGTTTCCTTCCATACTCTTTAAAATCCTCACTATGTATTTTTCTTTTTGTGTTTAAAGGAGCATGTCTAATATTTTGGATAGTTCCAGATGTTTCTCCATATGCTAAAACTGCTGCGCCTAGGTCTCTGAAGAGAGTGAGTTGTTGAAGGACTTTATCTTTTTCATTTTCTAAGTCATTATCTAGCACAGTTCCTGAATACCACCCTGATGCCAAGTATAGTTGGTGATTTTTTAAAATTGGACCAAGTTTTTCAGGAGTTTTTGGAAATTTTCCACCTGTTTCAACACCAGTAAATCCAGCAAGTTTTGACTCACTAAGGCAGGTATCCAGAGAAGTCTCTCCTCCAAGTTCAGGTAAATCATCATTGGACCATGCTATAGGTGCTATTCCCAATTTTGCTTTCATAAACCCCTCCTATGAAAAGATTATAGATAAATAAACCTTTTAAAGAATACTTAAATTTTATTCAAAATGAATTTTTTTTTATTTCTAAAATTTAAAGAATACTATAATTCTGTGATATGAAAAAAGTTAGTATTGCAGTTATTGGGTGCGGGCGAATTGGCCAAATGCACGCTAAGAATATTCAACTTCATGAACAGACAAATTTAGTATGCATTTATGACCCAAATGAAGAATTTGCAAAAAAAGTATCAAATGAATTAAACGTACTTGCTGTGGAAAATGTTGATGATATTTTTAACAATAATGATATTGATGCTGTTCTTATATCTTCCCCTACAAATACACATATTGATTTCATAGAGAGATCTGTTGCATCAAAAAAACCTGTTTTGTGTGAGAAACCTATTGACCTCGATATAAAAAAAGTTGATGAGTTTTCAAGAAGACTTGAAGGTAATAAAGTTCCAATTCAATTAGGCTTTAATAGAAGATTTGATCCTGGTCATCAGGCTGCAAAAAAATCTTTTATTAATGGTGAAATTGGTGAGCTTCATCAATGTCTGATTACATCTAGAGATCCAGGTCTGCCTAGTTGGGATTATTTAAAAGTGTCCGGTGGGCAATTTAGAGATATGACAATTCATGATTTTGATTTAGCCCGTTTTATGCTTGGTGAAGAGCCAGTTAAGGTATTTGCAATTTCTAATGCTTTAATAGATCCAAAAATTAAATCTGAATTAAATGATAGTGACACCTTGATGATTATAATGGAAACAGCCTCGGGAAAACAATGTCATATAAACAACTCTAGATCAGCAACTTATGGATATGATCAAAGAGTTGAGTTGTTTGGTAGCAAAGGGATGGTTATATCTGAAAATAGAAAGCCACATGAATTGAAAAAATACAATTCAGAGTTTGTTGACAAGAGTGAACCCTATTTAAATTTTTTTATTGAGAGATACCAGGAGTCTTATATGAATTCTATTAGCTCATTTGTCGAAACAATTTTGGAAAAAAAGCCTGTATCTGTTGGCTTTGAGGACGGAAGAAGAGCTCTTCTCTTAGCTGAAACTGCTTATAAATCTGTCAAAAGTGGGAGGATGGAGAATATTGATTAAATTTATGCATTTATTCATGAATAATAAATAATTGTTATAATTTTATTTTTAAATAATTTTGATATCTAACACTCAATGATTGAAAACAAAGTAAAAGCTAAATGGCAAAAAAGAAGTGGTTGTTAATAGCTTTCTATCAATACCTAATACTTTTACTGCTGAAATTATGTCTGAGCAAGGTTATGACGCCCTTACCATTGACTATCAACATGGGATGATTGGCTTTAGTGATTTATTTAAAATGTTGCAAAGTATTAGAAATAGTGGTGTCACTCCAATCTGTAGAGTTTCAGGATTAGATCACGCAGTAATATCGAAAGTTATGGATGCAGGTGCTTTGGGTATCATTTGCCCAATGATTAATAATAAAGAGCAAGCACAAAAACTTGTTCAAGATTGTAAATATCCACCTGTAGGTATTAGGAGTTTTGGTCCGACGAGAGCTAACTTTTCCGTTAGTTCAAATTATTTTTATGAGTCAAATGAGGGAACGTTTTGTCTTGCCATGATAGAAACTCAAGAAGCATTTGATAATCTTGATGATATAGCATCCACTCCTGGTCTTGATGGCCTTTATATCGGGACAGCAGATTTAACAATAGGGCTGAACCAAGGAAAGTTAACACCTGGGTTTGATCGAACAGAACCTGAGATGATTGAGTCTAAAAAGAAAATTTTAGATATTGCTCATAAACATGGAAAAGTTGCATGTCTTCATTGTGGGACTCCAGAGTATGCTGCTAAGGCATCCGAATGGGGTTTTGATCTTGTAACAATTACAAATGATGTAAGGTTGTTATCTGGAGCAGCAGCCACTCATGTGAGAAAATTCAAAGAGCTTACTAATCAAAACTACGATGAATCTGATAAAGATAATAATCCTAGCTCTTACTAGTAAAAATATTATACAGCTTCAAGCTCTTTGGCCAAATCACCTATTTGAGCTCCGCCAGCCATTAAACGCTTAACATCATCTCCACCTAATTCTGATGACTTTCCAGATCCTATTACTTCACCTAAGCTTAAGAATGTAAATCGATCAGCAATAAGTCTTGCGTGGATTTCATTGTGAGTAATCAAAATAATAGCTATATTCCCTAATTGTTGGACTTTTTTAATAGTTTTTAAAACTTCCATTTGTTGTTTTTGCCCAAGTGCAGATGTAGGTTCATCCAAAATTAAAATCTTAGCACCAAAGTATATAGCTCTTGCAATAGCAAGTGTCTGTCTTTGACCACCTGACATAGTTCCAACTGGCTGAGTAGGATCTGAGATATTTATGCCAATTTTTCCCATTTCAGTAATCGTAATTTCATCCATTTTTTTAAAATCTAATATTCCAAAAGGGCCAGGTCCTTTTTTTAATTCATTTCCCAAGAAAAAATTTCGTGTAACAGAGGTCAAGGCATTAAGTGCCAGATCTTGATAGACAGTTCCGATACCTGCACTAGTTGCCTCTCTTGGAGAGCTAAATTTTACTTCACTTCCTCCAACTTTAATAATTCCAGAAGTTGGCTGGTGAACTCCTGATAAAACTTTAATAAGAGTGGACTTTCCAGCACCGTTATCACCAAGTAATGCGTGAACTTCTCCTGGTAAGACATTTAAAGAGACACCATTTAAAGCTGTAAATGTTCCAAACTTTTTTACAAGATCTGTAATTTCTATAAATGGTGAATTATTGTTTTCCATAACTAAATACTACCCATAATTCGTTTTCTGATATTTTCGTTAGTCAAAGCAGAAGCTATGATTACTAACCCTAAGAATACTCTATAAAATGATCCGTCTATGCCTGGAATATAAAAGAATGCTTCTTTAGCAACACCAAATATAAATGCGCCTACAACAATACCGAGTATGGTGCCAAAACCTCCTGTTAAAACAACACCACCAATCACAGCTGCAGCAATTGCCTCTAATTCTTTTAAATTACCTTTAGCCGCATCTGCTGTATTAACTTCAAAAACTTGAGCAGTTGCAAAAATTGTTGCACAAAAAGCAGAAAACATAAATAGAGATACTTTAACCTTATCTGTAGGTACACCATTTGCCTTGGCTGCACTCAGATTTCCACCAGTTGAGTAAATCCAGTTACCTGCTTGAGTTTTGCTCAGTACAATGTAACAAATAATCGCTAAAATTAGCCAAATCATGACGCAGGAATATAAACCAGAGGCAAACTGATTTCCAAAATTATTAGTGTTCCAGTCAACCGGGTAATAAAGCCAATCAAAAACAGGTTCTAAAATATCTCCACCAAAAAAATTCGCAACGGGGCGAGCAGTAATGAGAGAGTCAATGTAAACTCTTGCTATATCAACATCAGTAACTGTTTTTGGTACTACTGGATCGATTTGAAAGTTAGCAATTTTTTCTTGTATCATGCCAACCATATAATCATTTCCACTTTGCTGAGCGTTTGCTAAAGCCTCTTGTAAAGGTTTAGTTCCTTTATCAAGCAAAATTTGTGTCTTGGCTTCGGCTACTCTTTGGTAAGTGTATTCTAATCTATCTGTAATTGTTGCAACAGTATCAGCTGGTATATCTTTGGCTATAGCTACTAGATCAGCTTCCGGTAAAGCTTTTGCTTTTTCTCTTACCATTTCTCCATGGCCAGGAACATTTACAATATTTTTTATATCTGGAATCTCTGTGACAGTAGTCGCCCCTTTTGTCTGATCTGGTCTATGATTAAAAGATCTTAGAGAAACTTCTGTTAATCCTCTGAGAAAAAATAAGCCCCCAAGTGTAACAATAAATGATGGCAAACCAGACTTCACAACAATAGTTCCTTGTAACCAACCAAAAAATAAAGTGAAGCATAAAGTTATAAAGATAGCTAAAATTGGAGAGACATCAGAGATGTGAAATAACGTGTAAAATTCAATATGAAAACCACCCTCAAAAGATATGTAAGGTATGATGACTGAAAAACCCCATCTTAAAATCATTGCCATGCAGGCACCAGCGAAACCAATCATTGATCCGATTGAAAGATCAAATTCTCCAGCGATTATTAATAAACCTGCTCCTATTGCAATTATACCTAATTGAGAAATAACTCTTAAAAAATTTCTAATACCAAGAGCATTAAAACCCTCACCGGTAAAGGGGTTCCATGACATCTCCCCAGCTGGAATTGAAAAGTAGCCCAACATACCAAATAAAAGGAGCATCACTCCTATTGGACCGACTTCTGGTCTAGATATTAATGCTGTAAACCATGTCTTTTTTTGATGTCTATCTGACTCTTGTCTTTGAGTTGTAGCTGACATGATTATACGTAAATAAATACTCTCTGTAGTTTATAAAAAAGTGGGCAATAAATTGCCCACTTTGAGATTAAATAGAATTATCTATCAATACCTGCTAATGCAGAAACTGATGATGCGTTTGACTTGTCAACAAATCCAGGTCCTGAAGGAATATTAGCACCTGGTAATAGTCCAGCACCGTTGTTGTATAGGTGAAGAACTACGATAGGCATATAACCTTGTAGACGTTGTTGTTGGTCGATTGTGTATGCAACTTTTCCTGAAGCGATTAAATCCATAACTTCTGGACTTAAGTCAAAACAAGAGTGATGTACTGACATACCTAAATCATCAATAGCTTTTTGAACACCTGAACAAACGTGAGGTCCAACTGATAATACAGCATCGACGTCAGGGTTTGCTTGTAAACCAGCAGCAGCTCTTGTTGGGATTGAAGCAGGGTCATTAGAAGTGTCTACGTTAGTTGTTGGTAGAGCTTCTGCGTAACCGCCACATCTATCTGTAAGAGCAGTGTTGTAAGCTTCCTGAATCATGCAAAGTGCTTTAGTTGCACCTTCTGCTTTAGCTCTTTCACCAGCTTTTTGACCAGCAAGAAATTCAGGCTGACCAACGTGCATTAATGCACCAAGAGAAGCTGAAGACTCTAAACCTGAGTTCATAGTAATAACTGGAATACCAGCAGCAACAGCATCTTTGATTGCTTGACCTAAAGCTTCTGGATCAGGAAGTGAAACTACCATACCATCAGGCTGAGTAGCAGCGGCAGCTGCAATTGACTTAGCCATGTCACCTAGGTCTCCAGATGGATTGAAAATGTATTCAAAATCTGCACCTACGTGTCTAGCAGCATCTTCACCACCTTTTTGCACAACAGGCCAGAAAGGGTCTTTACCCTCACCGTGTGTAACCATTACAAATCTCTCAGCAAAAGCAGAAAGAGATAGGAATGATACAAGAATTGTAAGAATTATTTTTTTCATAAATTCCTCCTATGTTTATAAACGAGTGCATATTAGTCAATTTTTGTGATCAATTCCAAATAAATGTTGAAAAAAATCATGCAAATAAGACATTTGCGACAAAAATATCATCTCAACTGTTCAATTCTTGAACAATGAGTTAATTAAAATTATTGATAGCTAAAATAATTTAAATAATAGAAAATGTATTCATGAAAAAACAAGAGTTTGGTGCAGGTATTTGGCATTTTGCCACCTATCTTGATAGATATGCAACAGATGGTTATGGCGAACCAAGAAGTGTACTCGATGCCATAGAACTTGCTGGACAAGTAAAAGACCTTTCATACGTAGATCTAAATTTTCCATACTTTGGAGGGAGTTACTCGAATGAGCAAATAAAAGATGCTCTCGATAAAGCTAATTTAAAAGTGATTGGTATTACTCCTGAAATTTATACAAGAGAATTCTCAAAGGGAGCGTTCACAAATCCTGATCCGGGTATTAGAAAAAGAGCGCATGAACTAATTACTCAAGCTTGCGAGGCTGTGAGATTTTTTAATGCCAAATATGTTAAGCTTTGGCCTGGACAAGATGGTTGGGACTATCCATTTCAAGTTGATCATAAATCGTTATGGAAAAATTCGATGGATGGTGTAGGAAATTTAGCAAGTGAAAATACTGATTTAAATTTTGTAATAGAATATAAACCAAGAGAGCCAAGGGTAAAAATGAGCTATGACTCTGTTTCAAGAACTATTCTTGGTATTGAAAAAATAGGTCTTCCTAATATCGGACTTCTTCTTGATTTTGGTCATGCTATTTATGGTGGAGAGTCAGCTGCTGACTCGGCTCAATTAGCTATTGATTATGGTAGGCTATTTGGAATGGATGTTAATGATAACTTTAGATCATGGGACGATGATCTTTTAGCTGGTAGCCTTCACCCCATAGAGCTTTTTGAATTTTTTTATGTTCTAAGAAAAAATAATTGGGAGGGTGTTTGGCAACTGGATCAGTTTCCATTTAGAGAAGATAGTGTGGTGATGGCAAATATGGCTATAGATTTTTTAAAAGCTGTTGATAAAGCCCTAGATAATTTAGACATTGAAGCATTAACAAAAGCTCAAGCAAATCATGATGCTATGGCTGCTTTAAAAATTGCTCAAAAAGCTTTATATAAACATTTATCCCAAGACTAAAACTATTTACTATTCAATAAATAATGGACTTAAATCAACTTAAAATAAAATCTTTAGAATACAGGAAGACCATATTAGATATTATTTATAAATCTGGCGCTGGTCACACTGGTGGAAGTTTATCATGTATCGACATTTTGAATGTCTTATATAATAAAGTCTTAGATATAAATCCTAAAAACTTTAACGAAAAAGACCGAAACCATTATATCCATAGTAAAGGTCATTCAGTTGAGGCTCTTTACACCGTTCTTTGTGATCAAGGTTTTTTTTCAAGAAAAGATCTTGAAAAACTCAATCATTTTAACTCTCATTTTATTGGACATCCCACTAGAAAAATTTTGGGAATTGAGCATAACACCGGCGCTTTAGGACATGGCCTTTCAGTTGCTGTAGGTTTAGCGCTATCTAAAAAAATAGATCAAAAAACAAATAAAGTTTTTTCTTTATTGGGCGATGGAGAGCTATCAGAGGGTTCGGTGTGGGAAGCTTGTACTACTGCTTCTAAATATCATTTGGATAATTTAATCGTAATTATTGATAGGAATGATTTGCAAATTACAGGAAAAACAGAAGAAGTTAACCCAATAGAGCCGATTGATAAAAAATTCGAAGCTTTTGGTTTTGAAACTATTTCAACAAATGGAAATAATATCTCTGAATTATTAAATGTTTTTAAAGAAATACCTATTCAAAAAAATAAGCCTACTGTCATAATTGCAAAAACTACTAAAGGGTCCGGTGTAAGTTTTATAGAAAATCAAATCAATTGGCACCATAAAGTGCCAAGCGAGGATGAATATAGGAGGGCAATCTCAGAGCTAAATGAGAAACTAAATTCATATGAATAAAATTGGTAAACCAAATCTAGAAATCTTTTCTGAGACATTACTATCTGAGGCAAAAAAAAATAAAGATATTATTGTTGTAACGAGTGACTCAAGAGGTTCGGGTAAATTAGTTCCGTTCGGTAAAGAATTACCTGATCAAATTATAGAAGTAGGTATCGCAGAACAGAATTTAGTCGGGGTTTCATCAGGCTTAGCTACAGGAGGAAAGATTGTATTTGGTGTCTCCCCTGCAAGTTTTTTAACTGCAAGATCTTTAGAACAGATTAAGAATGATGTTGCTTATTCTGATCGCAATGTCTCGTTGATAGGAATTAGTGCAGGCATTAGTTATGGTCAGCTAGGATCAACGCATCACTCGATACATGATTTTGCTACATTGAGAGCAATTAATAATATGACAATAGTTGCACCTGCGGATAACTTTGAAGCATCACAAGCTATCAAACAATCTATTTCATATAATCATCCTCTTTACATTAGGTATGGGAAAAAACCAATGATGGATATTCATCCTCCAGGTACAGAATTTAAAATTGGAAAATCTATTGTGGTAAAAAAAGGAGAGGATTTAACAATTGTAGCAACTGGTGAAACATTGCAACGAGCATACTTAGCTAGTGAAATTCTAAAAGAAAGTAATATTCATTGTTCAATTATCAGCATGCATACAATAAAGCCCTTTGATAAAAAAACATTTATAGAATTTTCTAAAAACTCAAAAGTAATCTTAACAGTCGAAGAACATAGTATATTTGGAGGACTTGGTGAATGTTGTGCGAGCCTGATTGCTCAAAATAATATAAATGTAAAACTCAAAATACTTGGCATACCTGACGAATATATGATTAATGGATCTCAAGCTGATGTATTAGATCACTATAATATGAGTCCGGAAAAGATAGCTGAAATATCAAAAGACTTACTTAACAAATGAGTTATATAACTATTGACTCAAGTACGTCATCTACGACAGTTATTGTTTTTAACGAAAAATTAGAGATCGTAAAAAGATTTCAAAAGGAACACCGGCAAATAATCACAGATGAGGGTTATATTGAACACGATTTAGAGGAAATTTATCAAAACTTATTAGAGTTAGTTAAAAAAGCATCAGAAATTAAATCAAATCCTAAATTCATAAGTCTTACTAACCAAAGAGAAACATTTACACTTTTTAATAAAAAAGATGGAAAGCCAATTCATAATGCAGTTGTTTGGCAGTGCACTAGAGGTCAAAAAATTTGTGAAGATATTCTAAACAATAAATCAAAAAATAAAGAAATTGTTGATAAAACTGGCCTTAAACCAAATACTTTTTTTTCTGGCAGTAAATTAAAATGGGTTTATGAGAACAAATCAGAAGTTAAATCGAAAATCGACAATGGAGATATCTTATTTGGAACAATCGAAACATATCTCATTTATAGACTTACAAACCTAAATTCTTATGTGACTGATACTACAAATGCATCAAGAACCTTATTATTTAATTGTTTAGAAAATTCTTGGGATCAAAATTTATTAAATATTTTTGATGGCAGTAATCTTAAACTCCCAAAAATACTCAATAGTTCAAATATTTTTGGAGAGAGTGATTTTAATAAAGCATTTGAAAATTCAATACCTATAATTGGAGTTGCTGGTGATGCACAAGCTTCATTTTTTGCAAATTTTTGTTTTGATAAAGGTGATACTAAAATCACGACAGGAACTGGTTTTAACATTCAAACAAATATTGGCCATGAAATGATTATCGATGAAAATTCACTAACCTCCCTGGCTTTCACAAATGATAAAGGGAATATCTACGCATTAGAATGCCTAAACTCATTTGCTGGAGGAACAATTTCATGGCTTAAAAACAATTTAAAATTGATTAATAAGGCTGAAGATAGTGAAGTCTTATCAAAAAAAGAAAAAGATAATAATGGGGTCTATTTAATACCTGCATTTTCAGGTCTAGGTCCTCCATTTTGGATATCCGACGCAAGGGCTGCATTCTTTGGAATAAGTGCTTCTACAAATACCAATCATTTAGTTAGAGCTGGACTAGAGTCTGTTGTTTATCAAATGGTTGTGTATTTAGAGTTTATGAAAAAATCAAGAAATCTTAATTTAAAAAACTTATCTGTTGATGGAGGTATGGTTAAAAATAAGTTTTTCCTTCAACTTATTAGTAACCTTTTAGAAATTGAGTTAAATATTCCTGAAATGGAGGATATGTCATCTTATGGTGCGTTACTTTTTGGAATGCAATATTATCATAATTTAAAAAATACAAGTGATTTAAAGGATTTTAAGGTGAAAAACTCTAAAATTACTCCTAACAACGATGATACTATAAGAAATTCATTTAATTCCTGGAAAGAAATAGTTGATAAACATTTCGTGAAAAATCAAGACTAAAAAATTAAAATTTAACTAGCAAGTTGACATGACAATAGGATATTGTGAACATGACTATATATAGGAGGAAATAACTATGAGAAAATTATCTCTAGTTCTAGCTTCACTTATGGCTGTCGCTTTTACTTTTGCTACTATGCCAGCAAAAGCAGGAAGCCATGCTGTTGAAGCTTGCTTAATTACAAAAACAGACATCAATCCTTTCTTCGTTAAAATGAAAGAGGGAGCAGAAGCGAGAGCTAATGAATTAGGTGTCAAATTATCATTCTTTGCGGGTAAAGTTGATGGTGACCATGAGACTCAAGTAAGAGCTATTGAGACTTGTATTGCTTCAGGTGCAAAAGGTATTTTAATTGCTGCATCTGACACAAAAGCTATTGTTACTCCATTAAAAAATGCTCAAGACAATGGTTTACTAGTCATTGCTCTTGACACACCACTAGAGCCAATTACAGCTGCAGACTCTACTTTTGCAACTGATAACTTCAAGGCAGGTGAATTAGGTGGAGCATGGGTTGCTGCAAAGTTAGGAGCAGATGCTGCTAATGCCAAAATTGCAATGTTAGACCTTAACGAGAGTCAACCTTCTGTTGGTGTTCTTAGAGATCAAGGTTTCTTAACTGGATTTGGAATCGATGTAAAAGATGTTTCCAGATGGGGAGATGAAGATGATCCAAGAATTATCTGCAATGAAGTTACAAACGGTAACGAAGAAGGTGGAAGAACTGCAATGGAAAAATGTCTACAAAAAGACCCAGACATAAACGTTGTGTACACTATTAATGAGCCAGCAGCTGTTGGTGCTTATGAGGCATTAAAAGCAGTTGGAAAAGATGATGGTAGCGTTCTTATTGCTTCAGTTGACGGAGGTTGCCCAGGTGTAGCTGACGTTGAAAGAGGAATTATAGGTGCTACATCTCAGCAATACCCACTATTAATGGCTTCACTTGGTGTTGAGGCAATTAAAGCTTGGGCTGAAGATGGTTCAAAGCCTGAAAATACTCCAGGCCTTGACTTCTTTAACACTGGTGTGAACTTAGTTACAGATGATGCTGCTAGCGGAGTTCCATCAATTAGTGTCAAAGAAGGTATGGATAGATGTTGGGGTTAATCCAATAATTTTATTATTCAGGGCAGATTATTCTGCCCTGAAATTATGATATTTTTTAAATGAATAAAGTTTCTGATGACATTTCTAAAGATCTAAAAGATCAACCTAAATTCACAACTGATATAGGAGAAAAAGATCAAGATCATCACTCTTTTGATTTAGGTGAACAAACTACACTAAAAAAAATTCAACATTTTCTTCACGGTAATCCAACAATAGTTCCTGTTATTATTTTAATATTAAGCGTTATTGCATTTGGCTTCATCGCTGGAGGAAAATTTTTCTCTGCTTTTAATTTATCTCTGATTGTACAACAAGTTACAATTGTCGGTATTCTTGCAGCTGCTCAAACTTTAATAATATTAACTGCTGGAATTGATTTAAGTGTTGCTGCAATGATGGTTTTAGCATCAGTATTTATGGGTAAGCTTTCTGTTGAAATGGGAGTTCCAACCCTCCCAGCAATAGCAGTAGGGTTTATCTCTGGTATTGCAACAGGTGCTTTCAATGGGTTACTGGTAACTCGCTTAAGATTGCCTCCGTTTATAGTTACTTTAGGAACTTGGAATATATTTTTTGCACTAGTAATATTCTTTACTGGATCTCAATCTATTAGAAGCTCCGATATTGAAGTAAATGCTCCTCTTCTGCACTTTTGGGGAGAGAGAATAAATCTTGGGGGTTTTGTATTCACTTACGGTGCGTTTCTCATGATTGGTATTTTCGTTTTTCTCTGGTTTTTACTCAATAAAACTGCTTGGGGGAGGCATGTATACGCAATTGGCGATGATAAGGAGGCTGCTGAGTTATCAGGTATTAGAACTGATAGGATGTTAGTTTCAATTTATGCTGTTGCTGGTCTTGTTGTTGCGATTGGAGCATGGGTTTCCATAGGTAGAGTTGGTTCAGTGTCTCCAACATCTTTTTATGAGGGTAACTTAGACTCCATCACAGCTGTTGTGATAGGTGGAACTTCTCTTTTTGGTGGAAGGGGCACTATAATTGGCTCTTTATTTGGAGCTTTGATTGTGGGTGTATTTAGCTCAGGTCTGTCCATAGCAGGTCTTGATGTATTGTGGCAAAGATTTGCTTTAGGTTGTCTTATTATAGTAGCTGTTGGAATAGATCAATGGATAAGAAAGGTCTCAGCATAATGCAGCCAGTGCTAGTAGCAAATAAGTTGTCAAAAAAATACGGTAAAGTTGTTGCACTCGATAGTGCTGATTTAGAGCTTTATCCAGGTGAGGTTTTGGGAGTAATTGGAGACAATGGTGCTGGAAAATCTACACTAATTAAGGTGTTATGTGGTGCTGTTATACCAGATAGTGGTGAAATATTGCTTGATGGAAATAAAGTTACTTTTACATCACCTATAGAAGCAAGAAAATTAGGTATCGAAACTGTTTATCAGAACCTTGCACTTTCACCTGCTTTATCAATCACTGATAATATGTTTTTAGGCAGAGAAATTAGACAAAAAGGCTTTATGGGTAGTTTTTTAAAATTTTTAGATAAAAAAGCAATGGCAGATGAAGCTAGAAAACGACTGTCTGATCTTGGTCTATTAACCATACAAAATATAAATCAATTAGTTGAAACATTGTCTGGAGGCCAACGCCAAGGTGTTGCAGTTGCAAGAGCAACATCATTTGGAACTAAAGTCGTTATTATGGATGAGCCTACTGCCGCTCTCGGTGTCAAAGAAAGTAGAAGAGTTTTAGAATTAATCGGTGAGGTGAGGTCTAGAGGAATTCCCATCATATTAATTTCTCATAACATGCCTCATGTTTTTGAAGTAGCTGATAGAATACATATTCATAGACTTGGAACCCGATTATGTGTAATTGACCCTAAGAAACATGAAATGTCTGATGCTGTCGCATATATGACAGGTGCTAAGCAACCACCTCAAGATTAATTTATTAAATTAAATTTAGCAGAAATACTTTTATTAATAACATTTAATCCATTTGGAAGATCATTTTTGTAAACTTTATTTTTAATTTGATCATTAGATAGCCCATAACTCTCCCATCTTTCAATTAATCTTTTTTCTAAAATATCTTTATCACAATCAATCATTATAGTTGTATCAAAAAAATTATGAATTTTTCTCCATGGTTCTTGATCAAGCAATAAATAATTACCCTCTACTATTATAATTTTTGTATTCTCAGATATGACTAATGCAGATGATCTTGATAGTTCTAATGATCTATCAAAGATAGGGACAATTACTTCACCCTCGTTTTTTAATCTTAATAAACAATTTAATAAACCTAATACATCAAATGTTTCTGGTGCCCCTTTACTCTCAATCAATTTTTTTTTCTCAAGAATATTATTATCTAGATGGAAACCATCCATTTGAAGAACACTTGATGTGTGGTTATTTGATATTAGTTCAGACTTTAATTTTTCAGATATTGTGCTTTTTCCAGATGCTGGCGCTCCTGATATTGCAATAAAATAACGACTTTGATTAATTTTAATAACATTTTCTATTATTTTGTTTACTAATTCAGGGAATTCTATTCTTTGGTTACTAAACATTTTTTCCTAAATAAAAGCTTTTCCACCTTAAAAACCTGTCTTTTAAAATATCCGTTTGAATTTCATTCTTACCTATAATTTTTTTGACTCTTGGAAGACTAAGGGCTTCACTTGGTTTTAAATTATTGTAACCAAGAAATGCTATTCTAGCAGCCCCAAAAGCAGCCATTGTATCTGAAGCATCCGTTATAGATAAATCTCTCTCCATCAATGAAGCAAGTATTTGTATCCAGCTATCATTTTTAGAACCACCTCCTATTACAAAGATGTTATCTAACTTTATACCTGTCTTAACTAAGGAAGAATAATTATCATACAAACCAAAAGAAATACCTTCTATTAAACTATAGATTAATGTATCTCGATTAGTGTCAATACCCATTTCGTGAAAACTTGCTCTTATATGAGGGTCATTAATTGGGGTTCTTTCACCTGTGAGATAAGGAAGATAATAAGGGTATCTATTTATATCAGAAAAATTATTTAAAACAGAACTTAACACTTTATTAATCTCATCAATTGATGAATTAAAATTATTTATAAACCAATTAACATTTGATGTACAAGAGAGCATCACTGACATGAGATGCCATGTTTCTGGTAAGCAGTGGCAAAAGGAATGTATCGCATCATCATAATTTTTTAAAAAGTTTTTTGTTGAACCAAAAATTACACCAGAAGTACCTAAAGATAATGAAGCATTTCCCTCTTGGTAAAGCCCTAATCCAACAGCAGCTGCAGCATTGTCTCCTGCTCCACCAAAAACTTTGCAAGAGTTATTAAAACCATATTTTTCTGCAATCTCTTTTTTAATTACGCCTGTTTGATCTGTCCCCTCACAAGTTTTAGGCATTTGCGAGATATCCATTGAGCCAATATCTAAAAGTTTATTAGACCAAGTTCTATTTTTTACATCTAACCAATAAGTGCCTGCTGCATCTGACAAATCACTAAAAAACTCTCCTGTTAAATAAAACCTTAAATAGTCTTTAGGCAATAAAACCTTTGCAATTGAATTAAAATTTTCACTTTCGTGTTCTTTCATCCATAAGATTTTTGGTGATGTAAAACCAGGCATTGCTATATTTCCAGCTATATCCATAACAGTTTCGTCAGCCATAATTTGACTGCACTGCCTAAAACTACGTGTATCATTCCATAGTATACAGGGCCTTATGACCTTATGATTTTTATCAATACAAGTTGCACCATGCATATGTCCGGAAAAAGATACAGCTTTGATCTGCGATAAATCAAATTTTAAAACTATTTGTTTGATACACTGATCTAATGCTTTTATCCAAAATGATGGATCTTGTTCTGACCAACCATTTTGAGGAGTGGACAATGGTATATCTTCACTATTGACACTCAATAAAATTTCTTGTTCTTCTCCAAGTAGCAAACACTTCATCGAAGAAGTACCAAGATCAATACCTAAATACATTTTTATATTATATAGAGAATAAAACTATTTTCTATTTTTAGAATTGAGTATAATCAAACTATGAATAAGTCTTTAGATCAAAAAATTCTTAGAATAAAAAATAATAAATATTCTCCAAGTGACTTCATTATAGCAGATGCTAAAGATGGCGATCTAGCAATGGGCATCACAACACCTGGATCAAAGAGAAATGAAAATGGAAAAGTACTAAAAGGATATAAAAACCTAGTAGATTACAAAAATGCAATGATATCGATGACTAAATCTAATTTAGTAGATATTATGCTGATGTCTGCATCAGTTGGTGAAGATCTTGTTAAAAGAAATTTATTTAAAAATTCAAGTATTACACCTGCTATTAGAATGAATGATACGACTGATATCTGGCTGATGAGAAATGGAAATTATAGAAAAACTAACCCTAGACCTTTTCGGTCTGCTCAAATAAATAAAGTAAGTAAATTAGTCAACCTTGGTTTATTTTCTGTAACATTTTCTAATAATGTTGACTATGACCTTGCAATGTTAAATGCCTATAAAGAATTTAGAATTGAAGCTTCTAAATATAAATTCAAACATTTTTTAGAAGTATTCAATTCCCCTATTGATCTAAATATGAACATAAGACAAATGGGTGATTACGTTAATGATTGCATTATAAAAGCAATAGCTGGTCAGACTAAAGATGAGAGACCTCTTTTTTTGAAAATAGCTTACAATGGTCCAAAAGCAATGGAGGAACTAGCCAACTTCGATCCTGAAAATCTTATCGTTGGCATTCTTGGGGGTAACAAGGGCACAACAAGAGATTGTTTTGAATTAATTAAAAAAGCCAGTCAATATGGTGCGAAAGTAGCTTTGTTTGGGAGAAAAATTAACTTAGCTGAAGATCCTATCTTATTAGTAAAAATTATGAGAGAAGTTGTTGAAAATAACATTAAACCTAAGGATGCTGTTAAACTTTACCATTCTGAATTAAAGAAAAATAAACTCATACCCGACAGGAAGCTTTTAAAAGACGTTGAGATCACTGAAAAAGTTTTAAAATTATAATTTAGAAATATTGGGTAAATTTCCAGAAGAGGCATTAACTTTCATCATTGATGTTCCAGCTGAATGAGCCTTTTTGAGAGTTTTTTTTATATCCCAATTTTCATGTATTCCAAATATAAACGCTGCACAAAAAGCATCTCCAGCTCCAACTGAATTTATTACTCTGCTTTTTGGTAAAACCTTTGATCTAGTATAGATTTTTTTTGATCTATCAAAATAGAGCGACTCAGTTGGACTATGAATAACAACTCCTTTAATAATGCCCTTTTTGAAAACTTTACTGATTAACTTAGTTAAGGTTTTTTGATTAAGTTTTTTATTGAAGTCGTAAATTTTTCTATTAAATAGTATCTCTGCTTCAATTTCATTCAAAAGCAAATAATCGGTGAATGGCAATGAGCTTTCAATAATATTTTTGTATTTAGGGTGCTTATTTGAAACTAAATCTAAAACCGTTATCACATTTTTACTTTTAGCTTTTTTTAAAACTTTTGATAATCGAGTTTTTTTGTCAACATCAAATTTGTCCAATTTACCTAATAGTGTAATATATCCAACATAAAGAACTTTAGGTGCGATTTTTAATTGTTTAATTTTAAAATGTTTTTTATCAAGTAAACTGTTTGCCCCTGGATAATATAAAAAAGTTCTTTCTTTTTGTTTTTCAAACATACATACGGTGTGAGAAGTAGAAATTTGCTTTGATACAATTAAATATTTAGTCTCTATTTTATTTTCTCTACAATGTTTCTTTATAATTGATGCATCTGTATCAAGTCCAATTGATCCCATTGCATACATTGGATGTTTAAATCCTAAAGAATTTAAATCTGTCAAAACATTTGATGGACCTCCACCTACGCATTGAAAAGTATTAGAAATTGGTTCTAATTTACCTCTCTCAGGTAAATTATCTATTTTGTATGTGGTATCAACACACCACATCCCAAGGCCAATTATACCTCTTTGCATTATATTTCATTC
>CABYTH010000021.1:0-16559 GCA_902521835.1 uncultured Alphaproteobacteria bacterium
ATTAAAAAGTTTTCGAAATCCATTATTTTGATTAGTGTATTGGGTTTGAACTACTAGACGCTCCTCATAAAATCTAATTTCATATGTATCTGTCTGATGAACTACTTTATAAGGCGATTCATTATAGGCCATCAAGTCTTGTACCACGAGTAATGTAAATAGTAAGTATTTAATCATTTAAAATTTGCGTTTCTTTATCAGAGACTCCCCATAATCTGTCATCTATGGGTATCCATCCTTTAATAGAGGATTTATTGCCCTCAGGTATACTTACTTTCACCATTGTTTCTTTTACCTCTAACAAGTTTACAATTTTTGGTGCAAGTATTACTCCTTTTTGAATAGTCATCCAAGACTCAGGGTCATAAGATTTCAATGCATACAGCTCAATATCCTCTAGTATCAGCAATGTTCTTTTTTTAGATAACTGATTGTGAGCAATCCAACCTTGTATTCCATTAAATAATTCAATGCGGTACCAGTCTGTATAAGAACTCCAACTATTTCTAAACTCTTCAATAACCTTTACAGGCATATTTTCCTCTGTAAGGAGAAACTTCTCAGTTTGTTTATTCAAATCTTGATTTTCTGGATAGTGACGTAGCCAAGACTCATCATGAGCAAGAGATTTATAATATGGAATATGTTTATCAGAGTATGCAGTCAATGGGAGTACCAGAAACAAAAGCACTAACCTGATCATTAATTTATCTTTGTGAATTTTGCCAATTTGGATGGGTATAAGGTTGCAGATTTGATGGTGCTAAAAGAGGTTTTCCCAAGATGTGATCTGAGGCTTTCTCACCCGTCATTATAGATGGAGCATTAAGATTGCCATTACATATCTGAGGAAAAATTGATGAGTCTGCAAGAAATAAATTTGAAAAACCCTTTACTTTGCAATCGTTTAGAACGACAGAAGAAGGGTCATCTTCTTTTCCAATCTTGCAGGTACCACATGGATGATAAGCACTTTCACAATTATTTTTTATAAATTCGTCGAGACCTTCATCCGAAACAACGTTATCACCAGGTTGAATTTCATCTCCTTTAAAAGGAACTAGGGCCTCTTGACTCAGTATCTCTCTACTAAGTCTAAGTGATTTTCTAAAGTTTGGAAAATCATCTTCATGAGACATGTAATTGAATTTTATAGTTGGTGAATCAAATGGGTCACTAGATTTTAATTTTACAAAACCTCTAGATTTTGAACGCATTGGCCCTACATGCAATTGAAAACCGTGACCTTCGCTAGGCGCCTTTCCGTCATATCTAATTGCGACTGGAAGAAAATGAAATTGTATATCAGGATATGGTATGTTTTTATCAGAGCGAATGAAACCAAGAGTTTCAAATTGGTTTGTTGCACCTGGCCCACTTTTAAGAAACATCCATTGCATGCCGATAAGTAATTTAGAAAAAGGATTTAAATATTTATTAAGTGTTACTGGTTGTAAACATTTGACTTGAAAATAAACTTCTAAATGATCTTGTAAGTTTTTACCAACACCTGGTAAGTTTTTAATAACCTTGATCCCCAAATTATTTAAATCATTGCCCTCTCCAATACCCGATCTTTGAAGAATTGTTGGACTATTGATAGCGCCAGCTGATAAAACAACACCAATATTTGCACTAAAGGTTTTTTTTTGGCCCCGATGGTATACTTCAACTCCCTTAGCTTTGTCTTCTTGAAAAATTATTTTATCGACTAGAACCTTTGTTATGAGTTGTACATTTTTTTTCGCCAATGCAGGCTTTAAATAAGCTTTTGCTGTTGAAAAACGAGAGCCTTTCCAAACGGTCATATCAGCTGGTCCAAAACCCTCCTGTCGAAAGCCATTGTAGTCATCAGTATAGGTGTATCCCGCCTGCTCGGTAGCTTTTACAAAAGCATTGTGTAATGGGTTATCTCTTTTGCCATGAGTTATGTTTAGAGGACCTGATTTCCCTCTAAACTCTGAATTGCCTCCGTGGCTTGCTTCCATTCTTTGAAAGTATGGAAGGACATCGGGATAATCCCAACCTTTTGCACCACTTTCTGCCCATTGATTATAATCACCAGCATTACCCCTTACATAAATCATTCCATTAATTGACGAAGACCCTCCTATAACTTTACCTCTAGGGCACACGAGAGACCTACCATTTAAAGTTGGCTCAGGTTCTGCTTTAAAGCCCCAATCGAATTTATTCATATTCATTGGGTATGAGAGTGCTGCAGGCATTTGTATAAAAGGACTATTGTCATTGCCGCCAAATTCTAATACTAGAATTTTTAATTGAGGGTTTTCCCCAAGTCTGTAAGCGATTGTAGATCCTGCTGATCCAGAACCAATTACGATATAATCAGGATTTTCAAACATAGATTAGTTCAATTTCTTCCTCTACTACCATGTTTTAAATAAACATTTTTTGCAAGTATTTTATGTTCTTGTGATTTGCGAATATCAAAAATTTTTTTTCTAGCATACTGAGCAGTTTCTTTAACATTTATTATTTCTTTTTGAAACTCATTATCGAACAAATTTACGTTCAAACTTTTTTTTGGGGGATTATGAAAAAAAGCAGGTGGGAAATTTTTTACTTCAGGAATTTGTGACTTAATAAATTTACCGAGAGGATCTTGATCCATAGCTTGTTTATAAGGATTATACATTCTAATCGTATTGATACCGGTTGTACCTGATTGCATTTGTATTTGACTGTAATGAATTCCAGGTTCAAAGTCTGTAAACAACGCTGCCAAGCGTGGAGCAAAGTATCTCCAATCAAGCCATAAATTATAAGAAGCAAATGATGCTAACATTGCTCTCATTCTAAAATTGATCCATCCATAATTTCTTAAATAAATCATACATGCATCGATAAAATGAACTCCAGTCTTACCTTCAATCCAAGCCTCTAATTTCTCTTCATCTTTATCACGTATTTGATCATACACAGGAATAAAGCTTACATGTTCAATTGAAGGCTGATCCTCTAATTTTTGAATAAAATGCGATCTCCAATATAACCTAGATAAAAATGAATTTATAGATTTAGCAAAATTTTTATTGGTATGCTTTATTAGATCTCTTTTTTTTTCGGCCTCTTGAAAAACTGTGCGGTGTGATATTGTACCGTATGTCAAATGAGTTGATAATCTTGAGCAGCTTTTTTCAGCAGTTATCGGGCTAGACATCTCAAATTGATAATTTTCACCTCTTTTATTTAAAAAAGACTGAAGCAATTTTTCTGCTTCGACAGATCCACCCTTTTGCCTATATGGACATGGTGTTGAATCATAAAAAAATTTTGGTAATTCATGTTTTGTTAATTCTAAATTAACTGATTGTTTTATAATGGGCAAATTAGACTTTTTAATAATCTCGTTTCTAAAATTTTTTGCCCATAGGTTTCTATCATGTTGTCCTCTTTTAACGCCTGGGTAAGAGCATTCAATCCAATCAATTTTTTTTTGAAAAAAAAATTTTTTTAATTTTTTATCTCTTTGGTAAGTCCATTCAATACCTGTTTCTTGTTCGCTAATTACGCTTGAAAAGCTATGTTTGTCTTTTAAAAACTTGAATATTTCAATCGCGTCACCAAAAAAGATATTTAAATATAAATTATTTTTTAATAATTGTCGTTTAAGGTCATTTACACTCTCTAATGTAAATTGCCATTGCCTTAAAGACATATCTTTTTGCTTCCACAGCTCGGGTTCTATAATGTAAATTAATATAGATCTTTTATTTTCATCAATAAGAATTTCATTGTCTTTAAATCTTAAATTCTTCTTAAACCAGACGATCCTATTTGACATCTGTTACTAGTCTTTAATTTTGAAGCCTTTTGAAAAAATATAAATAATTGCAGAAATATTTAGAATTAAAAAAGTAAATATCATAATCAAACTCGTTGTAATACTTACATCAGCCATTTCATAAAAACTCCATCGAAAACCACTTACTAAGTAAAGAACTGGATTTACCAAAGAAACGTTCTGCCAGAACTCTGGTAACCAGTTGATTGAATATAGCGAGCCGCCAAGAAATACAAGTGGAGATAAAATTAGTGTAGGAAATATTGATAGCTCCTCCCAATTTGATGACAACATCCCTATGAGAAAACCTAGTAAGCTAAAAGTTAAAGATGTTAAGACGAGCATTAAAATCATTGTAAACGGATGCATAATATATATTTCAACAAAAAATAACCCTGTTGCTAATATTAAGCTTCCTAAAATTATTGATTTTGTAGTGGCCGCGCCAACAAAACCAATAACAATCTCTGTTGTTGATAGTGGGGCAGCATAAATTTCATTTATAGTTCCAAGAAATTTTGGAAAAAAGATACCTGAAGAAGCGTTTGAGACACTTTGTGTAAGTAAAGCTAACATTATCATACCAGGCACTATGAAAGAACCATATGATATATCTTCAATCACAGGGATGCGACTGCCGATTGCAGCACCGAAGACTACAAAATAAAGAGAGGATGATATCACAGGAGAAAATATACTTTGAACAGTTGTTCTTCTCATTCGATCCATTTCATGCAAGTAAATCGCCATTATGCCTGTCCAGTTCATACACTCTCCTCCAAAAGTTTTTCGAATATCGTCTCCAGCGATGTCTGGGAGGAATTTAAATCTTTTAATTTTAGACCAGCTGTCTTTATGTCTTGAAGAAGTGCGGTAATACCAGTCGAAGATCCGTGAGAGTCATATGAATATGTTAAAGAGTTATTACTATTCATTTTTAAGTTATACGACTCTAAAGTAGATGGGATTTGACTGAAAGGCTCCTGAAATTCTATAGTTAAATTCTTTTGACCCATTTTTTGCATTAAATCATTCTTATTATCAGTAATTATGATCTCGCCATTATTGATTACAGATACTCGATCAGAAATAGCCTCAGCTTCTTCGATATAATGAGTAGTAAGAATAATTGTTACACCATTTTCTTTAAGCTCCTTTACCGCTCTCCACATATCTCTTCGCAAATTAATATCGACACCTGCAGTAGGCTCATCTAGAAAAAGTATTTTTGGTTCATGACTCAATGCCTTTGCAATTAATGCTCTTTTTTTCATACCTCCAGAAAGCTCACGAAGCTTACTATCTTTTTTATCCCAAAGGCTGAGATCTTTAAGAATTTTTTCTATGTATGCAGGATCTTTTTTCTTACCATATAAGCCTCTAGTGTAAGAGACATTTTGAAAAACTTTTTCAAAGGCTTCTAAATGGAGTTCTTGAGGCACAAGGCCAATCATCGATCGAGTTTTTCTGAAATCTTTAACAACATCATATCCATCAACTGAAATGGTTCCTGATGTAGGTAAGACTATACCACATATGGCATTAATGAGTGTTGTTTTTCCAGCACCATTTGGACCAAGAAGTGCAAGAATTTCACCTCTTTGAATTTCTAAATTGACTCCTTTGAGGGCTTCTAAACCTCCTTGAAAAGTTTTTTTTAAATTATCAATTTTAATTAAGATATCTGCTGACATAATTAGATTGCGTACAGTATATTATAAGCAAATAACATCAAGATAGTTTATCAGTAATCTTATTTTTTTTACTTTTTTCAATTAAGTAAGTGCTAATTAAAACAGCAATAAGGGCAACAATAATTTTATAAGTTATTTTTTCATTTAAAAAAAGATATCCAAATATCAATCCAAAAATTGGAATGATGTAGGCAACTTGTGATTGAAAAACTAAGCCATTATTTTTAAGAATATAAAATCTCATTAACCAAGCTATCGCAGTCGCAACGATACCAAGATACAAAAGAGAAATTGTAGCATTAAGAGACGGTCTCAATTCTGTTGGATTTTCAAAAATGAACATAATTGGTAATAAAAGAATAACTGCCCAAATTAAAATACTTGATGTAAGTACTTCATTTTTAATATGTTTTAGCTTGAGTGAAAATAGTCCACCTATGGTGTAACAAACTGGACCCAAGATTACCATAAATGCGTAAAAGATATTTGACTGATTGATTAAAATATTATCTGAAAATAAATAAACGATACCAAGAAAGCCTATTAATATTCCAACAAATTTTAAAAGATTAATTTTTTCATTTTGAATAAATAAATGTCCTAAGATTGTTGCTGCAATAGGTGCCGTGGACATCAAGATTGCTGCTAGATTACTTTGAACTTTTAATATACCGAATGAAATAAAAAAAAAGGGGAGAACTAAATTCACAAATCCTATAGTTGCGTACCATAACCAATTTTCTCCAAACGCTTCAATTGAAATTTTTCTTATCCAACAGTAAATAAGCATTACTATTGCAGCAAAAAAAATTCTACCAAAGGCAAGTGCCATGGGTGTATAACTTTCTGAAGCAATTTTGATGTTAAAGAACGCACTTCCCCATATACCAGCTAATAAAAATAAAAGTAAAAAATCTTTAAAGGATGCTTTGTGCATTATATGAGAGTAAACTGAACACGTTTATTCATTTTTCCTTTACTCTCATACTTAATAAATTTAAATTCGCCAATTTCATTTGTATTAGCTACGTGAGTTCCACCACACGGTTGTAAATCAATATCTCCTATTTTAACAAGTCGAATTTTATCATTTGTTCTTGGCGGTTTAACTGACAAGGTTCGTACTAGCTCAGGTTTTTGATCTAGCTCTTCATTTGTTATCCACTGATAAGAAATAGAGTGAGATTGTTGAATAAATTCATTAATGATTTTATTTAAAGTTTCAAATTCAAATGTTTCTTCGCCTAAATCAAAATCAATCCTACTTTTTTCTAAACCAATTGATCCTCCTGTAACATAATAAGGTAATGCTGCACACATTAAGTGCATCGAGGTATGCATTTTCATTAGGCGATATCGATGATCCCAATCAATATGGCCTTTTATTTGTCCAGAAAGATTTATATTTTCTGATTCAACAACATGGGCAATACCTAACTCATGTTTAACTGTATTGATAACATTGAATTTTTTATCATTAATTTCTAGTACTCCCTTGTCTCCAGGTTGCCCACCACTTTGAGCATAAAAAGAGCTATCTTGAGTAATGATTTTGTCACCCTCGACTAATAAAATTTTTTCTTCGAAACTCTTTGTATAACTGTCTTTGAGATAAATCATTTTTTTGCTTCTTCAATCATAAAGTCTACACAGGACTCTATACCTCCTTGAGTATTGCTTTGTTTTTCACATTCCTCATAGTATTCGTGGTATTCAAATGTCGAAGTAATATATAGGCCCAAACCTATAATGCTAAAGACTGCAATACTATATAATATTTTTTTAGCCATCTTAAATTAATCTATCTTGGAAACCTATCAATTGATTGTTAACAATGATATCTGATTTTTTAATAGGTCTAAGCAGTTCTATGCCTTCTAAACTTATACATCTACTTAGTGCAACATAAAGTTGTCCTGGGGCAAAAGAGCCTTGACTCATATCTATAATTACTCTTTCAAATGTTTGTCCTTGACTTTTATGAATTGTGATTGCCCAAGCCAATCTCATTGGATACTGTTTGAAAGATCCTGTTATTTCCTCTTGAACTTCTTGTTGATCATCATCATAGGTATATTGAATACGATCCCATTTTTCTTTTTTAACCTCATATATTTTATTATTAATTTTTACTTTTATTTTTTTTTGAGCGATATCATGAATTATACCAATAGATCCATTAACCCACCTTTTTTCAGGATCATTTTTAATCATAATTACTTGAGCTCCTTTTTTTAATTTTAAGATTTCATCAGTGGGAAATAATTCTTTATAAAATTGACCAGTAGCTTGTCCCCTGTAAGAAAACTCCTCCTGATTTAACTGGCTTAAATATTTTTGATTAATGCTGCTCGCTCGAGCATTAGTTGTAGTAAGTATGATTTTACCTTCATCCATCTCAATGTGATCAGTTAAAGAGTCATTTATATTCTCGATCTGCGTGTGAGTAATTGAGCCATCTCTTACAGAGTTAAGCAAATGAATAAAATGGTCATCTTTTTGTCGATAAATATTATGTAGTTCAAGTGTTTTAAATTGTGCGTCTTGGAAAATATTTGAGTGAAAGAAGAAATGACCTTTAGGATAAATGCGCTGTAGAAGTCCTGACTCATCCATATTCACAACTGGTGGTAGTTGAAATAAATCCCCAAAAACTATTAACTGAACTCCGCCAAATGGTTGTGTAAGTTTTTTTCTGTGAACACGAAGGCTATAATCAATCGCATCAAAAACATCAGCACGAACCATAGATATCTCATCAATAATTAATGTTTCCAAATTTTGAAGAATTTCGATTTGTCTTACTTTTTTTATATGTCGTGTTTGAATGACCTTTGGTGGAAAACCAAAAAATGAGTGAATAGTTTGTCCTTTAACTCGAATTGCAGCAACTCCTGTTGGAGCAAGAACAACTGTATTCTTCTTTGTTATAGATCGAAAGTAGGCCAATAGTGTAGACTTACCACTACCTGCTTTACCAGTAATATAAAAATGATCTTTTGTACTTTCTAGTTGCTCAATAATATTTTCAAATTCTTCACTGAGCTCGAAATCGTCAGGTAGTAAACTATTATAATTTCGCTTATAGCTCATCTATAATATTATTTAACATGTGAAAACATTCTTTCACTGTACCTTTTTGAATTTGAATTCTAGAAAGTTTTGGATTGAAATTTAATTGTTCGATATAAATATTTTTTTTAAAATATAATCCGATAAAAACTAAACCTACAGGTTTTAATTTAGTACCACCGTTTGGACCAGCTACACCTGTTGTTGAAAATGTTAGCTGACTTTTGGAAATCTTGTGTAAATGTAAACACATTTGAGCACATACTTGACGGCTGACCGCACCGTACCTTTTAATAGTACTAGATTTGACTTTGAGATTTTTAATTTTTGAGTCATTTGAATATGTTATCAACCCAGTTTTATAAATTTTAGATATACCAGACACAGCTGTAAATTCTGCTGCAAGCAAACCACCAGTACAAGATTCTGCTGTTGAAACTGATATATTTTTATCGAGTAAATATTTGATTGTTTTCGAAACGACGCTCATAAGCTAGTTATACTTATTATATGGGCGAAGAAATAACAATGGTGCTTATTGGTATAAAAAAAATGCATAATTAATCCCCATAATTCAGAATAAATGTGGATAAATTAACAAAATTTGTCTATACATATGCAAATATTGCATATTACTATGAAATCCTATAACTTAATTAAAGGAATCATGGAGGTTTATATGGCAGATATGTTTACAGGACACTACCCCTTTATAGTTATGATTATTTGGTTCATAGCAGGTTTCATCGGATCAAAAATGTGATTGTGATGAGGGCAGTCCACGCTGCCCTCTCCCTACTCTAAAAGATGACATTATTACCCTTGCTGAAGCATTTGTGAGGGAATAATGTATCTTTATTAAAATCAGGAGAGAGAATGAATAAGCCAAATAATCTAGAACCGCTGTGGATGCCTTTCACTCCTAACAAAGTATTTAAGAAAGACCCAAGAATTATTGTCGGTGCTAAAGATATGCATTTTATTAGTGACGATAATCGTGAAATTTTAGATGGTACTGCAGGGCTATGGTGTGTAAACGCCGGTCACGGTAGAAAAAAAATTCAAGAAGCTGTAAATAAACAAATTGAAAATCTTGATTACTCTCCACCTTTTCAATTTGGACATCCGAAACAATTTGAACTAGCTAATCGTTTAGCTGAGATTTTTCCTGAAGGAATGAATCATGTTTTCTTTTCTAATTCAGGATCTGAAGCAGTTGATAGTGCATTAAAAATTGCACTAGCTTATCAACGTGCACGTGGACATTCATCTAAAACTAGATTAATAGGTCGCGAAAGAGGTTATCATGGTGTGGGTTTTGGAGGAATAAGCGTAGGTGGTATGGTAAAAAATAGAATGTACTTCGGATCAATGTTAAATGGTGTTGACCATTTACGCCATACCCACAATTTAAAATTAAATGCTTTTTCAAAAGGTGAACCTGAACATGGAGCAGAACTTGCCGATGATTTAGAGCGTCTTGTTCAATTGCATGATGCATCAACTATTGCAGCTGTAATTGTTGAGCCAATTGCTGGATCAACTGGTGCGCTGCCTCCGCCTAAAGGATACTTAAAAAGATTAAGAGAGCTCTGCACAAAACATGACATTTTATTAATTTTTGATGAAGTCGTAACTGCTTTTGGCCGTATGGGAAAAGCAACTGGCTCTGAGTTTTTTGGTGTAACACCAGATATTATTTCATGTGCAAAAGGTATTACAAATGCCACCATCCCTATGGGTGCAACCATAGTTCAAGACTTTATTTATGAATCAATGATGGAAAATGCGGATGCTCCAATAGAATTATTTCATGGATATACTTACTCTGGTCATCCTGTTGCTTGCGCTGCAGCCTTAGCAACACTAGATATTTATCAAGAAGAGGGATTATTTGATAATGCTGCTCATATGGCGCCTATTATTGAGGAAGCCGCTCATAGCCTGAAGGGCACAAAACATATAATCGATATTAGAAATTTAGGAGTGATTGCTGCACTAGAATTAGAGCCTAAAGGTAATGCTGTTGGTGCAAGAGGGTTTGAAGCTATGAAAAAAGCTTGGGATCTTGGCTTAATGGTAAGAGCTAACGGAGATACGCTTGCTTTTTCTCCACCTTTAATAATTAAAGAAAATCAGGTCGATGAAATGTTTACGAAAGTAAAAAAAGCCCTGGAACAAGTAGACTAAAAACGTCCCCACTACAACCATATCCTGTTTCAAAAACGCCGCTTGGTTGGTAAAAACCACATAACATTACCCATCTATATAAAAAGACAATTCCAGGAACTAAAATAATCGCATTAATAAGAAAAAGAACTATAGAAATAACTACCCTCATTGGTAGCTTTGTATTCATATACTGTTTATAAAAAATACGAATTATCAAACCAGTTGTTACAGCAGATAGCAATAGAAATGGTGCATCAAGGTATGTAACTAAAAATTCATAATACATTTCTTTAAAACTTAGCAATGATACATTAAGACTTTAAAAATGCAAAAATACATATCTGAATTTATAGGCACATTTATTTTACTAGTATCAATTGTTGGTTCTGGCATAGCAGGACAGCAATATACGAATGATCAAATGGTAATTTTGTTTAGTCATGCTGTTGTAATAGGTTTCACACTAATTTTTATAATAAGAATATTTGCAAATTTTTCTGGAGCTCATTTTAATCCTATTGTTTCAATTATATTTTTCTTACAAAAAGATTTGAGTTCTAAGGATTTATTTCTTTATGTACTAATACAAATTATTGCAGCTGTACTAGGCACACTTTTTGCAAATTATATTTTTGGATTAAATGTAATTGAGATCTCTTCAAATATAAGAAGTGGAGCAAATATATATATTTCCGAAATTTTTGCTGCAACTGGATTGTTATTGGTCATACTTTTATCGAGAGCAGATGGTAAAAATGTAGTTTCATTTAATGTTGGTATTTATATTACAGCGGCTCTTATATTTACATCATCTACAAGTTTTGCAAATCCGGCTGTAACAATTGCTAGAATGTTTACTGAGTCGTTTACGGGTATTAATCCCTCCACCGTAATATTTTTTATTAGTTGTCAAGTTATTGGAATGTTTGTTGCCTACATTTTGTATAATCAGTTCTTTAAAAGCAAATAATTTCAAGGATTTTTGTAAATTATTAACAGAGACAATTCGTATTGTTGACTTACTTACAAGTTAAATTTTAATTACTTCAATATTAATTAAGTAGGAGAGAAAAATGAGCGAAGCCAAATGTCCCGTTGCTCACGGAGCTAATTCAAATATGGAGAAGTCATCAACTGATTGGTGGCCTAAAAATTTAAATCTAGATATTCTCCATCAACATGATCAGAAAACAAAACCATTTAATGGTACGTATAATTATAGAGAAGAAGTAAAAAAATTAGATTTCAAAGCATTAGAAGCCGATATGCATAAATTGATGAAAGAAAGTCAGGATTGGTGGCCAGCTGATTGGGGGACATACGCAGGATTAATGGTTAGGCTTGCTTGGCACTCCGCTGGTACTTATAGAACTGCTGATGGAAGAGGTGGGGGTGGAACTGGTGATCATCGATTTGCTCCTTTAAATTCTTGGCCTGATAATACTAACTTAGATAAAGCGAGAAGACTTTTATGGCCGATTAAGAAAAAATATGGAAACAAGATTAGCTGGGCTGATCTTATGATCTTAGCTGGAAACATTGGCTATGAATCAACAGGATTTAAAACATTTGGTTTTTCATATGGGCGTGAGGACATTTGGCACCCAAACAAGGATATATACTGGGGACCAGAAACAGAAGCATTAGCATCTGATAGACACTCAGATAAAGAAGATGCCTCTTCGTTAGAAAGTCCACTTGCTGCAAATCACATGGCCTTAATCTATGTGAACCCAGAGGGATTTGAAGGTAACCCTGACCCATTAAAAACAGCTCAGCATATTAGAGAGACATTTGCAAGAATGGCTATGAACGATGAAGAGACTGTTGCTCTTACTGCAGGAGGTCATACTATTGGTAAAACACATGGTAATGGTAATGCTGATAATCTTGAGGCAGAACCTGAAGGGGCAGCAATTAACGAACAAGGCCTTGGTTGGATGAATAATACTTCCAGAGGAATTGGAAGAGATACGGTGACATCTGGAATTGAAGGTGCATGGACTACTGAGCCAACAAAATTTGATAATGGATATTTTGACATGCTCTTTAAATATGAGTGGGAACTTAAAAAAAGTCCTGCAGGAGCTTGGCAATATGAACCTATCAATATTAAAGAAGAAGATAAGCCTGTAGACGTAGAAGATCCATCAATTAGATATAACCCAATCATGACAGATGCTGATATGGCAATGATCAAAGATCCAATTTATTTAGAAATATCCAAAAAGTTCCATAATGATCATGAGTATTTTTGTGATGCTTTTGCTAGAGCTTGGTTCAAACTCACCCATAGAGATATGGGTCCAAGATCTAGATACATAGGACACGACCTTCCAAACGAGGATTTGATCTGGCAAGATCCAGTTCCTGCTGGAACCCCTAATTTTGATGTGGAACAACTCAAAGAAAAAATCAGAAGCTCTGAATTAACTGTTCAAGAACTAGTCTCAACTGCATGGGATAGTGCGAGGACATTTAGAGGGTCGGATTTAAGAGGGGGAGCTAATGGAGCGAGAATTAGATTTTCACCACAAAAAGACTGGAAAGGTAATGAACCTCAAAGATTGTCAAAAGTTCTAGATATATTAGAACCCCTTGCAAAAGAAGCAGGCGCTAGCATTGCAGACACAATTGTCTTAGCTGGAAATGTTGGTCTAGAAAAAGCTATTGAAGCTGCGGGTTTTAACGTTCCTGTTCCTTTCAACCCAGGAAGAGGAGATGCCTCTGAGGATATGACTGACTCTGAGTCATTTTCTCAATTAGAACCTATACATGACGGATTCAGAAATTGGCAAAAAGACAATTATGAAGTAAGAGGAGAAGAGTTGTTACTTGATAGAGCTCATTTACTTGGTCTTACTGCAGTTGAGATGACTGTAATTGTTGGAGGTATGAGGGCTCTGGGTGCTAACTATGGTGAGAATAAACATGGTGTTTTTACTGACCAAGTAGGCGCTCTTACAACTGACTTTTTTGTTAATTTACTTGATATGAGTAATAAATGGAAAGCGTCTAATGGGCATTATGAGATTATTGATCGAAAAACAAATAATGTTAAATGGACGGCAACTTCAACGGATCTTGTATTTGGATCGAACTCTATACTTAGATCTTATGCTGAAGTGTATGCACAAGATGATAACAAAGAAAAATTTGTAATTGATTTTGTTAAAGCTTGGAACAAAGTAATGAATGCCGATAGATTTGAATTGAACAATAATTAATTAATGTTCAATTATGGTAATATCCAACTTAAAGTTTGTGGTATTACAGATCAAAAATCTTTAGAAGTAATTCAAAAGTACTCTGTAAGTAGGGTGGGCCTTGTAAGTAATTACTTATATGGCCCAAATACACTTAGTACTAAAGAAATTCAAGAACTGACTATTGCATCCTACAATTTAAAATTAAATCCAATTTTATTGATTGGAAATTTACAGATAAAAGAAATAATTAGTATTGTAAATGATGTAGCAATAAAAGAAGTTTGTATATCTAATCAATATAAAAATGAAGAAATTGAATTGCTGAATAATAAAACAGATGCAAAAATTTCAATTTCGATAAATTATGAGAATTTTGACTATAATTTCTTTGAAGAGATTTTAAATAATATAAGTAGTTTTTATTATGATTTAAATATTTACAGAAAAGATACTATTGAAAAAAAATCTCTTGTGGAATGTGAAAAACAAATCAATCAATTAAAGATCTTTGCGAAACCTCTCTACCTTGGTGGGGGAATAAATATAGATAACATAAAAGAGGCAATTAAAACAATATCTCCTCATGGAATTGATATTTCAACAGGTTTAAAACAATCTAATAGTGTGGATGAGGAAAAGCTTAAAAAAATCCTTGATAATCTTGGGTTTGACGAGATTTCTTAATAATAAATCGTTCATCTAAATTATTTATGAGTCTTTTATAAGTATATCGGGTTTTTAAATCAATAAAATTAGGATTGAGGTCTAATACTGGCTGTATAACAAAATCTCTTAAATGTGAGGAAGAATGAGGAATTGATATTAAATGATTTTTAACTTTCAAGTTTTCGAATTGAATAAGATCTAAATCAATTCTTCTTGGCCCATTCTCTAAAATTTTATTTTTTTTAATCAGCTTTTCTACAGCGCTCATTTTTATAAATAGCTCATTAAAAAATAAATTTGTAAGAAATAAAAAGGCAGCATTATGAAAATATTTTTGGGTGGTTAAGCCAAAGGGCTTGGTAAAATAAACCCTACTGACCTTTTTAACATGACCAAATTTATTCATTAAGTTTAATGCATTGTTAAAATTACTTCTCCAATTGCCTACATTTGATCCGATAGCAATATATGATTTATATCGATACGCTAACTTTTTTTGCATTATATTTTTTAGCAATCTCAATTTTATTTATTTCTAATTTTTCTATTTGAATTGGAAACTTATCATCTAGTTGTTTTTTAAGATCTGTAATTAATTTTTCCAATGTTTTATATTGAGAGGCTGAAACAAATTTAATTATTTCATTTTTGATATCTGAATAACTTGTAACATTTTCAATATTGTCAAGATCTTGATTATGATCAATATCTAACTGACATTTTATACTTATTAATATAGTTTGGGGTTTTAACCTTTCTTCTTCGAACACTCCAATAATTGTGTCAACTTTTAGTTCTTCTATTTCGATAAAAAATTTCATTTATTTAATGCTTTCAAAACTTTTATCATTTGATTTGTCTCTTTGACATCATGAATTCTATATGTATGAATATTTTGTTCGAGAGCATGCGCTACAGAAGCTAAAGAGCCTCCAATCCTTTCATCAGCATTTGATGGGTCAATATAGTTTATCCAACTTTTTCGTGAGGATCCCAATAATACTTGGATATTTGCACTACTGAATTTCTTCAAAGATTTCATTAATTGTAAATTTTGATTTAGTGTTTTGCCAAATCCTATACCAGGATCAAACCATACCTTTTTGAGATTAATCTTCATTTTATAAAGTATTTTCAATCTTTTTTTAATAAAATAATCAAATTCACTTACCATATTTACTCTAGAATTAAGTTTTTTTTGCATTTCCTTTGGTGTTCCTCTTTTGTGCATTAAGAAAAGTCCTGCGTTATATTTCTTTATAAGTTTAAATAGCTCTTCTGATCCTCCATTAATATCATTAATGATATGGGCACCTTTTTTCAGTGCATACTCTTGAGATTCAATTTTATACGAGTCCACAGAGACAAGGTATTTCTTATAGTTTAAATATGGTAAGATTTTGGCTAAACGATTTATTTCTTCAATATATGTAATTGGCTCGCTATTTGGTCTAGTGCTTTCAGCACCAATATCAATAATTTGTGCACCATCTTTAACCATTGCATTTATATGTTTCAATGCAGTAGATCGTGAAAATGTTTTTCCTCCATCACTAAATGAGTCAGGTGTAAAATTACATATACCTACTAGTAAAGGCTTTTTCAAAGCAAAGGAATGTTGATTAAATTTCATAATAATTCCTTTTTATCATAGTTTCATAATCTTTTTTTAATTTTTGAAAATATTTTGTAGACGCTCTCTCCCATAAAACACTTTGAATTTTTTTTATTGAGGTAATACCTCTACCAGAGCCAATCGATAATATCTCACTGTATTCTTTTAGATCCTCTAATAAAATTTTTCTTTTAATAAATTTCGATTTTGATATTTCTTCAATAAGCTTCAAAGTATTTCCATGATAATACCCAGTTTTGGGAATATAAATTTTATCTCTCTTTACAAAAACTAAATTTGTGACTGCTCCTTCTGTAATTTCA
>CABYTH010000022.1:0-14524 GCA_902521835.1 uncultured Alphaproteobacteria bacterium
TGAATACCTGAGATTAAGGCACTAGCACCAGGTATTGAATATACATTTACCTGATTTTCAAACAAAAAATTTATTAATTGATTTCCAGGATCCGATATAAGTGGAGAACCAGAGTCTGATATCAATGATATCACTTGATCAGATTTTAATAATTTATATATGTAATTTTTCTTTTTGTTAAAGTCGTGATCAGTGTACTTAGACAATGATGTTTTGATATCATATCTTTTCAAAAGCTTTTTACTATTAGTAGTGTTCTCACATAAAATTAAATTAGAATTTTTTAAAACATTTATTGCTCTTAATGTGATATCATCTAAATTTCCTATGGGAGTTGAAACTAAATAGAGACCCGGGTTCATTATGAGTTTATTTAAAAATATAATTATATTACTCACATTAATATCATTTTTTAGTTGTGCCCCAACAACAATCGAGAAAAAAAAGCCGATTGAAAAAGCACCAAAAAAAGTTGAAGAAATAGAAATTGTTGAAGAAAGAGAGGAGGAAATAGAGAAAGTTGAGACAATAAAGAAGCCATCAAAACCTGGAGACAAAATAATTGATTTTAATAATATCGATAAAATAATTGTTTTTTTATCAGACGATGAAATTTTAACATCCTTGTTTTATGATGTTTTTATAAAAGAAATCGATAACTTTCCTGATATCAAAAAAATAGAATTTATCTATTCAATTAATGAAATACAAAACTCAATCGACAATTCTCTTATTGTAGGCCCCACAAATTCAAAAGATTTGTTCGACTTGCCAAATAAACTCGGTGAAAATACATTCACGATTTCTTTATCAAATGACTTCTCTGTAATGAATAAGTATGCAGATAATGAAATCATCTTCGTATTTAGCAGCCCTTACCAACACGTTGAAATACTTGGGGATTATATCAATTCATCAAACTCACTTGGTGTACTATACAAACAAAACGAATATGGATTAAAATTATTTGAATATTTTAAAGATACCTACCCATTAAAATATATTAAATCATCTCCATTTGGAGATAGCGCAGTAGATTTGGAATTATCAGTTAAGTTGATGGGAGACTTAAATACATATGACAACATAATTATTTTTGATGATACTCTTAGCTATAAAGATTTAGTGGGTTATTTAGCAACAGAGGACGGGACTTATCCTCTTGAGAGAACATTCCTAATTGACAATTTTTTAGAGCAAAGAAAGAATTTAGAAAATTATTATAAGCCTATTAATCGGACTTTCTTGCAAAATATCGATTTGACTACCATGGATGAACCGCATCGGGAATTCTTCTTCAGGACCTCAGTAAAAATATCACTTACTATTGCTAACCAAATTTTCAAAAACAATTTTTTACCAAGTTCTATTGATTTAGAGGATTTTGGAAGATTGTCATTAGAAAATATGATGATTAGTTATCCTGTAATATTTGACTAGATAATTTTTTAAAAGCTTCATACCTGTGAGAGTTTAATAATTTTTGCTTCTCACTCATTTCAGCAAATGTCTTATTGTTATCTGTAGGAATAAAATATGGATCATAACCAAAACCACAATTGCCTCTTTTATCTTTTATTATAAAGCCCGGTATGGATCCTGATACCATATATCTTTGGTTTTTTCCTAATACGCAAATAGAACAAAAAAAAGTCGCATCAATATAACTTAAGCTCTCAAATTTGCTAAAAATAAAATCTATAACCTTTTGCTCTCCACCTAATTTTTTTGCCTCTCTTGCTGTTTTTATTCCTGGATAGTTATTTAATTTATTTACAACAAATCCACTATCATCACATAGTACGAGTGTATTTGTTTTACCTAAAAAATATTTCGATTTAATTTCACAATTTTCTTCAAAAGTTTTACCATTTTCATTTGGTTCACCAATATTGTTAAATTTATTTAGATTTAAAACTTCATATTCACTAAATAGATTGAAGTGCTTTATATAAAAAATAAACTCTTTTAATTTTCCAGTATTATTAGTGCCAAGTAATAAATTATTTTTCAATTGCCAAGTTTTGAATATTGAAAATTTCTGGCATCGATCCCTCAACTAGTTCTATAAAACTCATAATAGTTTTCTTGCTAAATTTAGCCTCTTCACCAGTAGATTGAAACTCAATAAATTGACCATCATTTGCCATTACCACATTGCAATCTACCTCAGCACTCGAGTCTTCAATGTAATTTAAATCTATGCATGATGTTCCTTTAACAACACCAACCGATATTGCTGCAACTTGATTTACTATAATTGCCTTTGATAAATTAAATTTATTTTTGAACTCATTAATTGATCGAGCAAGACTAACGTATCCGCCAATGATAGATGCTGTCCTTGTTCCTCCATCAGCGCTAATCACATCACAATCAATCTTGATAGTTTTTTCGCCAAGTATATCTAAATTAACAGCACACCTTAAACTTCTTCCAATAAGTCTCTGAATTTCTTGTGTTCTTCCAGACTGCCTACCTTTGGCTGCCTCTCTGTCCATTCTTTCAGATGTAGAAGAAGGTAACATACCATATTCTGCAGTTAACCAACCTTTCCCAGAATTTCTTAAAAATCCAGGAACTCTATCTTCAATAATAGCTGAGCAACAGACATGAGTATTTCCTAACTTAACTAAACATGATGATTGATTATTTGGTTGAAAGCCTGGAATTATTTCTAAATTTCTAATTTTAGAGAGCTCTCTATCATTTCTTGTATATCCAGACATTTATGTTTTATTATTTTAAATTATAAGATTAATTAAGATTAATGAATAAAAAAATTACAGATATTGGTGCACGATCAAAGCTTATATTCAAGTCACTTGTCGAAAGTTACTTGAAAACAGGTGAGCCTATGGGCTCCAAAGCACTTAGTTCAAAAATTTCTTATAAACTTTCACCAGCAACAATAAGAAATGTTTTAAACGAAATAAATTTTCACGGACTTATACAAAAAGGACATTTCTCTGCAGGCAGTATACCAACTGATTTAGGTTTACAATTTTATACTCATGCACTTTTAGAGCCAGGATCAATTAGTAAAAGTGAAAAAGAGATTATTGAGAAGTCATCTAAAATGAATAATCTTTTAAATGAACAAGAAATAATTACTAACACTTTAAATGTCCTATCGAAACAAGCCAGTCTTGTTATTAATAATGAAAAAATAGCAAAAATTAGAAAAATTGACTTTCACAAAATCGATAATCATAAAGTAATATTCATTATCGAGCATGAAGATGGGTATACATCAAATAGAATAGTAGAAATTGATGAAAATATTCAAACAGAAGATTTAAATAGTATTGGCAATTTTATAAACAAGTTTTCAAAATCTATGTCACCTACAGAAATTCAAAATAATATAAAAATTTTTATAAAATCAGCAAGAAATCAAATAACCAACGCCTCAAAAAAACTATTGCTGAAAGGAATAAAAATTGAAAAGTCTCAAAATACAGAAACTTTTTTTGTTAGAGGCCTGCCAAATTTAATTAAGAATAATTTAGAAACAGATTTAGATAGCATAAATGAGCTTTTGAGTGACATTGAAACAGGTAAAATGGCAAACAAAATGATTAAGGCCTTGAAAAAATCAAAAGGAGTGCAAATATTTATTGGAAGTAATACAAATTTTTTTAAAAATACAAATTTATCTATGATTTTATCAAATTATAAAACTAAAAATGGACTCACTGGTGCTATTGGTGTAATAGGTCCGAAAAGAATTGATTATCAGCGAATTGTTCCTATTGTGAGTTATATGTCTGAAACAATATCAAAAAAATAAAGGAATTATTATGGAAGAAGATAAGAAATACGAAGATCAAGCCCAACACCAAGAAGAAGATGTTACAGAAAATCAAGAAACCAATGAGACTGATGTAGATGAAAATTCAGATACAAATGATGATGAAATCCAAAAACTCAAAGAGGAAATTGAGAGTTTAAAAGATCAAAGGTTAAGAGCTGTTGCTGAACTTGAAAACTTTAGAAAAAGGGCAGAAAAAGATCAATCAGATGCATTGAAATACGGTATAGCTAATTTTGCAAAAGAAATAATTAATATCGGTGACAATATAGAGAGAGCAAAGTCAAGTATTTCAGAAGAAGTGAGATCTAATGAAAGCATAAAGTCTGTTGTTGATGGTTTAGATTTAATTGCACAATCCACTATGGCCACTTTCGAAAAAATTGGCATCAAAAAAATTGAAAGTATAAACCAAAAATTTGACCATAATTTACACCAAGCCATGATGGAAATTGAAAAAAATGACTGCGAGCCCGGAACTATTGTTCAAGAACTAATACCAGGCTACACATTGCATGATAGATTACTAAGACCAGCAATGGTAGGGGTATCAAAAAAATCTCAAGAAAATCAAGACGTTAAAGCCATCAAAGAAGAAGAGAAATCCTAAAAGTAAGAAAATTCAATAGTTTTAATGCTCTTGAATTAAGTAAGTATCAACCCATATAAATATAAGATTATTTAATTTTTAAAGTAGGAAAAACAAAATGGCTAAAGTAATTGGAATTGATTTAGGTACCACAAACTCTTGTGTGGCAATAATGGATGGAAAAAATCCAAAGGTAATAGAGAATTCTGAAGGTGCTAGAACAACACCTTCTGTTGTAGCTTTTACTGAAAGCGAAAAACTAATTGGTCAATCTGCAAAAAGACAAGCCGTCACCAATCCTGAAAATACACTTTATGCTGTAAAAAGATTTATTGGTAGAAGCTTTGAAGACGACACTGTCCAAAAGGATGTAGGCTTATCTCCATTTAAAATTATTAAAGGCAATAACGGTGATGCATGGGTAGAAGCTCAGGGTGAAAAATATAGCCCAAGTCAAATCTCTGCTTTTATTCTTCAAAAAATGAAAGAGACAGCCGAGTCTTATACAGGAGAAACTATTACACAAGCAGTTATAACTGTTCCTGCTTATTTCAATGATGCACAAAGGCAAGCAACTAAAGATGCTGGCAAAATTGCTGGCTTAGAAGTTTTAAGAATTATTAATGAACCAACCGCTGCTTCATTAGCATATGGACTAGATAAAAAACAATCAGGCACTGTAGTTGTTTACGATTTAGGTGGTGGTACATTTGATGTATCAATTTTAGAAGTTGGCGATGGTGTGTTCGAAGTTAAGTCAACAAATGGTGACACACACTTGGGTGGCGAAGACTTTGATTTAAGAATTATTGATTTTTTAGCTAGCGAATTTAAAAAAGAGCAAGGTATAGATTTAAAAAATGACAAATTAGCATTACAACGTTTAAAAGAGGCTGCTGAAAAAGCAAAAATAGAACTGTCAAGTTCAACTCAAACTGATGTAAATTTACCTTTTATTACAGCTGATCAATCTGGGCCTAAACACTTGAATGTAAAACTTACCAGAGCTAAGCTTGAAGAGTTGGTTGACGACTTGCTTCAAAATACAATTGATCCTTGTAAAAAAGCTCTTAGTGACGCTGGCCTTTCAGCAAGCGACATAAACGATGTCATTTTAGTTGGTGGAATGACAAGAATGCCAAAAGTAACAGAAATTGTTAAAAACTTTTTTGGAAAAGACCCCAGTAAAGGCGTTAACCCTGATGAAGTTGTGGCTATGGGAGCAGCTATTCAGGCAGGTGTTTTACAAGGTGATGTTAAAGATGTTTTACTTTTAGACGTAACCCCTCTTTCTTTGGGTATTGAAACACTGGGCGGAGTATTTACAAAGTTAATTGAAAGAAATACGACTGTTCCTACAAAAAAAAGCCAAGTATTCTCAACAGCAGAGGACAATCAAAATGCCGTTACTATCAGGGTCTTTCAGGGAGAAAGAGAAATGGCTGCTGATAACAAGCTTTTAGGTCAATTCGATTTAGTTGGCATACCTCCTGCTCCAAGAGGAACACCACAAATCGAGGTAACTTTCGATATTGATGCTAATGGTATTGTCAATGTATCTGCAAAAGATAAATCTACAGGAAAAGAGCAACAAATTAAAATCCAAGCATCTGGTGGTCTATCAGATGAAGAGATTGACAAAATGGTTAAAGATGCTGAAGCCAATGCTGAAACAGATAAGAAGAAAAGAGAAGAGGTTGATGTTAAGAATCAAGCCGATAGTCTTGTCTTTCAAGTGGAAAAAAATATAAAAGAGCATGGCGATAAAATTAGTCCCGAAGATAAGTCTAAAATAGAAGCAGACTTAAAAGATTTAAAAGAAGCGCTCGAAAAAAATGAGATAGAGACAATAAAACAAAAAACACAAGACTTAACTCAATCATCTATGAAAATGGGCGAAGCTATGTACAAAGATCAACAATCATCTGAGGCTCCTGGCGCAGAACAACCTAAGCAAGAAGATAACACTAGTGAAACTAAAAGCGATGATGATGTTATAGACGCAGACTACGAAGAAGTAGACGACGATAAAAAAGCAAGCGGACAATAACTCTTAGCTTGGTTTAAAATATTATGGCTGAGGATTTTTATGACACACTTGGTATATCCCGTGAAGCTAGTGACTCTGAAATAAAAAGTGCTTACCGAAAATTAGCAATGAAATATCATCCTGATCGAAACCAGGGTGACTCTGCTGCTGAACAAAAATTTAAGGATGTGAGTCAAGCTTATGAAATTTTAAAAGATCCAAAAAAAAGACAAACTTATGATCAATTTGGCCATGCTGCTTTTGAACAAGGTGGTGGTGGAGCCGGTGGATTTGGCCAACAAGGCTTTGGCGGTTTTTCAGATATTTTTGAAGATATTTTTGGTGCATTTGGTGAGGGCGGTCAGCGCGAAAGTAGAGGGGATGATTTGCGCTACGATGTTACTATTGACCTAGAAGAGGCTTTTACTGGAAAATCACTAGAAGTAACGATACCCAAAATGATTAATTGCCCTGAACAGCATAGTTATAAAAGTTGTTCTACTTGCCAAGGTTACGGAAAAGTTAGGACCCAGAGCGGGTTTTTTTCTATGGAGAGGACCTGTGGTAGATGTGGTGGAACTGGGCAGGAAATGAAGGGTCGATGCTCAAAATGCAGTAATACTGGACGAATTAAAAAAAATAAAAAAATTCAGATCAAAATACCTGCTGGAGTTGAAACAGGTAACAGGATTAGAATGAGCGGAGAAGGAGAGGCTGGAGAAAGAGGTGGCTCCTATGGAGACCTTTATGTTTTTATAAATATAAATAACCACAAACTTTTCCAGAGAGAACGAGATAACATTATTTGTGATGTTGCTATACCTTTTACTACAGCAACTTTGGGCGGAAATATAGAAGTTCCTACTATAGAAAAAAAAATGGTTAATGTTTCCATACCAAAAGGAATGCAGTCAGGTCATAAACTCAGAATCAAAGGCAAGGGAATGAGCATTCTTAGAACAAACACAAGAGGTGATATGATTGTTAAAGTACATGCTGAAACACCAGTAAACTTATCTTCAGATCAAGAGAAACTTTTAAATCAATTTAATAAAACCCTTACTAAGAAAAACTCTAAAATGACGGAAGGGTTTTTTGATAAAGTAAAAAAAATGTTTAATTAATGAATTATTGTTTTGATTTTATCGAAACACCAATAATTAAACTTTTTGTCCTAGATAGTTCAGAGGGAGTCCACTTTCTTATAAAAGATAATGATAAAAGAACTAAAAACATACTTAATTTATATAACCCAACTAAAGGTTTAAAATTAAAAAAAGCAAAAATATTAATAAATAATTTATTGAAAGGTAAAATTTCTAAACAAACAAATATAAAAATAAAATTCCTCGATGGAACTACACTACAAAAAAAAGTTTGGACAGAAATTACTAAAATTCCTTATGGTAAAACAATTTCCTACAGCGAGCTTGCTAAAAAAATAAAGAGACCAGATGCAGTAAGAGCCATAGCTTCAGCAGTTGGTAAAAATCCTGTTGGATTATTGGTTCCCTGTCACAGAGTAGTAAAAAAAAATGGAGATTTCGGAAGATATATGTGGGGTGATAAAATTAAGAGAAAAATACTAGATATAGAGGGTAGAGGAACGGCTGACTCGACATATAGAGGAGGAAAGTGAGATACCGAATCAGCCCCCGCATGAATGCTAACTGAACACTAATAAATATTTTGATATAGTCAAAGTTGTTCAAGTAATAAATATCCAAAAATGAATTTAAAATCGATTTTATCCTATAGTTTTCAGTCATTTTACCTTGCTGGGAGTTTTTTATTATTATTTGTTTTTTTGCCCACATTTTACAATTTGTCAATTGGTATCTCTTTAAGTGTTATCGGTCTAGTAATACTGATATCTAGATTTTTTGATGTCTTCTCAGACTTTTTAATTGGTTATTTAACAGAAAAAAGAATTATTTCAGGTCGATCAAGAAAAAATCAAATTCTTTTAGGAATAATAATATTTATTTTCTCCTTATTTGGCCTTTACGTTTTCCAATCTTCTAATATTTATTATTTTATTTTTTTTTATAACTTAGCATTGATAAGTTACTCAATTGCAATCATTCCTTACGACTCTATAGTTATCGATCAAAAAAAAATCTTAAAAAAAAGATTTCGTTTGGCAGCAGTTAAAGAGGTATTTGCAATTTTAGGAGTTCTTGCAGCTCTTATTATTCCAACGACTATTTCAAATTTAAATAATGTTGAGCTATTAAACCCAGACGTTATAAAAACAAGTGGTTTTATTTTTATTTCTCTTGCAATTATAGGGGGATTAACTTTTCATTTTTTCTATAATGATGAACTGAATTACAAGCCAAATGAAATTTCTTGGATAAAATTAAAAACTTTCATTAAAAAAAATAAAAAAATCTTACCTTTTTCTTACATTACATTTTTTAATTTACTTGCTAATAATTTTACTGCCAATTTATTTATTATATTTGTATCTGAATATTTGGGTCTTAGTGATTATGCAGGCCATTTATTAATTTTGTATTTTCTTATAACATTAATTTCCACACCATTTTGGTATTTTTTTGGAAAAAAATTTTCAAATATGTTTTTATTACAGATTGGAACCAGTATAACTATTTTTGGCTTTTTATTTGTTATTTTCACTAGCAGTGATTATTGGCAAATATATATATTTGTCATACTTGTTACAGGAATTGGAATTGGAATTGATCTTATAATACCCCAGATTGAGTTAGCTGATATATTAGATGTAAATAATGAAAATCGTTTATCACAGTTTTTTACGTCATTTTTCTCAATTATAAGAAAAGCTGCTATAGGAATTGCTGCTGGTATAGCACTAACGGGATATGGTTACTTACAATCAATAAATTTTACAATTCACCCAAATATTCCAAATATTATGATATTTTATTTTTTTATACCGCTTACCATTAAATTGTTCGTATTAATCTTAGTAATGAGATATAGAAGTAAATTCAATGTCTCAATTAGAGAGTAAAAAACACTTAATTTACATACTAGGCACTGTTGCCTTTTTCTTATTTTCAATTGCAGACACTATTATAAAGTTAATTGGAGATTTATATAAAGACACAGTTATATTTTCCATAGCGAGTTTCTCCGCAATAATCCCAGTGCTCTTTTATTTATTGTACAGAAAGAGCTTAGAAGAAATAAAAACAAGCAATTATAAGCTTCATTTTATAAGAGGTATTTTAATGACTTTGACCTATTATTTTGTTTTAAAAGGTATCATTTTATTACCTTTATCTATTGCTTATCCAATAATTTTGTCAGCTCCTGTGTTACTCTCAATTATGGGAATAGTAATTTTAAAGGAGTCGATTTACCTATCCAAAATAATTTCTTTAATACTAGCTATGATTGCTGTTTTTATGGTCTCAGGTTTTAGTTTAAACGCAGGTTTTAATGCTTTGGGAGTAATATTTCTTATATTAGGGGTAATTTCATTGGCGTGTCTAGATTTTACAGTGCGAGTTTATGGGAAATCTGAAAGAACTATGGCTTTGACTTTTTATAGTATGGGAATTACAGGCATAATTTTCACAGTATTTTCAATTAACCATTACAAAGATATCGCTTTGTACGATTTTCTAATAATGGTAGGCGCAGGTCTTATTGATGGTGTGGCCATGATGATCTTAATTTATTCTCTTAGGAGAATAGAAGCTTCATTTTTTAGCATCACACATTATTCACAGATCATTTTTGGAATAGTAATTAGTATTGTTGTTTTCAATCACTACCCCTCAATTATAGAATTATGCGGTGCTATTTTAATAATAATTTCTGGATATCTTGTTTATTCTAAATTAAAAAAGCTAAATTGATTGCTTTTCCATTGGGTAAATGGAGCAACCTGAAATTTTCCACTCTCCTTTGTCTTTAATGAGTGAGTACATTGCTAAATAAGAAACATTATCTTGCGAGACGATTTGTAGTTGATGATATACTGCTCCTTCAAAAAATTTTGATTCCATAAAATAGTAATTTTTAGGGTTATAAACAGGCTCATAATAGTTTTTCACCATACTCATAAAATCTTGAGGATTATTGAACCTCATTTTGATGTAGGGTGAGGCATGAAAGAAAGCCCCCTCAGCATCTTTGTTAATGAAGGCCTTTAGTTGACTTTCAATCACTGCTTGTGTTTCACTAAACTCAATTTTATCAATAGTTTCTGCAATCAATATAGTGTTAAAAAGTAAAAGGCATAAACTGGTGTAAATTAATTTTTTAAACTGCATAATATGTATATGCGTAATTAAACAATATAGATGAAAATCATTTTAATTATATTCGCCTTATTTTTGAACATATCCTATAGTTACGCAGATCAAAATAGCCCAAAACTTGATGAATTATTCAGTCAGCTCTCGGAGGTAAAGGACTCAAAAGAACAAAGTCTAATTATATCAAAAATATGGGGAGAATGGATGAAAATTGAAAATCCAGATGTAAAAATAGTAATGGATAATATTTCAGATTTTTTTGTATCTAAAAACTACCAATCTGCGATATCAGCTTTGACTCTTGCTATTGAGTTAGAGCCAAATTACGCGGAGGCATACAACAAAAGGGCAACTTTTTATTTTATGATGGGAGACTATGAAAACTCTATGAGAGATATTGAAGCTACATTGTATCTTGAACCAAGACATTTTGGTGCATTAGATGGTTTGAGTAGAATTCTTATAAGCTACAAAAATTATGATGGAGCACTTAAGGTTTATCAAGAAATGAAAAAGTTAATGCCAAATGATTTGTCTGTTGATATGAAAATTGAAAATCTTAATCAAATGGTGTCAAAAGAAACTTAAATTAATCAATTTGTTAAGAAAATATATTAACAAAATAATGAAATTTATTGCCCCTTGCCACCTTCCTCCTCGACAATGTCTCAACCCAAGCGGCTAGGGGACAGGTATAATATTCGAATTTTGGTTGATATGAAACAGATTTCTTATAATTTAAAAAGCCTGTCAAATAAGAAAAATATCGTTATAGATGTTATTTAAAAATTAATTAGTTATAAATTGAGCTGTGAAAAAAAAATTTAACACAAAAGTAATTCACTCTGGGCATGGCCCAGATAAAGAAACGGGAGCCGTTATGCCACCAATACATCTTTCATCAACCTTCAAACAAATGGAACCCGGAAATTTTGAGTATGAATATGCTAGAACGAAAAATCCTTCTAGAGATGTATTAGAAAAATTATTGGCACAAATTGAGTCTGGAGATAAAGCTTTTGCATTTGCATCTGGCATGTCAGCAATAAATACAGTTTGTGACCTATTTGGCACAAACTACCATATAGTTTGTTCTGATGATGTATATGGGGGTACTCGTAGGTTATTCGACAAAGTTAAATCAAACATTGACGTAACTTACATCGACTTTGATAAAAATATAAACTGGAATGATGAAATAAAAGAAAACACAAAATTTATATGGATTGAAACACCTTCAAATCCTTTAATGAAAATTATTGATATTAAAAACACTGTTAATATTGCAAGTGAGTTTAAATTACCTGTGATTTGTGACAACACATTTGCCTCTCCATTTAATCAGAGACCACTTGAATTAGGTGCAGATATGGTAGTGAGTTCTTCAACAAAATATTTAGGAGGCCACTCAGATATTGTTGGCGGGTCTATTGTTATTAAAGAAAATAAGGAGTACGCTGAAAAAATTTCTTTTATTCAAAATTCAGTTGGGGCTGTCCCATCTCCCTTTGATTGTTATTTATTAACAAGAAGTATTAAAACACTCTCTGTAAGGATGAAGCAACATAATGAAAATGCTATTGCTGTGTCTAATTATTTATCCAATCATCCTAAGATAGAAAAAGTTTTTTTTCCGGGTACTGATAAAAGGCACAAGGAAATTGCAGAAAAACAAATGGATGGTTTTGGTGGAATGATGTCTTTTGTAATTGACTCAGATATTAATGGGGTAAAAACTTTTCTAAAAAATTTAAATTTATTTACACTCGCGGAAAGCCTAGGAGGAGTCGAAAGTTTGATCGAGCATCCAGCCATCATGACCCATGCTTCTATAGATCCATCAATAAGAGAAAAATTAGGCATATCAGAAACATTACTAAGAATATCTGTGGGTATTGAAGATGTAGATGATTTGATCTCAGATTTAGACCAAGCCCTATCAAAGATTTAAAATGAGAGACATAGTTGATTTTATTGGCAATACGCCACTTATTAAACTCAAATATCCATCTGAAATTACGGGTTGTAATATTTATGGTAAAGCAGAATTTATGAATCCAGCTGGTTCTATCAAAGATAGAACGGCATTGGGTATAATCCTTGATGCTGAAGAGAATAATTTAATTGAACCAGGCGGCACTGTCGTTGAGGGTACCTTTGGAAACACAGGTATTGCTTTAACAATGATTAACAATGCTAGAGGATACAAAACTATAATTGTAATGCCTGACGGTGCATCAGAGGAGAAGCAAAGCATTTTAAGGAATATGGGGGCAAAGCTTAAAGTTGTGCCAACTAAACCTTATTCTGATCCGGGTAATTATCAGCATGTATCAAAGAGGTTAGTTGAAGATCTACAATCAAAAGGAGAGACTTCAGTTATGTGGGCAAACCAATTTGACAACACAGCAAATTACAAATTTCATGCAAAAACCACAGCTAAAGAAATATTCAATCAGCTTGAAGGAAAAGTAGATGGTTTTACTTGTGCAATTGGGTCGGGTGGAACATTAGCAGGTACATCTATTGGACTCAAAGAATTAAATTCAAATATAAAAATAGCTTGCACAGATCCACAAGGTGCTCAAATGTATAATTATTTTAAATATTCTAAATTGGAAGTTAAAGGCGATCCATCAGAGACGGAGGGAATAGGCCAGTATAGAGTGACAAAAAATGTTGAACCTTCCCTTATTGATTTCTCATACCATATTACTGATTATGAAGCGTTTGAACTTTTATATAAAATGGTCAAAACAGAAGGCTTATTCCTTGGCTCTAGTTCTGGAGTAAACGTAGCAGGGGCTATCGAAATGGCTAAAGAAATGGGACCAGGTAAAAACATTGTTACAATTCTGTGTGATGATGCTAACAAGTATTTTAGTAAGTTATATAACAAAGAATATCTGATATCAAAAAAACTTCCCGTGCCCGAGTGGCTTTAAAATATTAATCACTATCAAAAGTCATTCTTTTTAAAGTTCTATCTTTAAATACAAAATGGTGCATAAGTGCGGCTCCTGAATGTATAAAAAATAAAACTAATAAAACATTACTAGAATACTCATGGAAACTTTTGAACACGTACCTTAAATCACTGTTGTGATCAAATATACTTATTAATTCAAAATTTAAAAACATTACCGTGTCACCTTGCAAGTTTGTAAGGATGTATCCAGATATTGGTTGTAAAAAAAATATTGAGTAAAATAAAAAATAGTTAGTTTTCGCAACATAAATTAATATTTTATTTTTTAAGATGGGCTTGGGCCTAATATTGATAAATTTCCAGCTTAATCTAAAAATGGCTAGGACAAGAATTGAAAGGCCTAGTGTGTTGTGTATTATCAAAATCTCATAGTAATACTCGTAATTATTCTCTAAATTTTCGCCTAGTAAGTATGTTGCAATTATAAGAGCAGCCATAATCCAATGAAATAACTTGCTAATTAAACCGTAATTATCTGCGCTGTTTGCTAACTTCATTATCTTCAATTATGTATGTTAATATTGTTGATTATAAATGAAATTAAAAAATTTATTTTTATCGTTATTTTTATTTTTTTCCATAAGTGTTTATTCTAAAGATTTTATAATCATTCAGTCTACAACAAGCATTGCTAATACGGGTTTGCTTGATCTCTTAGCATCAGAATTTAAAAATAAAACTGGAATAAGTATAAGACCTATTGCAGTTGGAACCGGCAATGCTATTGCAAACGCAAAAAGGGGCGATGGAGATTTATTATTTGTTCATTCAAAAAAAGATGAATTAGAATTTATAGATGAGGGCTACGGTGTTCAAAGATATGAGGTTATGTACAATAAGTTTATTT
>CABYTH010000023.1:0-14121 GCA_902521835.1 uncultured Alphaproteobacteria bacterium
AACCTGCAGCTAATATTAGAGCGTCCATTTAACTTGTTTTGTTATATATCTCCATAAATATTTCTCTTAGATCCCATAGTCTTAAATATTCAACATGTTTAAATATTTGAGCCCATGTATTTTTTCTAAAGACTTTAAGATATTTTGGTTTTCCAGCATTATATAATTGCACCCAATTACCAAGAATTCTCAGATTACGTAAAAGACTAACCATATGAATGTCTGACCTAAACTCCTTGAGATTAAGTTTCATTCTTCTTGCATAAAGCTTCAATAATTTATCTTCGACTTTGGTAGAATAAGATCTCCTAGCATCAAAAATCAATGAAGAAATATCTAATAATGGATGGTTGTAGTGAGTATCTTGATGATCAATAACATAAACTTTTTGATTGTAATAAATTAAATTATCTAAAAAAAAATCACCGTGAGTTAAAGTTGGCTTAAATTTTTTATATTTTTCAGTACTTTTTTTCAGTGATACTTTCACAAGTTTATTGAGATAAAAACCAATTTGGATCTTGTGCTCATAGTGATCAATAAAAGTCTCAATACCGTTCAAAGCATCCTTGAGTAAATTATTTTGTGATTTTACCGGAACGCCTGAAAACTTTTTCTTAGGTTTTTGAAGATTTGTAAGAGCTCTCACAGCCAATGGAAGTATTTTTTTAATTTGTGGTTTTTGGAAATATTTTGATGCATTTGCAATAGGGAAATAATCCATGATTACAAACTTATATAAATTACTTTGGTCAATTATTTTTGGTGTATTAACATTTTGAGAAATTAAAATATCAGTTGCTTTAATGTATTTTTTATAATCGCTAGGTTTATTTAAAAAAGAGAGGACAAGCAATGATTGATTTGCTGTTTTACATAATTTGAAAATTTTTTCTGATGCATCAGACTTAAAATTTAAAAAGCCCCCTATTTTAAAATTTTTATTTTGAAGGTGGTTTTTTATTTTGATTAGATTTATTTTATTTTGTGAAGCCATTTTTTATTACTTGATTTTATCTCTATATTTCTTTTCTCACCAGTAACCGAAATATTAATAGATAAGGCCATATAGTTATATCTTTTAATAAGATTTTCTAATGGCCACTCAATAAGAATACAATTGTCATTAAAATACTCATCCAAATCTAGTTTGTTATTTTGAACTTGATAAAAATCAAAGTGAATAATATTAAACTTATTAAAATTGTAAATATGTTCTCTTTGATACGTGGGGCTCCCTTGGAAGGAGAAAGTTTTTTTTTCTGACTTGCTAATTTCACTTAAGATATATCTAATTAAAGTTGTCTTACCAGAACCAGCCTCTCCCTCAAAAAAAATAATCTGGTTTTTAGAAATAGACCTAGATATATTTCTAGCTAAAGGTTTTAACTCAATTTCGTTTGAGACAACAAACCTCAAACTCAATTAAGCTAGCGATTTGAAATCGGACACTAAATCTAGAGCTTCCCATGAAAAAGCTCCTGAAGAGCTGTCATGTGTTCTACCAAAATGACCGTAAGCTGCTGTTTGTTCGTAAATTGGCTTATTTAAATGTAATTTCTCTCTGATTCCTCTTGGAGAAAGATTCATGATGTCAGGTATCGCAGACTCAATTTTTGCTTCATCTATTTTATTAGTGCCTTGAGTATTCACATAAATTGACAATGGTTTGGCTACACCAATTGCATAAGACAACTGAATAGTACACTGATCACATAAACCAGCAGCAACAATATTTTTTGCTAAGTATCGTGAAGCATAAGCAGCAGAGCGATCGACTTTTGTAGGATCTTTTCCTGAGAAAGCCCCTCCACCGTGAGGTGCTGCACCACCATAGGTGTCGACAATAATTTTTCTTCCTGTTAATCCCGTATCACCATCTGGTCCTCCGATTACAAAATTACCTGTTGGATTTACGTAGTATTCTTTATCATCTAAATTTTTTAATAACTCTTCAGGGATAGACTCTTTTAATGCTGGGTTTACTATTTCTTTAACATCAGCAGGAGACAATCCGTCAGCATGTTGTGTTGATATAACAACAGATGTAACTGCACTTGGTTTACCATCAACATATTTAAGAGTTACTTGGCTTTTTGAGTCAGGCTCTAATCCTTTTAAGCTGCCGTCTTTTCTTCCCTTAGCCATTATCTCTAAGATTTTATGAGAATAAAAAATTGGTGCCGGCATCAGTTCAGGTGTTTCCGTACAAGCGTATCCAAACATAATTCCTTGGTCACCCGCCCCCTCGTCTTTGTCAGATGATGAGTCTACTCCCATTGCAATATCTGCAGATTGTCCATGAAGTAAATATTGGATATCTGCGGTTTGCCAATGAAAACCATCTTGTTCATAGCCGATGTCTTTTATGCACTCCCTTACCTTTGAAATAATTTCATCTTTGTCTTCTTTGACTGGTCCTCTTACTTCACCAGATAAAACAACTTTGTTGGTTGTTGTTAATGTTTCACAAGCGACTCTAGCAAATGGGTCTTTGGAGATAAAATGATCGACAACTGCATCAGAAATTCGATCAGAAACTTTATCTGGGTGTCCCTCAGACACTGACTCAGATGTAAAAATATAATTTTTTCTCATTTCAGTACCTATATGTATCTTTCTTAAATGGACCTTGTTGCTCAACTCCTAAATAATCGCTTTGTTCCTTGGACATTTCAGTCAGTTTAGCACCAACTTTTTGTAAATGAAACATTGCAACCATTTCATCTAATTTTTTAGGAAGGACATAGACTTTATTTTCATAGTTTTTGTAATTCTCCCAAATTTCGATTTGAGCTAAAACCTGATTTGAGAATGATGCACTCATCACAAAACTAGGATGGCCAGTGGCATTACCTAGGTTCACTAACCTTCCCTTTGAAAGAATTATTAGCTTCTTACCATCCGGAAATGTTACTTGGTCAACTTGAGGTTTTATCTCTTCCCATTTATAGTTTTGCAAATCATCTATTTGAATTTCATTATCAAAGTGTCCAATATTACAGACAATTGCTCGGTCTTTCATTTCTCTCATATGGTCTTGGGTAATGATATCTTTGTTGCCTGTTGCAGTTACAAATATATCAGCATACTTACATGCATCATCCATAGTGACAACCTCATAGCCTTCCATTGCTGCTTGAAGTGCACAAATAGGATCAACTTCTGTTACTTGAACTCTAGCCCCGGCCCCTCTTAATGAAGCTGCGCTACCTTTTCCAACATCTCCAAACCCAGCAACAACAGCAACTTTACCAGCCATCATTACGTCAGTTCCTCTTCGAATTCCGTCTACTAAACTCTCCTTACAACCGTATAAATTATCAAATTTACTTTTTGTTACCGAGTCATTCACATTTATAGCAGGAACTTGAAGAGTTCCTTTGGATGCCATTTGCTCTAAACGAAGAACGCCTGTGGTAGTTTCTTCAGATAGTCCTCTAACATTTTTTAATAGCTCAGGGTACTTCTCGTGCATTCGAAGTGTTAGGTCTCCACCATCGTCTAGTATCATATTAGGCTCCCACCCATCTGCCTCAATTGTTTGATCAATACACCACCAAAATTCCTCTTCATTCATACCCTTCCAGGCAAAAACAGGTGTACCGCTTTGGGCAATCGCAGCAGCTGCATGATCTTGAGTAGAGTAAATGTTACAAGAACTCCATCGACATTTGGCACCAAGTGCAACAAGTGTTTCAATTAAAACAGCAGTTTGGATGGTCATGTGAAGGCAACCCATAATATTGGCTCCAGCCAACGGTTTTGAATCTCCATATTGTTCACGAATAGCCATTAATCCTGGCATTTCAGTTTCTGCTATTTCAATTTCTTGTCTCCCGAATTCATGTTGGGAAATATCTTTTACTTTGTAATCCACTTAACCCTCCTTTTAGATAGACTATTTAAAATAAAATATGATTTGTTCTTCATTATCAAGCTCTTTTTATCCTTGGTCCCAGCTGCTGAATAACTTCTTCAGCCTTTCTATTACCATTTTTAAGCGCTTCATCGATAGGTTTTCCAGATAAGTAAAAATCTAAAAATCCTGCAGCAAAATTATCTCCTGCACCTGTTGTGTCCAGAACATTTTCTATTTTTTGAGCAGATTGATGTTTTACATCTTCTTCAAAAAAATAATATGCACCCTCAGCACCAGAGGTCATAACAATTTTTTTTTTTAAATTTTTAAAAAAAGAACTCACATCTGCCATTGAATCAGATTGTGTAAACATCTTTGCTTCATCAAAATTACAAAAAACTAAATCTACATTATCAGTTATAAAATTTTTTAATTCATCTCTGTGTCGATCAACACAAAAAGGGTCTGACAATGAAAGAGATATTTCTATGTTTTTTGATTTTGCAATATCTGAAAATTTTTTGAGTGTTTTTTTTGTTAGTTCATGATCCCAAAGATATGACTCCATGTACACATGATCAATTGAATTGAGTATATCCTCTTTAACTTCGTCTGGATTTAATTGTGAACCTATTCCGATGTGTGTAGCCATTGTTCTTTCACCATCGGGTGAAACTAAAATATTACAGCAGCCAGTTGGAAGATCTGTTTTATTGGAGACACCTTTAAACGAGATATTTTCTTTTTGTAAATCTTGAACAAAAGCATTTCCATACTCATCATCATTGACCTTGCCGTAAAAACTTGCCTCATGAGAGCCAAAGTTTAATTCATGGATAGTATTACATACTGATCCACCCGAAGTAATTAATGGATTATCGAAATTTGACCTAATTTCCTTAATTTGAGACTCCTCAATCAATGTCATAGAACCTTTAGTTAATTTCAAATTATTGATGACACTGTCCTCTACCTGGCATATGACATCAACCAAAGCAGTTCCTACCCCTAGAATTTTTTTCACCACATGAAAGTAAGGGATTTTAAACAGAGATCTATTAAAAAATCCTGAATTTCTTATGAAAGTTAAACATAAATGTTAATTGTTTTTGATGTGCAAAATGCGAATCAGGTTAGAATTAGGGCTATTAAAAATGGACCTAAATAATATTTTTTAAGAGATATTCGTAGTTTTGGAAAATTTGATAAAAACCTGTGAATATTTTCAAATTACTTGTTAATTGAATCTTTAATTTCCAATTGAATTTATTGGCTTTTCAGAATTTAATACAAAATAAATTGACTAAGATTGTCTATAGATTGTATAGTCACTAGGCAATAAACACTACATCTAGTGATTATTCAAAAAAGTACACTTAAACTTGGTAGGAAGAATGGAAACAAATAACGCAGAATCACTTGAAAATTCAACAAAAAACACAGTTATAAATAAACAAAACGAAGAAATAAACCTGCTAAGTCTCAGTGTTGTAAGGCGTGATGGATCGATAACACCTTTTAAATCTGACAAAATTGCAAATGCTATAAGAAAAGCATTTTTGGCACAAACTGATCTTCGTGATAGCAAACAAATTGACAAAAATGTTTCAGTGTTAACTGAAACAGTCACCGCGGCCCTAACTAGACGTATTGCAAACGGTGATATGATTCATATCGAGGATATCCAAGACCAAGTGGAATTAGCCCTCATGAGGGGTGAACATCATAAAGTAGCTCGCGCCTATGTACTCTACAGAGAACAAAGAGCTAACCAACGTTATAAGACTGCTCAACTGAATGAACAAATTGGTGCCAAAGTATCCACAATGGCTGTTACCAAAAGAGATGGTAATAAAGAGGATATCTCTTTAGAAAAAATTACAAATCGTATTTCTATTTTGTCAAACGGTTTAGAGATAGATCCTATTACAATTGCTCAAAAGGCAATTCAAGGTCTTTACGATGGTATCACAACAAATGAAATTGACACTTACTTAGCAGAAACAGCTGCTGCTCTGACAGTAGAACATCCCGATTACTCATATCTAGCTGGGAGGATTAAAGCTAATGCTCTACATAAAGAAACACCAGGTTTTATTATTGCAACAAAAAATCTTTATGAGGATGGTTTATTGCGCGATGAATATTATGAAAAAGTAAAAGCTAACGCTGAAGAGATTGAAAAAATTATTGACTACGATCGTGATTATTACTTTGATTATTTTGCATTGACTACTTTGTTCAGAGCTTATCTTTTACAATCAAACAATAAAACAGCAGAAAGACCTCAGGATTTATGGATGAGAGTCGCTTTATGTGTGTCCGGAGATAAGTTTGATTTTTATCAGGTTAAGAAAACTTATGACAGCCTATCTCAGGGTTTCTACACACACGCAACCCCCACTCTATTTAATAGTGGTTTGAAGATGCAACAATTGTCGTCCTGTTTTCTAATTGGAATGGAAGATGACTCTATCGAAGGAATTTTTAATACTGTAAAAGACTGCGCTTTAATTTCAAAAACCGCTGGTGGCATCGGTCTTCATGCTCATAACATTAGAGGTGGCGGTAGCCGTATTAAGTCAACCAATGGTAAGTCTAATGGATTGATACCTTTCCTTAAAATTTTTAATGAAACAGCAAGGTCTGTTGATCAGGGTGGAGGTAAGAGAAAGGGTTCTTTCGCTGTCTATTTGGAGCCATGGCATGCAGATATTGAGGCTTTTTTAGAGCTTAGAAAAAATACTGGAGCTGAAGAATTTAGAGCCAGAGACTTATTCTATGCCTTATGGATTCCTGATTTATTTATGGAAAGAGTCGAAGAAGATGCCGATTGGACTCTAATGAGTGAACACGAATGCCCTGGTTTATCGGATACATATGGCAAGGAGTTTGTTGATCTTTATACAAAATATGAAAATGAAATGCCTGACCTAAAAAGAATAAAGGCAAGAGCTTTAATGTCTAAAATAATCGAAGCCCAAATTGAAACTGGTCAACCATACATGCTTTACAAAGATGCTGTTAATAATAAGTCTAACCAAAAAAATATTGGTGTTATCAAATCTTCTAATCTCTGTGCAGAGATAGTGGAGTATTCTGAAAAAGATGAAACTGCTGTTTGTAACCTTGCGTCAATTGCATTGCCAAAATTTGTAACTGATGAAAGTAAATTTGATTATCAAAACTTATATCAAGTTGCAAAACTGGCGACTAAGAATTTAGATCAAGTTATTGATATAAATTTCTATCCTACTAATAAAACTGAAAACTCAAATAGTCGTCACCGTCCTATTGGTCTTGGTATACAAGGTTTAGCAGATGTTTATTTTAAAATGAATATCCCTTATGACTCTGTTCAAGCGCAAATAATTAATAAACAAATTTTTGAGACAATTTATTTTGGAGCTTTAGAAGCATCAATGGAACTTGCCACTGATAAGGGGCCTTACTCTACTTTTAAAGGTTCCCCTCTATCTGAAGGGAAATTCCAATTTGATCTTTGGGATGTTAAACCGTCAAGTATGTGGGACTGGAAGGGATTAATGGAGAAAATCCAAAAGCATGGTGTTCGAAACTCTTTGACCACTGCATGTATGCCTACAGCCTCCACTGGTATTATCCTAGGAAATACTGAAACGTTCCAAGTACAAACATCAAACATTTATAAAAGACAAACTCTCTCAGGTGAATTTTTATTAGTAAATCGTCACCTTGTTAAAGAACTTATGAAGAGAGACTTATGGAGCAAAGAATTACGTGATCAAATTATTTTGGAAAATGGTTCTGTACAAAATATTGAAGGATTTCCTGAAGACTTAAAAAATGTTTATAAAACTGTTTGGGAAACATCTCAAAAAACAGTTATAGATATGGCAGCTGATAGAGCGCCATTTATTGACCAAACCCAATCCATGAACTTATGGTTGGCAACACCTACTTTTGGAAAAGTAAACTCCATGCACATGTATGCATGGAAAAAAGGCTTAAAAACAGGTATGTATTACCTGCGAAGCCGATCAGCCGTAGACGCAGTTAAAGTAACTGTGTCTTCTGAAAAAAAAGCAAAAGAGTCTTATGTCAAAGAGGCGCAATCTAATGAACCAGAAGATTGTGTAACATGTAGTGCGTAAGATTTTCAATCAATTTAATTTAAGGAGCAAGTCATGATATCTAAAGGATGCAAATCAATTTTCCCTATACAACACCAAGAAATTTTCGATCGTTACAAGCAACACGTTCAAGCATTTTGGACACCTGAGGAGGTGTCTCTTCAAGATGATTTAAGAGATCTAAAAACACTAGGAGAAGGGGAAATACATTTTATCAAACATGTGCTTGCATTTTTTGCAAATTCAGAGGCAATGATAAATGAAAATCTAGCATCCAGATTTTATAATGAAATTTTAATTCCTGAGTCTCGATTGTTTATCACCATGCAAATGCTAAATGAGTCTATTCACGCAGAAATGTATGGTTTACAAATTGAAGCTTATGTAGAGGACCCATCAGAAAAAGATAAGCTATTTTCTGCTATTCAAAACGTTCCTTGTATTAATAAAAAAGCACAGTGGGTTTCAAAATGGCTGAATGGGAATCAAAATTTATTAACACGCTTAATTGCCTTTGGTTTAGTTGAAGGGTTATTTTTTGCTGGATCCTTTTGTGCCATCTATTACTTTAGAAAAAGAGGTTTACTTCCAGGCTTAGCCTTATCAAATGACTGGATAGCCAGAGATGAAGGAATGCACTTCAGTTTCTCAGCTTTGATGTTTAAAACATTAAGTGAAAAGTTTAATAAAGGAACCTTGTCAGATGAAGATATTAAATCGATGGATTTAATCCCTGGTCCTGTCGCACAGTCTGAGTTCGAAGAAATAGTCAGAGAAGCAGTGGAGTTTGAAAAAGAATTTGTTACTGATGCACTTCCTGTTGATCTGATTGGTATGAACAAGGAAATGATGTGTATGTATATTGAGGCTGTTTCAGATCGAATTGCTGATCTTTTTGGATTCGAAAGGGTATTTAATACTGAAAACCCATTTGATTTCATGAGAGCTCTTGATGTTCAAAATGTGACTAATTTCTTCGAGAAAAGGGTATCTGAATACCAGCGTCCAACAGATCGTTCTTTGTCTTTTGACGAGTCTTTCTAAGTGGAAGTCAAAATATATAGTAAAGACAACTGTATTTTTTGCACTAAAGCCAAGGCAGTTTTATCCTCACATAATCCCCAAGTATTAATGCTTGATGAGGATTACAGCCGTGATCAGTTTTTTGAAATATTTCCAACTGCCAAAACATTTCCCCAAATCATAATTAACGGTGAAAAAATTGGTGGCTACCATGAGCTAGAACGTTGGATGGCATTTAATAAACCTGACGATGATTTTTAGTTTTAATTAGTGAGCTAACCCCCAGTTCAAGCCACCACCGAAGTCGACTTTTATAGGAGTTTTAAAAGATTTGTATTTTTGATGTGATGTTTCCATCAACTTAGTTATTTGTGGAATAATATCTTTTTCTTTTTTATGAATTTCAAATAAAAGCTCATCATGGACTTGTGATGTCATTTTAGATTTACATTTATTTTTCTCTAAATAGCTATGAATATCCAACATTGCAATTTTAATTAACTCAGATGCTGTGCCTTGAATAGGTGCATTGATAGCTTGTCTTTCTGCAAAAGATCGGAGCATAAAATTTTTAGCATTGATGTCTTTAATGTGAGACTTTCTTCCAAAAAGGTTTTCAACGTAGCCTAATTTTTTTGCTTTATCGGTAGTTGATTTCATAAAATCACTAATGTTTGGAAATTTTTGAAAATAGTTATCTATGAAAAGCTTTGCTTCAGCATTGCTAACACCTAACTGTTTAGCTAAACCATATTGGCTAATTCCATAGATTATTCCAAAATTAATAATCTTGGCCATTCTTCGATCATTAGCATTAATTGTTTTTTTGTTAAAAACTAATTGGCCTGTGCTTTGATGAATATCTTGATCCTCTTGAAAAGCCTTTAATAAATTAGGGTCTTCGCACGCTTCACAAAGCACACGAAGTTCGATTTGAGAGTAATCAAAGCTATATAATTCATGATCTTTTTCCGCAATAAATGCTGTTCTAATTTTCTTTCCAATCTCAGTTCTAATGGGGATATTTTGTAAATTAGGTTCAGATGAACTTAATCTACCCGTAATAGTTGCTGCAATATTAAATGTACTGTGAACTCGGTCGTTATTGTCAGCATGTTCAGCTAAAGAAGATGTATAGGTCGACACGAGCTTAGAGTATTGACGCCATTGTAAAATATGTGAGGCAATCTCTACTCCCTCAGACTCTAATTGTTCTAAGACTTTGACATTAGTTTGAAAATCTCCTGCTTTTGTTTTTTTTGTTACCTTCACATCAAGTTTCTTGAAGATTTCGGTAAGTTGCTTTGGCGAACCAATATTAAACTCCTCACCTGCGATTTTGAAAATTTTCTGTTCAATTTTTTCAATTTCTTTATTTAGATCTTTTTCCAGTTTTGTTAAAAATTTAAGATCGATCTTACAACCGTTGCTTTCAACTTGTTGAAGGACTAAGCTTAATTTTTTATCGATATCAAAATAAATATAACTATCGGGGGCATCTAATATTTGATCGTGTAATGTCTCATGTAATTTATAGGTGGCATAAGCATCATGAGCAGCGTAATTTGTTGCAGACTGTAAAGGCACTTCAGAAAAATCTTTATAATTTCTTTTAGATTCATTTTTAATGACATCTTTAAATTTTTCTTTTTCTTCTCCAAAATAATAATAATACAAATCCTCAAGATTATGTTTTGTTAAACCGTTATTGATAAAAAAAGACATTAATAATGTATCTTGAAAAGAAATAGTATTTACGTTAAAGCGTTTTAAAATAACACTATCGTATTTAGCATTATGAAAAATCTTTAAAATTGAAGGATCTTCACATAATAAATTCAGCTCTTTTAATATTTTTTTTTGATCTGTCTCAGATATTTCATTTTCAGGTGATTTAAAAGGTAGGTAATAAGCTTGCTGTGCATTAGATAATGAAATGCCAATGATATTTGCTTCATTGACGTCTAAACTATCTGTCTCTAAATCTATCGCTAAGGTTTTTTCAGATTGAAGAGACTTAAGATATTCGATTATATCTTTTGTCTTAATAAGTGATTTAAATTCTAAGTTTTTTTTTGCCGCATGTGGTTTTGTTTCATGAGCGCTGTTTCTAACTAATGATTTAAATTCATATTTTTTGAAAAAGTCATTAAGTTTTGGTGAGTCTTCAAAGTCTTTTAACTTTTCGATTGTTATAGGTAGTTCGAGATCATTTTTTAAAATGACTAGTTGGTGGCTTATTTTTGCTTTTTCCTCATGGTCATGTATAAGATTTTTAATTCTTTCATTTGATATTTTCTCTTTATTTGCCAGAAGGCCCTCAAAAGAACCAAATTCATTAATTAATTTAGAGGCTGTTTTTGGTCCGATGCCGGGGACGCCAGGAATATTATCAACACTATCGCCAATTAAAGCTTGTACGTCTGTAATCTTGTCAGGGCCAACACCAAATTTTTCCATTACCTTTGCTTCATCAATTTCAATATTTTTCATTGGATCCATGATGCGATTATTAGCTGATAACAGTTGAAAAAGGTCTTTGTCTGAACTAAATACTGTGGTGGGTATCTTATTGTCTTCACCATATTTAACGTAACTTGCTATAACATCATCGGCCTCAAAGTCTTTTTTTTCAATAACATCTAAACCAAACGCATCAATAGCTTCACGAATAATAGTAAATTGAGGAATCAAATCTTCTGGTGCCTCGCCACGGTTTGCTTTGTATTCTGGAAATAAAGTATTTCGAAAAGTATTCCTTCCTGCATCAAGAATAATTAGTATTTTGTCATTTGGATGCTCTTCAATAAGTCTAAGCATCATATTGCAAAACCCATAAACTGCATTTGTGGGGATGCCCTTAGAATTATTCATTGGGGGTAAGGCGTAATAAGCTCGGAAAATATATCCGGAACCATCAACAAGTATTAGTCTTGGCTTAGACATTCAAGCAGAATAACAAAGAATGTAGTGAGTTTCTATTCTTTAGGTGCGTGCTTATTTAAAATTCTTTGAAGAGTTCTTCTGTGCATTTTTAATCTTCTAGCAGTTTCAGATACATTACGGTTACACTGTGTAAAAACTCTTTGAATATGTTCCCATCTTATTCTGTCAGCAGACATTGGGTTCTCAGGTGGTGGGGGCAAGGATGTAGCGGTAGCAGACATTAATGATTTTTCGATATCATCAATGTTTGCAGGTTTAGTCAAGTAATCATCAGCGCCCAATTTAACGGAGGATACAGCTGTAGCTATGTTGCCATAACTTGTCAACATTACTGTTCTACATTCTGGGTTTCGCTCCTTGATCACCTTAATAACATCGAGTCCTGAACCATCACCTAGACGAAGATCAACTATGGCATAATTAAAATTATTTCCAGCTAAAACATCTAAAGCCTCTTTTTTTGAAGCTGCTGCTGTTACTGTGAAATCTTTACGTTGAAACGAAGTGGTTAAACGCTCACGAAAGGGTTTATCATCCTCAATAATAAAAAGTGTTTTATCTTTGACTAATGTATTTTGCTCTAAATCGGCCATGTTAAAGTTACTTCTGCTCCATCATTACTTTGTACTAATATTTCACCATTTAGATTTTCAATCATTTGTTTTGTTATGAATAGGCCGAGGCCCATATTTACCCCTTTTTCAGGTCTGCTAGAATAGAATGGTTTTCCAAAATTAGCTATAAACTTCTTATCAAAACCGGGACCATCATCTCTGATTTTAATGGAATAAGAATTTTTCGATGTCTCTGAGATTACTAATATTTGTCTATAAGCGAAACTTATGGCATTTTTTATAATATTATTCATCGCTATGTTCAGCTCGGGTGTGATTTTAATGTTGATATTTTTAGAATTTTCATCAGATCTATAATCTAATTTCACAGCTCGATAGTTATTTGAAAATTGATCACATAAAGATTGCACATAGGCATCTAATGACATATTTGTAATTTCAGAAGAGAGTTCTTTTGATTCTGGATTTGTTGAGAGCTCTTTTAGTATTTCCTTACACCTGTCTAACTCTAATAATAGAGTTTTAATATCTTTCCCATAATCATCTTTTAATTTTTGATCTTTTTTTAAATCATCAACAATTAAATTTATGGTATTTAGTGGTGTACCTAATTCATGAACAGCTGCAGCTGCTAAACCTCCAACTTTTAAAAGCTCTTTTTCATTTTGAAGTTGTTTACTAGCTAACTCATATGCTTTTTGGGTGCTTTTGTAATTTAAGGAAAAGTAATAAAGATAAAAAACCAAAAAAATACTACTTATGAATAATGAAATCATAATAGCTAGGCTGTATGTAAAATTAATATTAGGATGCACAGACAAAGGGAGATTAATATAAAAGTTAAATATCAAAGCAAAACAAACTAATGCTAAACTTAAGATAATTATTATTCTTTCTATCGTGAGATATGATGCTGCAATAGCAATAGGAGCTAAGATAATAAATATAAAAGGATTAGTGTGTCCACCATTTAAAGCAATCAAACTTGAAATTTGAACAATATCAAAACATAAAAATAAGAAGACTTGTTTTTCAGAAATAATTTTATCTCCTTTATTTAAATAAAATCCTAAGAGAATACTAGCCATTAAGATAAAAGCTATTATCCAAGAGCTCATTGCTACTGTCTTAGAAATTTCGAAAAAATACTGTGTTATAAATAAAGTGGCGGCCTGACCTCCAAAAGCTATTGCACGTATAATTAAAAAATCTGAAGAATTAACAAAAAGAAAGTTTTTTTGATTATTCAACTAAATATCTAAATTTGCTACTTTGACTGAATTATCTTGAATAAAGTTTTTTCTATCAGTCACATCATCGCCCATCAGCATGATCAACTGTCTTTCAGCATTGATTTGGTCTTCGAGCTTAACTTGAAGCAATTTCCTATTAGTTCGATCCAATGTTGTTTCCCACAATTGATCAGGGTTCATTTCACCTAAACCTTTATAACGGCTAATTGATTGGCCTTTTTTACTCATTTCAAAAAGAGTAGTAAAAAATTCAACAAGTCCATTACAATTAGAGTTTTCTTTTGAAGAAAGTTTAGAAATACCAAAATAAGTATCTGTAGATTTTGCAAAACCCATTTTATTATAAAGAG
>CABYTH010000024.1:0-12668 GCA_902521835.1 uncultured Alphaproteobacteria bacterium
CTGTAAATTACTATAACCATTTAGGAGTTCTTTGATTAATAACTCTTTTTGATACTCTCTAAGATAGTCATACGCTTGATTTCTAGTTTGCGTAGTAATTAAATTTAACTGGCTAAACCCACCGTTATAGAGGTTGACTGTGGCGCTTAATGTATGAGTATTTGAATTCAGCGTAGAAGTAGTATTAGTACTAGTAGTACTGTTTGAAACATTAAATGAATAATCAATTTCTGGTATGTAGAGTGTATCAGCTAATTCTAAATTTTTATCGTCAATTAGATTATCATATTTAAATTTAGAATTTGTTTCATTTTTTTCGACGAGAATTTTTATTAAATCAGTGATTTCATAGGATAAGATACCTTTTGAAAAAAATAAAAAGAATGTACTTAAAAAAATTATTTTGATTTTTGCCATTCTTTCTCCAAATTATTCAAATTCCATTTCAATTTTTTTTTATTCATTGTTTTTTCCATTTTTTTAAATCTTTTCTCAAATTTCCTATTAGAGTCCCTAATTACTGTTTCAGTATCTAGGCCTAATTTTCTTGATAAATTAATACATGAAAATAATAAATCTCCTAATTCCTCTTTAATTTTTCTCTTATTATTAATTTTCATTTCATTTGAAAGTTCATTTAATTCCTCTTTCACCTTCTTTAACGTTCCATTTGCATTTTTCCAATCAAATCCCTCTTTTGCGGCTCTTTTTTGAAGTTTAAGTGAACGAGTAACAGCAGGCAGGTTTACACTTACACCATCTAAAACAGACTTAGCACCTTTCTTTTTTCTTTCAAATTTTTTTTGTGTTTCCCAAAAATCATTAACATCTTGAACAGTTTTGATTGACTCATCACGCATAAAAATATGAGGATGACGAGATTTCATTTTTTTTACACTTGTATCAATGACATCATCAATAGAAAATTTCTTTTTTTCAGCAGCAATAACTGAGTGATAAATAACTTGTAGTAACAAATCGCCAAGTTCTCCTTCTAGCTCTTTGTTATTATTTGACTCAATTGCTTCGATAACCTCATAAGCTTCCTCTAAAGTATACTTTGCTAATGATTTGGAAGTTTGTTGTATATCCCATGGACATCCATTTTTTGGATTTCTTAGTCTCTTAACTACATCAATTAAATCATTTAATTTGTTCTTTTTTTTTACCATGCTAATGCCTGTGCTTGAAATATTTGACTCTTATAACTTCTAATATCTGCATATGCATCATAAATTTTATCTTGTTTTCTAGCGCATAAAATAAAACCTTCGCTCCAGTCTGTAGTTTTAAGGCATTTATGTCCTTTTTTATTTAATTGAGAAATAAAGGGCGAAAGTCGCTCTTCTAATAATAATTGTTTCAAATTTGGATCATGAGGGTGAAAAAAAGCAGGTAAATGCTCTGATGAAACTCTTGGTTCATTTAAAGCTTGGTCAATAGGCATATTTGAAAATATATAATTCATTAAAAATTGTGCTTGCCATTGATCTTGAGCGTCACCGCCCATAGTCCCACAACTTAAAATTTCTCTCTTTTTTTGATTGATAATCAAAGTAGGGCTCAATGTTGTCCTTGGTTGTTGTACAGGTGCTATAAAATTTACGTGACCTGGTTTTGATAAATAAAATGTCATTAATCTATTACCTAGGGGAAATCCTAATTCATTGATTACTTCATTAGATCTGATCCATCCACCACTTGGTGTGCACGAAATAGCATTATTATCTTTATCTATAATACTTATATGAACTGTGCCAGCGCCCCATGGTTTAATATCATTTTCAATTGGGAGTGATGATTTCTTGGATAGGGGGTCCCCTGGAATTATAGAGTTAATTGCCTTATCTTTAATTAATTGCATTCTTTTATTTAGGTAAGAGTCATCTAATAGGTGATTTGCTTTGACTTTTGAATTGTACTTCCCAGTAAAATACATCTCTCTGTCAGCAAAAGTTAATTTTAAAATTTCTGTAAATTTATGAATATCACCAGCTGAATTAAGTGATTTAATTTTTTGTTTGTTAAGCATTTTCAACATCATTAAACTAGTCAATCCTTGTCCCCAGAAATTAGTTTTATGAACTTGGTAATCACCATATTTTTCTGAAATTGTTTTTTCAAATTTCACATTAAAATTTTCAAAATCTTCTTTTGAAAGTAGCCCTTCATTTTTTTGTGAATATTTTAAAATTGAGTTTGCAACATCACCTTTATAAAAAGCATCATGCAATTTATTAAATTTATTATTTCGAGATCCTGTAATCTTTTTCTCGTAATTACCAAGATAATCTATTAAGTTTGCGTAAGCCGAATTTCTGAATAAACTTCCTACTTTTGGAATTTTATTATTTTTTAAATATAATTTAGCAGAATTTTTCCACTCCCTTATAAATTTACCTTTTAGACTTTTTAACCCAAATTTATTTTGGTTTATTATTCCTGTGTGTAAAGGATATCCTTCTTTTGCGTATTCTTTTGCATATTTAGAAATAGTCCTAAAATCTAATGTTCCATATAATTGTAACATTCTAAAAATACTAGAAAATGCTGCTGGAACTCCAGCACATAATACTCCTTCATCTGGAACTTCTGTAAAACCCCTGGTAACTAAATTTAAAAAATTAAATTTTCTTGGCGATAAAGTATTTCCATTTAAGACAACAGGGTTTTGGTTTTTGGGTTTTAATATCATCACTCCTTCACCACCCATTCCAAACATTTGAGGATTTACAAGACCTTCAACTAACATTGCTCCAGCAGCTGCATCAAATGCATTACCTCTGTCTTGATTTAAAATATTATAGGCTGTCATTGAGGATAAATTTGAATGTGTTGCTACTGCACCATTAGTACCAGAGTAACTAGGTATAAAACTATTAGAGTTATTATCTTCAATTCTATAAGATCTATTCATTACGCATAAAGTTTAGTATTAATAATTAAGTTAAATAGTTTATGAAATTTCATAAAATATTTCTTTTTTTAAAGATTGCATTATAAAGTTATATATGACCTGGAAGTTAATATCAAAATCTTCATATACACAATTACTTGGTGAATTAGAGACAAAATCAGAAAATAATCAGGATAAATATCGAATGTTTGTTACTGAAAAACATCTTAACTCAGGAAAATTTGCACATGGAGGTTTCTTAATGTCTTTTTTAGATAATGTTATGGGCAATGCTGCTTATAAGTCTTTTGGGAATAAACCTTGTGTTACTATATCCATGAACACTCACTTTACATTTTCAGCTCAAAAAGGAGATGAACTAATAGGCTTACCAACTATAGAGAGAATGACTAAAACACTATGTTTTGTTAATTGTAAAGTCTTTTCAAAAAATGAAATTATTGTTTCTGGAAGTGGTATATGGAAATTAGTTAAAACTTCATCTATTAAATCTGTTAAAGACAAAAAAGCAGATGATGATGGTGGTTGGTAGCTATTTAATTAATCGATTTTGAAATTAAAGAGTAATTTTTCAGAGGCTAATGCGTGCAAAGCATTATTTTTCTCAATTTCTTTTTTTGTTGGACTTTGGGCAGTAAGAATACCAGATATAAAAGATCAAATTAATGTCGATTATACAGGTATGGGATATTTGTTTGTAATTTTTTCAATTGGCTCTGTTTTAACTATGATAGTTACACCAAAAATAACACAAATATATCCCTCAAAACAAATCTCACTGTTATCAGGTCTTGCTATAAGCATTCTTTGGCTTTTAATTCCATTTGCTCAATCTTTTATAATTATGGCAATATTGAGTTTTATTTTCGGTATTTGTTACGGACTATTTGAGGTAATTCTTAATGTTCAAGCTACTTCTTTAGAAAAAAGATTTAAAAAACCTATGATGTCAGGATTTCATGCCTTTTGGAGTATTGGATTATTATCTGGATCTTTGTTAACTAGTTTATTTCTGGAATTTAAAATAAGCTTTATAATAAATTCAATTATATTTGTAATAATCTTATCACCATTAATATTTCTAGGTAGTTTAACTATAAAACAAAATAAATCAGACTCTTTATCTATTTTGTCCATATTTTTCAATTGGCCCTTATTTCTTGTAATCTTATTTATTTTATCAATTACAGCAGTATTTTTGGAGGGTGGTACTGACTCTTGGGGTTCTTTATATATGAGAGATTACATTAATGCAGATGGTTTTAATATTGGACTTGCTGCTATAGCATTTAATGGGAGTATGGTTATTGGTAGATTAATTGGAGATAAGTTAAAAGAAATATTTGGTATTTATAATTTTCTTGTTTACTCAGTGATAGGTTCATTACTGGGTTCATTAATTATAGTTTTAAGTAGTTCTCTATCATTAGCAATAATTGGTTTTATAATTGCTGGTTTTAGTGTTTCATCAATTATTCCTATTTGTTATACCTTTGGGTCTTCTATTAAAAATGTTAATGCTACGGTAGGGATAACTATAATTACAATAGGTGTTTATGGGGTCTTTATGATTGCACCACCAGCTTTAGGTTATGTTGCTGATATCTTCGGTATTGAATTCGTCTATATTCCGATGTTAATACTTTTTATAATATCGAGCATAATAGTAACTTCTCAACAAAAGTTGTTTAAGAATTAATTTCTTTTTAATATTAATATATTTCCAAACAATACAAGAATTGCACCGACATACAAATTTAAGTCCCACTCCAAACCTTCAAATATCGTAGAAATAATTAGAGCAATAAGAGGCATAATTATAGCAATGTATGCGGCATCATTTGCGCCAATATTTTTAATTACTGATAAATAAAGAATGAAACCAAATACACTCCCAAAAATAGCCAAATACAATAATGAAAAGACGTATCTGTAGCTGAAATCAAAATTAAGTTCAATACCAGTTACTAAAAGATAAATTAACAGTGTTATTGAGCCATACAACATCCCATATCCTGTAACAGCAATAACATTTAATTTAATTTTAGAGGTATACTCTGAAATTAAGTTACCAATAGATGCAAAATATGTCGCCAATACACCAAGTAAAATTCCAATACTAGTTCCTTTTGAAAATTCAAAATTGATTATTTCATCATAAAATATGAAAAGTAATCCTAACGTTCCAATAAAACCTCCAACCAAAGTCATAATTTTTGGAAATTTACTTTTAAAAATAATATTATTAATTACATTTAAAAATAATATTGAAGAAAAACATAAAGCAACAAATCCACTTATTAAATGAACTGTAGATAGATAAAACAGTACATAATTTATATTGAATAAAGAGACTCCTAGAGCAGCTATAAAGAAATGCTCTTTTAATGAAAATCTCAGATTTATTTTTTTTAATACACAAAATACTAAAATAATGATCGAAGATAAGAAAAAGCGATAAAAAACCGATGTCATTGGATCGACAATGCCTAGTTGAAATTTAATGATATACCAGGTTGGTCCCCAAACTATTAGTGTTGAAATAAATAAAAATATTGTATTGTTCAATTATGCCTTCTTTTGATGTTGTCTCGTCACCAGATATTCAAGAAATTGATAATGCCATCAATAATACAAAAAGAGAAGTTGATAATAGATTTGACTTTAAGAACACTAATTCAACAATCGAACGAAACGATTTTTCTATTACAATAGAGACAACCGACATTACTAAATTAACTCAATTTAATGATATTTTAAAAAATAATATTGTAAGAAGAAAAATAGATCCAAAATTTATTCACCTAAAATCAACTGAAACAGCTTCCGGAAATAGAGTAAGACAATTTATTGATATTTTGAATGGAATATCAAAAGAGGACTCAAAAAAAATAACAAATCTTGTTAAATCATCGAAAGCAAAGGTTCAAGCTTCAATTAATGGAGATGAAGTAAGAATAACTGGAAAGAAAAGAGACGATCTACAATCAATGATCGAATTATTAAAATCAAGTGATATTAAAATTCCTTTACAGTTTCAAAATTTCAGAGATTAATTACTTCCATAGTCGTAAAATCAATTAATCGCACAGTCGTAATTGTTTTTAGAAATTTAATACAATCCTCTGTTTTTACTTGAATTGTTTTAGTGTTGTCTAGTGGGTGAAAATTGCATAATTCATAATCATTTATTTTTTTATCTAAATAAAAACTTACATCCTTATCTACATTATTAATTAAAGAGTAGGGACTAACTGAGCCTGGTTTGACTCCAAGTTTATCATATAAATATTCTGCACTTCCAAAAGAGAGATTTCCTTGGCACTGTATAGTGTTTTTAATAATTTTTAGGTCTACTTCAGTGCTATCTAAGCATGAGAGTAAGTAAAAATTTCTTTTTTTGTCCCTTAAAAAAAGATTTTTTGTATGCGCACCTTGCATATTCAAATCTGATTTTAATTTGCTAGACTCCTCGACAGTAAAAAAAGCCTCGTGTTCAAAAAGTTTATATTCAACTTTTTGTTCATTAAGTGCGGCTAATAAACTTTTTGCTTCTAATTTCATTTTTATTTATAAAGTGTTATCTTATTTATATAAAAATATGAAAAAGAAAATTAACAGAAGAAATTTTATTAAAAAAGCCTCAATTCCTGTACTCGGTGCAGCTGCACTCTCTAGTTTTAATGTACACGCAAGCACCATAACAGAGTTGAATATGGTTACATCATGGCCAGAGAATTTTCCTGGTATAGGTTTAGGTGCAAACAGGTTGGCTCAGCGAATTGAGAACTTATCTAATAAAAGAATAAAAGTTAATGTTTACTCAGCTGGTGAACTAGTCCCACCGTTTGGAGTGTTTGATGCCGTGTCATCTGGAACAGCTGATTTATATCACTCAGCAGAGTTTTATTGGGGAGGAAAGAATAAAGCCTATCCTTTTTTTGCTGCTGTTCCTTTTGGAATGACTGCCGAGGAATTTAACTCATGGATATATTCAGGCAATGGTCAAGTACTATGGGATGAGTTGGGTTCGAATTTTAACATTAAACATTTTTTAGTCGGCAATACTGGATCTACATTATTTGGTTGGTTCAAAAACGAATTAAATAGTCTCGAGGATGTTTCTAAACTTAAAATAAGAAGCCCTGGTATGGGAGGAGATCTATTAAAGACTATGGGGGCAACCTCTATAAATATACCAGGAGGTGAAATCCTTCAGTCTTTAGCAAGTGGAGCTATAGACGCTGCAGATTGGTCTAATCCAGTTATGGATTTAGCTTTTGGTTTTTATAAAGTTACAAATTACTGTTATTATCCAGATTTTAAAAAACCTACAGTTTCTATTTCATTGGGAATGAATTTAGATAAATGGAATTCTTTTGATAATGAAGCTAAGAGCATCATCGAGTATGCTTGTCAGTCAGAAAATCAAGAAATGTTGTCTGATTTTATGTATAAAGAGGTTGTGGCTATAGAAAAATTGAAGTCACTTGGTGTAGAATTCAGGCAACTACCTAATGATATTGTTATTGAAGCCAAAAAAAATATCAATGGTGTATTAGATAATTATACAGATACTTCTCTTGGAAAAAAAATTAGGGATGATTATTTTCAATTTTTAGGTCTAAGAACTTCATATAAGGACTTTGATATTTCTAATTACTTGAATTTTAGAAAAATTTAAAAGTGTGCGGAAGATATTCGCTTAATCTTAAAGATAATCACTCATCTTTTAAGAAGGAAACTATAGATAACTTCAAATCAATATTTGATTATAAAAATGAAGATATTTGCCCTACCAATAAAGCCCCTATAGTCTTTAATCTAAATTCTAATTTTGTATTTAAACAATCAAGTTGGGGGTTATCATTTGATTGGCTTCCAAAAGGAAAAACACTTTTCAATATTCGATCAGAGACAGTACACGAAAAATCTTTTAGTAATAGCCTCATTGCAAATAACCGCTGTTTGGTACCTTTTAGTAGTTATTTTGAATGGTTGAAAACCCAAGAATTGAAAGAAAAATATAAACTATTTACCAAAACACCAGTCAGTTTTTTTGCAGGTGTATATAAATTAATAGAAGATACTTTTTATTTTTCAATTTTAACTAAATCCTCTTTGGAAAATATAGAATTTATTCACAATAGAAATCCGGTTATTGTTAATAAAAATAACGTAAGGCAATGGTTTTCAAACAGTTATGAAGAACTACTTAGTTCTTCTGATGTCATAAATTATGAGTTATCGAAATAGTTATTTTCTAAATTTAAAAAAGGATAAAAGCTTTTCGATACCAGAAAAATGTTCCTCTAGTCTAGAATAAACTTTATCTATTTTGTTAATATGACCGTCTAATCTCTCATAGAGGTTATCGATTTTCTTATCAAGTTTGTTAAGCTTACTGTTTAGCTGTTTTATGCTATCAGAGTCGCGTGTTTTTGACTGCTTTTTTAACTTAATAACTTTGTTCATATTTAAAATATATTAAATTTCTGATTTGTTTAAAGTATGACAAAACAACGCTTTAGGTAAATCTTAAATCAACTTCAGGTATCCAGTTTTTAAGCTTTTCAATACGATTTTTGGGGGAAGGGTGTGTAGATAGAAACTCTGGTGAAGCTTTTCCTTTTTGTGCTTCAGCCATTCGCTGCCAGACTTTATATGACTCATGATTATCGTATTTGGCCATTGTCATAAAGGCCAAGCCTAAATAATCAGCCTCCGACTCTTGTAATCTGTTAAAAGGTAAAGATAGACCTAAATTCACTAAATAATCATCAGCTGAGGTACTTGAAAGAGCACCTTCTAAAGCAATATCCAAGATAGTAGTGCCTACATTTATTGCTAATGCTTGACTAGCCCTTTCAACACTATGGCGAGCAACCGCATGAGCAATTTCATGTCCCATTATTGAGGCCAAACCATCATTATTTGCAGCAACATCTAAGATCCCTGTGTAAAAAGCTATTTTACCACCAGGCATACACCAAGCATTAAGTGTGTCCTTGTCATCAATTAAGATAAATTCCCAATTATAATTTTTTATAGACTCTGATTGACCCATTTTTAAAAAATACTCTTCTACTGACTCTGTAACTCTGAGACCTACCTCTCTTACTGCTCTAAAATTTTGCCCAGACTCTATTAAATTTTCTTGTTTTTTGACTTGTTCGTAGGCTTGAAGAGCTTGTTTGTTGATACTTTCATCTGAAATAATAGAGAGTTGTTTACGATTTGTAATAGCTACCTCAGTACAAGAAGGTAAAAATAAGGGCGCACAACAAGCACATGATAATTTTTTAATAAAATCTCGTCTTTTAAGATTCATGGTATTAATATAATCAAAAAGATATTCTTATGACAACCTGTTATATTAATGGAAAATATAAACCTCTAAATCAATCGTATGTCAGTGTAACAGATAGAGGTTTTCAATTCTCTGATGGGGTTTATGAGGTCATTGCTGTATTCAAAGGTGAATTAGTAGATTTAAATCTTCATTTAAACAGATTGTTTGTTTCATTAAAAAAAATGAAAATGAAAATTAAATTCAATAGAAATCAAATAATTAGTATCACTAATAAAATCAAAAAATTAAATAATTTAAAAATGGGTATAATTTATATTCAAATTACAAGAGGGGATCAAAACCCAAGGGAACATAAATACCCTGATAAACTTAAGCCTAATATTATTATATACTCAATTAATAAAAACTTTGAATATTTAAATAAGTTAGCACTAAAAGGTGTAAAAACATCTCTTTATCCAGATATAAGGTGGCATAGGTCAGATATTAAAAGTATTTCTCTATTAGGTAATGTTCTAGCTGCAAATCATGCAAAAGAGAATAAATCACATGAAGCAGTATTATTTGATAATAGAAATATGATAACTGAGGGTAATTCCTCAAGTATTTGGATTATAAAAAAAAATAAATGTATTACGCACCCACTTAACTTTAGAATTTTAAAGGGATGTACAAGGCATAAATTAATATCAATTTTAAAAAAAAATAAATTTAAATTTGAGGAAAAAAAATTTTCTATTAAATCTCTTCTTGAAGCAGATGAAGCATTCATGACAAGTGCTACTAATTTTGTAATGCCTATAGTTAAAGTTGATAAATTTACTATTTCAAACGGTAAGCCCGGTCTAAATACATTGAAGTTTCGTAGTTTATTTATCAACGCAATATGATCTTTAGACTTTTTCTTTTCTTATTTTTGTTACCTATTACAGCTTACTCAAAAATTAATACAATTTACTTAGCTGGTGGTTGTTTCTGGTGTGTTGAGGAGGTTTATGAAAAATTAAAAGGTGTAATTGACGTTCGATCTGGCTATTCAGGTGGTCATTTAGAAAATCCAACTTACCAAGAAGTTGTAAAGGGTGATACAGGCCATATAGAAGTGGCTGAAATTATTTTTGACTCAGATATTGTTAGTTTAGATAAGATCATTAGGGTTTTTTTTGTAAATATTGATCCTTTTGATGGTACTGGTCAATTTTGTGATAAAGGTTATTCTTATAAAAGTGCTCTTTTCAGCAATGACCAAATTGTTATAGATAAATTTAACTTTTACATAGATAAAATTCAGGAAAATCACAAACAGAATGTCGAAACATTGATCTTACCTTTTAAAAATTTTTATGTTGCAGAGGAATATCATCAGGATTATTACAAAAAAAATCCAATAAGATATACATATTACAAGTACAGTTGCGGAAGAGAGCAGAGGATTAAACAATTAAAAATTAATTTAGGATGATTAAACTCTTATTATTATTTTCAATTATAGCTATATGTATCTTTGTTTTCTTTGGTAATCAATTATCATCTCGTTATAAAAAATATTTAATTATTTCATTAATAATAATTCTAGGATGTTTTTTAATTTTTTCAGGAAAATTAAATTTTCTACCTGTTGCCTTAGCTCCTGCTTTACTTTTTTTTCGAAGGATCTCATCATTATTAACTATATTAAACTTGTTTTCGCGATCTTCTTTTGGAAGTAAGTTCAAACCAAAAATTAATACGAAGTATTTACAAATTGAAATTGAGTTACAATCACGTCAAGCTACAATTCATATTATAGAGGGAGTTTTTAAAGGCCGTTCTTTTTCCTCTCTATCTCAAAATGAGGTATCGAAGCTTTTAGAGGAACTAAAAACAAATGATCCACGTGGATTTAATATTTTAAATGTAATTATTAGTCAAAATAAACAATCTACATCCTCTTCAGACAAATCACAAATGACAGAGGAGGAAGCGCTATCAGTTTTGGGTCTTAAAAAAGGAGCTTCTGATGATGATATTAAAAAATCATATTACGACTTAATGAAAAAGTTTCATCCTGATAAAGATGGTAATAACTATTTATCTAATTTAATAACTGAAGCAAAAAATAAGCTTTTAAATAGTTAATTTTAATCTATAAGACATCTATCTCAATGAACGATATTAAGAATCTTGCAATCATTGCTCATGTTGATCATGGGAAAACCACTCTTATTGATAATTTATTGAAGCAATGTGGAATTTTTAGAGATAATCAAGAAATATCAGAAAGAATTATGGACTCTAATGACTTAGAAAAAGAGAGAGGCATAACTATTTTAGCAAAGCCTACTTCTATAATTTTTCAAGATACTCGAATAAACATAATCGATACACCTGGACATGCAGATTTTGGTGGTGAAGTAGAACGTGTCTTATCAATGGTTGATGGTGTTATCTTACTTATTGACTCTTCAGAAGGTCCGATGCCTCAGACAAAATTTGTTTTAGGAAAGGCTCTTAAACAAGGACTTAAGCCGATAGTAGTAATCAATAAAATTGATAAATCTGATTCAAGGCCAGATGATGTTTTAAACGAAGTTTTTGATTTATTTGTCTCTCTTGATGCAAATACTCAACAATTAGATTTTCCAGTTTTATACGCATCTGGTAGAAGTGGATGGTGTGTTAATGATTTGTCAGATGATCGATCCAGCCTAACACCTCTGTTAAATAAAATTATTAGTCATGTACCATCGCCAGATGTTGATAATACTAGACCTTTTGCAATGTTATCAACACTTTTACACTATGATCCATACTTAGGAAGATGTCTAATTGGAAGAGTAGAGCAGGGATCTGCAAAAATAAACGACAGCGTTCATGCTTTAAACTTATCAGGTAAAATCATTGAAACTGGAAGACTTACTAAACTTTTAAAATTTGAGGGAACCAAAAAAATAACTGTTAACTCAGTTAACACTGGAGATATAGTTTGCATAGCAGGTTTATCAATCACATCAGTATCAGACACCATTTGTTCAACTGATATAGAAACACCAATAAAATCAACACCAATAGATCCTCCTACTATGTCAATAAACATTATGGTTAATGACTCTCCATTAGCTGGGACTGAAGGGAAAAAAGTAACATCAACTTTAATAAGAAATAGATTAATAGCTGAGGCTGAGACAAACGTTGCTATTACCTTCTCAGAAAATCAAAATAAAGACTCATTTGAAATTGGAGGGAGAGGTGAATTGCAATTAGGTGTTTTAATAGAAACGATGAGACGAGAGGGTTTTGAATTATCTCTTTCTAGACCTAAAGTAGTTTACAAAGATATAGAGGGGACAAAATGTGAACCCTATGAAGAAGTAACAATAGATGTAGATGAAGAGTTTTCTAGTATTGTTATTGATAACATGAATCAAAGAAAAGCTGACATGTTAGACATGAGAAAAT
>CABYTH010000025.1:0-7773 GCA_902521835.1 uncultured Alphaproteobacteria bacterium
TTGCAGTAGATCGACTTATACCCATGTGACAATGGACTAAAATAGGTTTAGTTTTATCCCAATCATCTGTGAAATCTAATAATTCTTGTGTATGATGTTTTTCGGGTAATATAAATCCCTCTCTTGGTTCAGAAATATCATCAATTAACATTTTCAAGTGTCTAATTTTATCCATACCTGATGGGGTTTCAGGCTCAAAATTTTTATTAATAATGGTAAGCATTTTATCTGGGCTAAATTTATCAACACACTCTTGGATATCCGCTAATCCACAAATAATTATTTTTTTTTGCATAAGAACTTCAATTAATATATAGCTTAAACAATCGTTAAGAAAGAATATTTATTTTCATGGTATCTCAATTAGATAGTCTTAAAAAATTTTCATCAGTTGTTGCAGACACGGGAGATATTGACAGTATTCAAAAATTTAACCCAGATGACTGTACTACTAATCCATCTTTAATATTTAAAGCAGTTCAATCAAACAAATACAAAAAACTAGTTGATGATGTTATAAGTAATTCAAAAAGTAGAAAATTTTCTCAAACTGACGATCAAGTAAATCATATTGCTGATCAACTAACCATTGCTTTTGGTATAGAATTAACCAAAATCGTGCCAGGATATGTTTCTACTGAGGTCGACTCTGATTTATCATTTAATACTGACGCTACTGTTGAAAAGGCAAAGCAAATAATCAATAGCTATGAGCAATCAGGCGTCCCCAAGAATAGAATATTAATTAAAATTGCAGGCACATGGGAAGGAATACAAGCAGTAAAAAAATTAGAGGCAGAGGGAATATCTTGTAATTGCACACTCATTTTTTCATTAACACAAGCAATAGCTTGTGCTGAAGCAGGAGCATTTTTAATTTCACCATTTGTGGGAAGGATACTTGACTGGTTTAAATCAAATACACAAAAAGATTATGACTCAGCAAATGACCCAGGTGTTGAGAGTGTAGAGAAGATTTATAATTATTTTAAAAAGTTTAATTATAACACTATTGTTATGGCAGCATCATTTAGAAATAAGGATGAAATAATTAATTTAGCTGGATGTGATAAATTAACTATCAGCCCAAATCTCTTAGAAGAGTTAAGTCAAAACGATGATGAAATTAAACTTAAATTATCAAAAGAAAACTCATTTTCATTAGATATTGAAAGAATTAATGTGAATGAGAGCTCATTTCGTTGGCATTTAAATGAAAATCAGATGGCATCTTTTAAACTAGCTGAGGGTATTAGATTATTTAATAAGGATTTATTGAAGTTAAAAGAATTGATTAAAGGCCAATTATAATTATTGCACAAATCACTTCAAAATTATAAATAGTTAATATGGAAAATAAAAATATAACAATTTTAAGTCAGTACGCACAAAGTAATTTATCCAAGATAGTATTTTCTCTTTTGGGAATTATTCTCTTATCAGTTTCTAGTAAAATCAGTATTCCTTTCTATCCTGTGCCGATGACATTACAAACCTTTGTTGTGTATTTTATTGCTGCCTCAATGGGTATGGTTGGGTTTTATGCAACTGTTTCATACGTTATTCTTGGACTCATTGGTCTTCCCATCTTTGCTGCTGGTGGTGGTTTTGGTTATGTCATGTCTCCAACATTTGGATTTCTTTATGGAATGATTTTAGCTTCATTTGTAATAGCATATTTTTCAAAAAATCTTTTTAATAAAAATTTAATAAAAATTATTTTATCTATTTTTATAGGCGCGTTAATTATTTTTGTTTGTGGTATTGCCCATTTATCTAGCTTCATAGGACTAGAGAAATCTATAAACGCAGGCTTATACCCATTTATTTACAGTGAACTTTTAAAAATAGCACTTGCTATTTCATTAACGTATTTGCTAATTAAAAAAAATTAATCTGGTATAAAGTTTAAAGCTATACCGTTATTACAGTATCTTAAACCTGTAGGTTCTGGACCATCTTTAAAGACGTGTCCGTGATGCCCGCCACATTTAGCACAGTGATATTCTTTTCGTGGAAACACCAATTTAAAATCTGTTTTAAAACCCAAAGCATTAGGAAGATAATCAAAAAATGAAGGCCAGCCAGTTCCGCTATCATATTTCATATCCGAAGAAAATAGAGGTAATTCACATCCTGCGCAGTGGTAGGTACCTTTCCTTTTTTCGTTGTTAAGCACACTAAACCCGGGTCGTTCAGTTCCATGCTGCCTCAAAATATAATATTCCTCTTCTGATAATCTCATTTTCCATTCCTCATCTGAAAGAATTAATTTTTCCATCGCAACTAAAGGTTTATATCCAACAAAGCATCCACCAATAAGTATTGATATAAATCTTCTTCTGTTTAAAACAACCATAAAATATCAGGGATAAATTATAATAATTGAAAATACTATTTCTTTTTAGCTCTTCTTTTAGCTCTTCTTTTTCGTGAACCGATTTTTCTTCTGCCTCTGTGTTTTTTAGGATAACCCATGACGGCGTATAATAGATATTTAACCTCAAAAATAAACATATTTTTTTGATATGATTCATATATTTTAAGCAAATGAGAACAATTCTATTAGTTTTAGTTGCAGGATTAATATTGTCAGTTGGAAATGGATTTAGAATGTCTCTAGGGATATATGTCCCAGATCTTTTAAGTTCCACAGTTTTTAGTGCTTCAATTATAGGTCTAACATATGGTCTTTTTAATTTGCTCTGGGGAGCTATGTCGCCTATTGCTGGCGCATTTGCTGAACAAAAGGGCTATGTGAAAACTCTTTGTTTTGGTTTCTTTGGTGTTTCTCTTAGTTTCTATATTGCTTCTTCAGCGATACACCCATTACATTTTTTATTCGGTATTGGCATAATTGGAGGTATTTCAGCTGGTGTTATTTCTGTACCAGTTATAATTGGAGGAGTATCAAAATATTTTGAGGATGATAAAACACAAAGCACAGTTACAGGAATACTTATGTCTCTTGCTGCAACAGGGATGTTTATATTTACACCTATTAATCAATTTTTAGTCACAACCTTTAAATGGAGTTTTTCTTTTCAAATTACATCTATGTTTTTTTTGTTCATAATTCCTCTTTCACTTATATTTCTTTTACCTAAACCTCAAAAAAAAGATAAGAAAGAATTTACAAAAAGAAAAATATCGGATGTTATAAAAAAAGCCTTTAAGGATAAAAGTTATAACTATCTTATTTTAGGATTTTTTGTTTGTGGCTTACATGTTGCTTTAATTTCAAACTATCTTCCAGTTTTTGCAAAAATTAAAGGTTTAGAAACTACAATAGCTGCAACAGGACTTACTTTAATTGGGTTATTTAATATGATTGGTACTTTAATTTCAGGAAAGGTTTCAGGCATTATTAAAAAAAAATATATATTATCTTTTATTTATTTTGTAAGAAGCATAGTAATTTTTTTATTATTAATTTTGCCTACTAACAATTTCACAATTATAGCCTTCAGTTGTTGTATTGGTCTTTTATGGTTATCAACTGTCCCACCGACTTCAGGAATTGTTTCAAATAGATTTGGCACAAGATACCTTTCGACATTATTTGGGATTGTAATGGTTTCCCATCAAGCAGGAGCATTTCTTGGCTCTTTTATTGGTGGTTTAGTTATAGATATTTATGGTTCACTCGATATAGCCTGGATTATGGCGATAGTAATTTCTCTATTTTCTGCAATCATCCATTTTCCAATTATAGAAAAAGAAAAATCCGAAGAAGTTTTTGCCTAATTTAAAAATTAATCCTTTTCTTATACTGATTATAGGCGCAGTAAGTATTGCTTTTTCTCCTATATTTGTTCGACTTTCAGAGGTTGATCCAATAATGACAGCTTTTTTTAGAATATTTGTGAGCCTTCCCTTTTTTTTAATGTTTGGGTCACTGAAAATTATTGAAAAAGTAAACTTTCCTGTTTTAAAAAATAAATTTTTAATTATTTTTATTTCAGGTTTCTTTTTTTCATTAGATTTAATTTGTTGGCATTTGTCTATCAAACTTACCACAGTTTCTAAGGCAACATTCTTATCTAATTTAGCTCCAATTGTTGTAATTTTATTTTCTTTAATATTTCTTAAAGAAAAATTTTCTAAGTTTTTTTTTATTGCCATATTTATTTCGATGAGTGGTATGACCTTGTTATTAGGTGAGAGTTTTCAATTTTATAAATCACAATTTTTGGGAGATCTTTTAGGTGTTCTAACTGCAATTTGGTATGGTTGTTATATTCTTACTATTAGCCAATTAAGAAAAAATTTAAATTCAAGTACGATTATGTTTTTTTCAGGATGTGTAAGTGCAATTATTTTACTTTTAGTCGCAATATTTTTTGAAAAAAGTTTAGTGCCAAAGTCTTTTTACGCGATAGCAATTCTATTTTTATTAGGTTTTGTATGCCAATTCATTGGACAATCTTTTATAGCTTACTCTCTAGCATTTTTATCTGCTTCCTTATCATCTTTGAGTCTTTTGATACAACCTATTGCTGCAACCTTATTGGCGTACCTTTTTTTCCAAGAAAAATTAACATTGATCCAATTTTTTGGAAGTACATTAATCTTGATTGGGATTTATATTGCCAAAACAAAATATGAAAATTGAACAAATAAAAGTTGTAGCAGGCTTAATACTTCAAAATAATAAACTTTTAATATGTCAAAGACCAAACTTTAAGGATCATCCATTAAAATGGGAATTTCCTGGAGGTAAAATCAAAAATGATGAGACTAATGAAGAGGCCTTAATTAGAGAAATAAATGAAGAGTTATCAATTAATATAATAAGTTATGAGGAGCTGATCAGTTATAATTTCAATTATAAAGACTTGAATAAAAAGGTATTCATATATTTTTATTTAGTCAATAATTTCAGTGGTAAGATTTTAAATAATTTTCATAAAGAACTAAAATGGATTGAAATCAAGGATATTCGTGAATATGATTTTTTAGAAGGTGACCTTAAAATAATTGACCATATAAGTAGTAATGACTTTAAATATTAAAGATAAACCAAAAGATGGATTTGAAAGAGTTGTTTATGCTGAGGAGGATAAATTTAATTTTTACTCAGTAATTGCTATTCATAATACTAAAAGAGGCCCTGCCTTGGGTGGATGTAGATATTTCAATTATCAGGATTTTAATAAGCAAGAAGAAGATGTTTTAAAATTAGCTGAAGCAATGACATATAAGAATTCTTTGGCTGAACTTCCCTTTGGTGGTGGGAAAGCTACTATTCATTCAAAAATAAATAAAAAAGATGCATATAGTTTATTTGGAGAAGTTTTAAACAAACTAAACGGTACTTATATAACAGCTGGAGATATGGGAACAGTTGATGAGGATCTAAGAGGATTTAGGGAATACTCAGATCATGTTTGTAACCCTATAGGTTCTGACTCCGGATTAGGTACCGCATTAGGTGTTTATTACTCAATGTTAGGATGTGTTGAATTCAAATATGGTAAAGAGTCATTAAAAAATAAAAATATATTTATTAAGGGATATGGAAAAACTGGATCTAGAATTGCTTCTTTATGTAAAAAAGACGATGCAAATATTGAAATTTCTGATTTAGAGCATAAAAAAGATTTGATTGAGAGAGATGGTTATAAATTTTGTAGTCAACTCCAAGATACATCCTTTGAAAAAATTGATATTTACTCTCCTTGTGCAGGAGGAGGTGATTTAAATACGGAGTTTTTAAATTTTGCAAATAATAAAATATCAATGATTACTGGATCTGCAAATAATCAACTAGATAATATTGATATAGAAAAAGAATTATATAACAAAGGTATATTATATTGTCCTGATTATTGTGCCAACGCTGGTGGCGTAATTATATTAGGTTCAAGAATTAGTATTAAAGAAGATCTCGAACCAGATGACAAAATTGTAGATGACCTTCTAAAAAAAATAAAATCACGCACAAAATTTATCTTAGAAAAATCTCAAAAAGACTTGATTTTAGCATCCAATATTGCAAGTGAATTGGCTTTAGATGGATTAAAATAAAATGAATTTCTTTCAAGTTTATACTCACCCTCAGCAAAAGGAGAGGTTACTATTTTTAGGATACTGGATTGGGTCACTAATTATTTGGTCCTTTGCAATGAATGTAAGTTTAGTAATTGTTATCGTATTTTCTATAATTGGAAATTTCGTAATCGTAAGACCATTAGCAAAATTATTCTTTTTACTTAAAAACTTTGTAAATAAGAGGTTTTTCAATAACTTTGATATATTTGAAGCTTACTATGCAGGTTTTGAACTTGGAAGAATAACTAGAATATTTTTAAAATTATCTTTTTTTATGATTACTATGATTGTTTCAAAAATATTTATGGAAGCTTATTTAACTTTTATAAATTAAATTCAACGTAACAAACAATAACCCTAGATATAAAAGTTATAAAACATAAAATCCCAAAAATAATAGATATTAATATAAAAAAATTTGGAAATAAGAGACACAAAACCATGAAAATTATTGTTTCTGTACCTTCAACTAATCCGGATGTGTAATGAAAACTTTTTGGTAATCCTTCAATAGCATCATTTGTCTCTGAGATTTTATCTAATTGAGTTTGAATTGCAGCTTTTGCAAGAAATGTTGTACCCGTGCCTATGTACAAAAAAAGTAAAATCATTGAAAAAGTTGTATAACTACTATTACTGAACCCAAATGCTAAAACAAATCCAGAATAAATTGTGAAGTCACTGACAATATCTAAATATCCACCCAAAGGAGTGGGGGTTGTTAGTCTGGCCATTGTTCCATCTAAGCCATCACAAAATCTGTTCAAAAGTAGAAGTGCTAGTGCAGAAAAATAGAACTGAAAAAAAATTAAAATACACATAAAAAAACCTAATATGAAACCTAATATTGTCATTTGATTAGGTTTTAAAAACTTTAAAAAAAGTTTAGCTATTATTATTAAGGGCTTTTGGGTGAAATTTTGAATTTGGCGATCAAACATCTGTGTTATTGTATGGATAGTATAATGTTACTATAATTTCATGGTTCAAGATATCCCTCTAACTATAGCTTTTTTAGCTGGTATTCTAAGTTTTCTCTCGCCTTGCGTCCTACCTATAGTTCCAGGATTTATATCATATATCGTCGGAAAATCTTTTGCAGATTTACAAAATTCATCAGCAGCGAACACACTAAAGTTATTACCTCATATTCTATTATTTACTCTGGGTTTTTCTTTTGTCTTTATAATCATGGGTGCTTCTATTGATTTTTTGAGTGACATATTTTTTGATTTTAAAAGGCAACTAAATTTCATATCAGGAATATTAATAGTTATTTTGGGACTATATTTTATTGGTATAATTAAAATTCCTTTTTTAGATTTTGAGCGTAAGTTCCACTTACAAGGTTTTCAAAATAATCACTTTTTCCCCTTTATAATTGGAGTTGCTTTTGCTTTTGGTTGGAGTCCATGCATTGGACCAATTTTAGGATCAGTATTAGCTGTTGCTATAAAGGATAGTGTTAACGGAATTATATTGTTGTCTTTTTATTCGATTGGTTTAGCAATTCCATTTATAATTGTTGGATTAATGATGAGTAAAATATTGATCATGACTAGTTTTTTAAATAAATACATTCGTTATTTTCAATTCATTACTGGTATCATTTTATTACTAACAGGTATTTTAATTTTTAATGGTTCTATTCAATCTTTAGGATTTCAATTAAATTCAATTTTACCATCACTAGAAATGCTACTTATATAGTGAAAATAT
>CABYTH010000026.1:0-7666 GCA_902521835.1 uncultured Alphaproteobacteria bacterium
TGTCGATTAAATGAGCCTTCATATCTAAAAGACCCAATTCAAAGACTTGAAACAGACCACATGGACCAGCGCCTATAATAACAACGTCTGTTTCGTGGCTTCCGCCTGATTTAATAATATTGGTCATGTCTTATTATTATAATAAATGTTACTTGAGTTAGATTATTTGTTTCTTTTGTAAATATCAAAAACCATTATCGCTATTGCTAAAACTGCGCCAAATATACCCAATAAAAGCGAGGTTTCTAAAGTCATATTTATAATCTAACAAGTCAACTCTATTATGGTAATCAATGCATTTCTAGTTTAAAAAAAAACTAGGAGAAATAAGGTGGGGGCAAAAAAGTCAGATTTTTTTGATTCAAGAGATAAATATTTATCATTTGTAAATTCTACCAACGAAAAAAGTCGAATAGCTTTTCAATTAGCGAAGTATTTAAAAAATTCTAAAATTACTAAGGATGCGTTTAGAATTTTTGATGCTGGGACAGGAGATGGCTCAGTCATCTGCACATTGCTATCGGCTGTTCATGACAAATTTCCTGAAGATCCAATTATAGTTGTTGGAAAAGAAATTAGTATCGATGATATTAACAGTCTTCTAAATTATCTTGGTTATAGATTTTTTGAACATAAGAATTTAGTTTTCTGTATAACTAATGCATCCTACAGAGAAATTAATGATAATCGTTTCACAGATTGTAAGTTAATAAAAAAAGAATTAGTTGGAAATTCAAGTTTTAGTTTCAATCAGCAACTCATGAATATGGGCGAGGTTATAAGAAAAAATTGGGATATAAAAGAAGATACTTCTTCAACCATATTGAGACCGAGGCAAAAGACACTGATGGTTATTTACAGGAGGGATCAAAAAATTGCATTAAAGCATTTGATACCAAGTAAGTTAGAGAGTATTCCAAAGTTTTACGACTATATAATTGCATCGCAAGCTTTCAGGCTAAGATCTCCTTACAACAGAACACTTAAGCTAGTACTTATTCCATTATTAAAAATGTTAGATGTAAAAGGTCAGCTATTTTTTATTTATTCATCCGGAAATGATTTTTCAAAAAAACTTCTCAAATTATTCTTTCCAAAGATTAATCCCTATCAATTTAGCGATCCCAAAAAATTTGTAGAAAGCCTGAATAAAAAAATACCTCATTTTAGAAAAAAATTTAAAGTATCCATATCTTCATTTTTATTTTCATTTATAAACCTATCATTATCCTCTAAGAAAAAATTTTCACCGATGAACTCTCTTGGATTATGGAATGCTATCACCTATGTTGGTCAAATATCCGAAAATGAACAAAAAAGTATAAAAATAAGTATTAATTTCCTTGATAAAATTAGCAATAGTGCAAAAAAACTTAAATTGCAATTTAGCGATCATCTTTTAAGGTTTGAAAAGAGTAATTTTAAAAGTTATTTAGATGAGTAATTTTACAAGTAAATTTGCTGACCGTAAAATTGGCCCAAAGTTTTTCGAAACAATTAACCAAACTTTTGAAAATCAAGTTTACAAACCTAGACTCTATGAAGAAAAAATAGACTTCGACCGTTTACGTATGTACCGACTCAATAGAGTTTTAGAACAACTACGATTAAATAATGTTGGTGCTTGCATATTATTTGATCCGATCAATATAAGGTATGCAACAGATAGTAGAAATATGAGTTTATTTACAATGCATGAACTTGTGCGATTTGTATTTATTTCTGCAAACGGAAAAGTAATACTATTTGATTATCCAAAGAGCGAACATCTCTCAGAACATTTATGCACGATTGATGAGATTCGAGCAGTTGATAGTTGGGATTTTTTTTCAGCAAATAATTTTGTTGATAAAAATGCAAAAAAATGGGCTGGCACTGTTCAAGATTTAATGAGAGAGCACTCACCTGATAATAATTGCCTTGCATTAGATGTTTCCGATCCAGTTGGTATACAAATGTTACTTAAACAGTTTAATGTTAAATTAGTGAACGCCCAAAAGTATATTGAGCTTGCAAGATCTATTAAATCTGATGATGAGTTAATTTGCATGAAAGCTTCTATTGAGACTGCTGAAAAAGGAATGTGGCTAATGAGAGATAAACTTCAGGCAGGTATAACAGAAGAAGAACTTTGGTCATATATGCATAAAGTCAATATTGAAAATGGTGGGGAATGGTTTGAGACTCGTCTTTTAGTATCTGGACCACGAACAAATCCTTGGCTTCAAGAATGCAGTAACAGAGTCATTGAGTCTGGAGATTTAGTTGCTTTTGATACAGATATGGTTGGACCGTACGGTTACTGTGCTGATATCTCTAGAACCTTTGTTGAGGGCAATCGTTTAAATGATGAACAAAAAAGGCTTTACTCAATGTCTTTAGAGCATATTAATCATAACAAATCTCTGATTAAAGCTGGTTTAAATTTTAGAGAATTTGCAGAAAAATCCTGGAAATTGCCTGATAATTGCTACGATAATCACTATCCATGCATTATTCATGGTGTTGGTCTTTGTGATGAGTGGCCTCTTGTTGCTTACCCAAATAGAGATTTTAGCAATGCGGATTACTCAGCCAATTTTGAGGAAAATATGACTATCTGTGTAGAGAGTTATATTGGTGAAGTTGGCGGCAAAGAAGGAATTAAACTTGAGGATCAGTTCGTTGTAACCAAAGATGGCTTGAAGCAACTAAGCTCATTTCCTTATGAGATAGATATCTAAATTGATTGGATATTTTTATTTAGCTGCAGCAGTCTTCTTCGGGATACTTTCAAATAATTTTGCAAAAATATCGAATGGATACGAGAAATTCATACCAACTTCACTAAGTGCTATTTCCATAGTAATCGCAGTCTTTTTTATTTCTAAGGTAATGAAGTTTTTACCAATGGGAATTGCGTATGCTTCTTATGCTGGTTTAGTGATTTTTGGGACGTTCATATTAAGTATAATTAAGTTTGGTCAGAGTCCAAACTTATTTGGAATACTTGGTTGTGGGCTAATTATACTTGGTATTGTTATGGTAAACGCTCTGGGTAAATAATTACTTCATTCCAGTCATAGTGATACCTTCAACAAATCTTTTTTGAGCAACTATGAAAGCCACAATAAGTGGAATTGTAACAGTAACAATCGACGCCATCATAGGTCCAAATTCATCACTATCAATTCCGCCTCTAAATTCTCTAATACCAAGTGGTGGTGTAAATAAATCACGATTACCTGTGATAACAATCCTAGGCCAAAAATAATCATTCCAGTGAGCAACAACTGAGAAAATTGCAAAAGCTAGTAACGCTGGTATAGCTACAGGAAGCATGACTTTCCAAACAATAGAATATTCTCCCATACCATCCATCCTTGCAGCATCAATTAGTTCATCTGGTACTGTCATAAAGAATTGCCGCATTAGAAAAATTCCAAACACAGATATCGTCCACGGTATTATTAAGGCTGCATAGGTATCCACCAGTCCAGCTTTTGCTAACATGACATACAACGGTAAAGCGATTGCATGCACAGGTATTAATAAACAGAACAGAACCATCGAAAAGACAAATTCCCTGCCCTTAAACCTGAGCTTGGCTAGTGCATAAGAACATGGAAGTGCAATCAATACTTGTATTAAAAAGATTGAAACAGTCACAATCAAACCATTCATTAAATACCTTGGAATTGGGGCTTTTTTGAATGCAAACCAGAAATTGTATTTATAAGGTCGCATTGTGCATACCTCTTCAGTATATCCGTGCTTAGTACAAACTGGGAATGTTTGAATCTCCTGTGCTCCGACTAAACCTCCAGATATTGACTGAATTTCTTGTTGAGATTTAAGTGACATTGAAACCATCATGTAGAATGGGATCAACACAATTAATGCTCCAATGATGAGCAGTCCATGCTTCCATGACTCTCCAATATAATGTCTAGCTAACATTTTAGTAATGTACCCTTTTCTCAATCACATATCTTTGGAAGAATGTTAGCAAGATTATAAAAATTATAAACACAACAGTAATCGCTGCACCAATACTTGTAATATTTTGTTGAATTGCTTTTTCAAAAATTGCGTACATCATTACATACGTTGTTTTGGCAGGACCGCCTTTTGTAAGAATTTCAATTGTGTCAAATACTTGAAATGACCTTATTGTCGTTATAGTAACCACAAAAAGAGTTGTTGGACCTAACATTGGCCAAGTTACAAGTTTAAATTGTTCCCAAGTTGACTGAGCACCATCCATTTCTGCAGCATGATACAGTTCTCTTGGTATGCTTGTTAAACCAGCTAAGTATAACACCATATTAAATCCAAAGGCTTGCCATACTCCAATAAAACAAATTGTCCAAATCGCTGTTTTTTTATCTTTGAGCCAATACGGGAAATCCATATTGTTAGCACAAGCAACACTGTACCAACTGTCCTCGGAACTAACCCACGGTAGCCAATGAAAACCTAAAATAAATTCTCTAATACCTCCGCATCCATTGGCAAGGAAAGAATTAATTATTCCAAGAGTTGGATGAAGAGTAAATTCCCAAGCAATAGCCATTGCCAATAAAGTAGCCATCACCGGAAGAAAGAAAATTGTTTTATAAATATCAGCTCCAAATCGAAGAGAGTTGAGCATAATGGCTGCAACTAAACCTAATACCACTGAAACAGGAACAACGATCAACACGTAAGTTGCCGTTGATATAATCATTTTTATGTAAGTTTTTCTGGAGAACATTTTTTCATAATTCTCCGTACCTACCCATTCGAAACTAGAATTACCAAGATTGTAATTAGTAAATGAGATACCTCCGGCTAAAAAAATTGGAAGAATTAATATGACAATCATTAGTATGATTGCAGGCCAAACAAACCAAATATGTGCTTTAGAGTGGTGCATATTTATCGGATACGCTCACCAGATGTTTCAAAAAGCATAGCCTCTGCATGAGAGAGACTTATTCTAACTGTTTCCCCATTTGAGATCAGTCCAGCTTGTGGTGAGCCTCTGACTATGATTTTAAAGTCAGATTGATCAACTTGAACATGGTAAAATATATCAGAACCAAGGTTTTCTCGGTATGAAACTGTAGCCTCAAATGCAGGTTTGTTTGAGTCTTTTGTAATTTCTAAATGTTCTGGTCTCACAGCAACTAAAGCTTTTTGACTATTAGTATTAAATTTTCTTTCAAGCTTAATACCCATAAATTCAACAGAACCATCAGAGCTAATCTGAGCAGCAAATGTGTTAATCTTTGGGCTGCCAACAAATTCTGCAACCCTTAAAGATGATGGGTTATTATAAACCTCACTTGGGGTATCAAGTTGCAAAAGTTCCCCATCAATCATTACCGCCATTCGAGTTGACATTGTAAGTGCTTCAGCTTGATCATGCGTCACATAAATGAAAGTGGTCTTTAAAGAATTATGAAGTTCAGATAGTTCAGATCTCATATGAACTCTTAATGCAGCATCAAGATTTGATAAAGGTTCATCCATTAAGAATGCGACTGGTTCTCTTACCATCGCTCTTCCTAGTGCCGCTCTTTGTCTTTGACCACCAGATAGTTGACCTGGCTTCCTATCAAGTAGTTCTGTTATTTTTAAAGTTTCAGATGTTTTGAAAACAAGGTCATCAATTGATTTCTTTTTTTCTTTTCTACTTGGTACAAAATTACCAATAAGAGGCAACCTCTCTAGAAAACTATAGTCTCTTAATTTCAAAGGTGTTTCTAAATTTTTTCTGACTGTCAGGTGCGGGTAAAGAGCGTAAGATTGGAAAACCATTGCTAAGTCTCTCTTGCTGGCTCTGGTGCTGTTAACATTCTTATCATCAATAATTACATCGCCACTATTTTGTTGCTCCAATCCGGCAATAATTTTTAACAAAGTGGATTTGCCACAACCGGACGGACCGACTAATGTTAAAAATTCACCATCTTGGATATCAAGGCTTAGTTGTTTAAGCACCTCAGTTGAGCCAAATGACTTATTGATGTTCTTTAAAGAAATTGTCCCCATCTATTTTTATTCCTCAAAACTAAAATAGTTCTGATTAAGACATTTTAAAAGTAAATTTGTAATATTTATGTTAAAACTTTATGAACAAATTTTAAAATAATCAAAAATTTGTTCTTTGTAGAGAGCAGTTATAATTATGAGTGATAAAATTGACATTAATAAAAGACATTATAATAAGTCACTTACTTCAACTGTAGTAGTTATATGCCTCGATGGTAGTCAAAAAGAGTATATTGATATCGCCTCTTCAAAAGGATTGACACCAAATCTTGATAAAATATTGGAAAATGGCCAATATCTGATGGCTAACAGTGCTATTCCTAGTTTTACAAACCCTAACAACATTTCGATAGTCACAGGGCAGCCTAGTGATGTTCATGGAATAAGTGGTAATTTCTTTTATACCCCATCAACCGGTGAAGAAGTGATGATGAATGATCCACAATATTTAAGAGCTCCAACTATTTTTGAGAAATATTATAATGAAGGTTATAAAATAGCAGTAATCACTGCTAAGGATAAATTAAGAACTCTTTTAGGTAATGGTTTAAAATTTAATGAAGGAAGAGCAATCTGTTTTTCATCAGAAAAATCAGATCAGGCCACTCTCAGTGAAAATGGTATAGAAAATATTAATGACTGGATTGGAATGAAAGTACCTGAAGTATATTCTCAGGATCTATCAGAATTTGTTATGGCTGCTGGGGTAAAATTACTTGAGGAATTTAATCCTGACATTATGTATTTATCTACCACTGACTTTATTCAACACAAATATGCACCTGGAGATAAAGAAGCAAATGATTTTTATCAGATGTTTGATAAGTATGTCAGTAAAATTTGTAGTAATGGGAATTCGGTAGTTATCACTGCAGATCATGGAATGAAGTCTAAAGCAAATATTAATGGAGAACCTAATGCCATCTTCCTTCAAGATTATTTAGATGACCAAATGGGTAAAGATGAGGCTAAAGTAATACTTCCAATTACTGACCCTTATGTAGTTCATCATGGTTCACTGGGATCGTTTGCCACAATATATGTAAAAGATAAATCAAAAATTGATGAAACAATCAGCAAAATATCATCAATTAAAGAAATTGAAGTAGTTGTTAAACAAGAAGAAGCATGTAGAGAATATAGGCTACCTTCAGATAGAATAGGTGATATCGTATGCATGTCATCCGAAGATATGACAATTGGTACCTCAAAAGCTAATCATGATCTTTCAAAATTAAAGGAACCCCTTAGATCTCATGGAGGTCATCATGAAAGAGAAGTTCCTTTTATTTCTAATAAAAAACTAAACATTGCCAAAGATCAAAGTTTAAATAACTATGATGCATTTTTTTATGCTATTAATGGAGCTTAATCATGACTGATAAAATTATTAATGAGGGTATGAGGATTGGTGGAAAAACTGTTCACACCGATAACAAGATTGATGTTATCTATCCCTTCACAGGTAAAGTTATAGGCACAGTACCAGCTGGCACAGCAGAACATGCTCAAAAAGCCTTTGATATTGCTGCAAATTATAAACCTAATTTATCTAGATATGATCGTCAAAAAATACTTCAAAAGACTGCTGAAACACTTGTTGAGAGAAAAGAACAAATCTCTGATCTAATTTCACTTGAGTCTGGGC
>CABYTH010000027.1:0-7165 GCA_902521835.1 uncultured Alphaproteobacteria bacterium
CTTCTTTTGGATATTCTCAATATCTAATTTTTCTAAAAAAAAAGCGTCTTTCGCAAATTGCCTACCAATCATAAATTGAGTAATATTATTTGACTGAAAAAATTTAAAGGTTGCTAAATCATTAACCTCTCCGTTAGGAATAAGTTCCATTTCAGGAAATTGATCACAACACTCTAAAAATAAATTGTAATTAATTTTCGGAATTGTTCTATTTTTTTTGGTATCTAAGTTCAAAACACCATTTCTACAATGTATAAATACTTTTTTAATTCCTATTTCATCAAACAATTTAAGATAATCAAAAATATAACTTTTATCCTCATCCATACCTAAACCAAGTCTACATTTTACCGATACATCTTTATTATATTTGATCAATTCATATAAGCATTTTTTTACTAAGTCATACTTTTGGGTTAAAGCTAAACCAAGCATATTTTCTTGGACTCTAGAACTTGGGCACCCTAAATTAAAATTTACATGTTTAATAATATCTACTTTATTTAAAATATTTATTGTTCTTTTAATTTCTTCAGGATCTGAGCCTGCAATTTGAATGGCGCTTTTATTATTTTTTAAAAAATGCTTGGTTATTGTTTTGGTCTCATTGTGGATGATTGCTTTATCCACTATCATTTCAGAAAAAGTAGTTACACTATTTCCATAAATGTTTTCCACTAAACTTCTAAAATAGCAGTCTGTGTAACCCATCATTGGTGCTAAATAATAATTCATCGAAAAAATTCTTTTAATAATTGAAAAATACTTTAATAAAAGTAAAAATCATTAAAAATCAAGACATTGGAAAATTTCAACATAAATCACCTAGTTTTTAATTCTGACGGGCTTATACCTACGATTGCTCAAGAGAAGTCAACTAATGAAATTCTTATGATGGCCTACTCAAATAAAAATTCTATTGAAATGACAGTAAAAACAAAAAAAGCACACTTTTGGAGTAGAAGTAAAAAAAAATTATGGTTAAAAGGCGAAACTTCTGGCAATAAACTTAATATTATTAATATTTATACTGATTGTGACAGTGACGCTTTGATCTATGAAGTTGAGCTTGAAGGCATTGGCGCTTGCCATACGGGTAAAAAAAGTTGTTTTTATAAAAAATTAAAATTATGAGCGATATAATAGCATTTAAAGACTTGAATAATAATTATTGGGACACTGAAGTTGAAAATAGCACTCCCATCAAACCTAAATCTGATGATGCATTAAATATAATGCGGCATGATATGGCTCATATTTTGGCTGAAGCTGTAATTACTCTTTTCCCAAATGCTAAACCAACTATTGGTCCTTTCATAAAGAACGGTTTTTATTATGACTTTGATATGGAAAGTACTCTATCAGATGATGATTTAGCTAATATAGAAAAAAAAATGAAAGAAATTCTCTCAGAGGGAAGAAACTTTTTAAAGAGAGCTGTAACTAAAAAAGAGGCATCAGAAATATTTAAAGATAATAAATATAAATTGGAGCTTATTAATAATTTAGATAATTCTGATGAAATAACACTCTATGAGCAAAAAAATTTTACTGATCTTTGTAAAGGTCCTCATCATAAAAGCACAAAAGATTATAATGCCAGCTTTAAAATAACAAATGTATCAGGGGCTTATTGGAGAGGTATTAGCACTAACAAAATGCTTCAAAGAATTTATGCAACCGCTTGGTATTCTGAAAAGGAACTTCGAGTTTATTTAAAAAATTTAGAAGAGGCTAAAGAAAGAAATCATAGAAGATTAGGCACTGATATGGGTTTGTTCCTTCTAACTGATTTATCAGCAGGGAATGTCTTTTGGAAAGATAAAGGCTTAACATTGTATCAAAATATTGAAAAATATATTCGCTCTGAGCAACAAAAACTTAATTATTTTGAAGTAAAAACACCTGAGCTAGTATCAAATGAGCTTTGGATAAAGTCTGGTCATTGGGACAATTTTAAAGAAAATATGTTTACATCAGAAACTGACAACAAGACATTTGCACTAAAACCTATGAATTGTCCGTGTCATATTGTTTTATTTAACTCTCAACTAATAACTTACAAAGATTTACCCCTTAGATACTCGGAGTTTGGTAAGTGTCATAGATACGAACCCTCTGGAGCTCTAAATGGATTATTTAGGGTCAGAGGTTTTACTCAAGATGATGCCCACATATTTTGTTCTGCTGAACAAATATATGATGTTTGTAATGAGACAACCCTATTAATTGAGAGAGTGTATAAAAAGTTCGGATTTGAAAAAATAAAATATAATATTTCTACTCGCCCAGAAAAAAGTATTGGTACGCAAGAAAACTGGGACAATGCAGAAAATCAGTTAAAAAAAGTTTTAAAAGACAACAATAAAGAATTTAATATTTTAGAGGGTGAAGGGGCATTCTATGGCCCAAAAATAGAATTTACATTAGAGGACTCACTGGGTCGAGAATGGCAATGTGGAACGATACAAATTGACTTCAATCTCCCTGATAGATTGGGTGCAAAATACAAAGACAAAGATGACAAAAATCAAGTTCCAATAATGATACACCGAGCAGTTGTCGGATCTCTAGAAAGGTTTATAGCAATTATTCTTGAAAACACTAATGGCTGGCTTCCTTTATTTGTTACGCCCATACAACTTGCAATTCTCCCTGTGTCCGAAAAATTTGTTGATCATAGTAACCGAATTAAAGGGGAACTTCAAAAACTGGGTGTAAGAGTAATTGTTGATGGATCTGATAACAAATTGGGTTATAAAATAAGAAATTCTGTTTCTAAAAAGATACCCTATTCTCTAGTAATGGGTGAGAAAGAGATTGAGTCAGACTCATTTACTCTAAGAAGTAATGAGGGTAAGAATACTTCTTTTGATAATATTAAAACTCTCTCAGATTTCTTTATCAGTAATTAACTATTAAAAAGTTAATTTATAAAATAAGTTTATTTCTTAAAATGAGCGACCACATCAAGGCAGTAATCATAGTAGTTTTAAGTGGATTAATATGGAGTTTTGGACCGCTGGTGGTTAAAAATATGATAGACCCTCAAATCTATCAACTCCCCTACCTTGTTATTAGAGGGCTTACAGTTGCAATTATCATTGCCACATATCTTATTCTAAATGAGCAAAAAGACTTTTTTATGAATGTAATTAAAATAGATAAAGTTTCTGTGATTGGTGGTCTTAGTTTAACAACAGCCATGGTTGGTTTTATTTATTCAATAAGCAATACAACTGCCGCAGTTACTCTATTTATGTTGGCGTTAATGCCTTTTTTAGCATCATTAATTGCCCTAGTGTTTATTAATGAGAAAATCTCAAAACAAAATTTTATAACTATGATTATTGCGTTTATTGGTGCTTTAATAATGATATATGCAAGCGCCTTTAGTGGATCGTTGTATGGATTAATTATGGGCTTTATATCAAGTCTTGGCTTTGCAGCATTCACTGTTGCTTTGAGAAGCAAAAGTAAATTTAAAAAATTTTATATTTTAATTTATGCAGGAATTTTTTGCGCAATTATTTCCGCCTTTTTAATGATTTTTAATGATCAAGAAATCTATTTACCTTTAAGGAATATTTTGTTGAGTATGACCCACGGTTTAATTGTTGCAACTGGGCTTATCCTGTTTAGCTTAGGTTCAAAACAATTACTTTCGGGAGAACTAACAATGCTATCTTTATTAGAAGTAGTTGGAGGAATTTTTTGGGCGTGGCTACCTATTCTGGGTATCAATGAAACACCAGATGTAAATACAATTATAGGAGGTATAGTTATTTGCTTAGCTATAGTAATGAATTCATATCGTTTTGATAAAATGAGGCTTCAAAATTTAATTAGATAGTAAGACCTACAACGCCAATGAAAGTTAAAGATATTCCTAAAGTTTGAATTTTAGATATTTTTTCTTTTAAAACTAGTCTAGCCAATAAAACTGTTACTAAACCAAAACCTGAAGAAATTACTACTGCGATACTCACTTTGTCAAAGGCATATGCAGAGACCAAACAAAAATAACCTGTGGTTTCTAATATTCCTTGAAAAAATAAAATAGGAACTGCTTTCTTTGTTAGAGTTATTTTAGACTTCATAAAAAATAATAAAGAGGCAATACCCAATAAGCTAAAAAATCTTACATAAATTACAGCCTCAATTGGATCTAAAGAATTAGAGGCTTCTTGAGAAAAAATAAGACCCAAAGCAAGCATGCCACTGGCCATAAATGACACAATCAGAGACTCTTTTATCTGTTTTTTTGACAAACCTAGGCTTTCTTTAAAACTATCAGCACTTATGGATACAAATATTGCGCCAGATATTACAACAAGTGTGGCAATCCATTGAGTAAGTGTGGGTTCACTTCCTAAAAAAAATCTAATAACAAAAACAAAAAAGGGATTGGTTGCTGTTATCGAGGCTACAATTGACACTGGTCCCATTTGGAGACCTCTATACAAACAAAGAAGTCCAAACATTATTAGAATTCCTGATAGGAAACTATTACTTAGACCAATCGCATTTGGAGAAAGACCACTTCCAAAAAAATAAAATAGAATTAAATAAAATATTGAGCCAACAACCAGCATCCAAAAAAGTGAATTTTTAAATCCAATTTCCTTAGATGAAAACCTGGCTAAAAAATCTCCAACACCGAAACTAAAAGCTGAGAGAATACCCAATAAGATTGCCATCAATATAACTAAAATCTAAACGTGAAAACTCTCACCACAGCCGCATTCACTAGTCTGATTAGGATTTTTAAAAATAAACCTTTCTCCAAATTCTTCTTTAATAAAGTCCATTTCTGTGCCTATTACATACATAACTGCTTTGTCCTCAATATAAAGAGGAAACTTGTAATCATTGACTAGCTCACAACCTTGTATGTTATCATTACTCACATACTCCATTGTATAACTCAATCCCGCACAACCTTTAGTGCTTAAGCCAATCTTTAAACCAATAGCGTTATTATTATTAACTAATAATTTAGAAATTTGTTCTTCAGCAGTTTTGGATAATGAAAATAAAGGAATGGTCATACTAAAAACCTAAAGCTAACTTTGCATTTTCACTCATCATATCTTTATTCCATGGTGGTTGAAAGGTTAGTTTTATACTGACTTGTCCTACATCATTTAGTTCATGAACTTTTTTAGCGACCTCTAATGGAAAACTATCAGCAACTGGACAGTTAACTGTTGTCAGTGTCATGATAATTTTAATATTGTTAAAATTATCTATTGATATGTCGTAAATTAAACCAAGATCATAAATATTCATATCCATTTCAGGGTCTTTTATATCTGTGAGAACTTTGATTATATGATCATTTGTTAATGTCACTGACTTTGATGAAGATTTTTCTCCATAAGTAATCTCACCTTCAGAACTTACTTTTGGCATAAAGTCAGAGAGTGTTTTATTATCCATAGCTTATTGAAGAAGTTTTAGAGTTTTTTTCAAAGAGTCTATAAAATGATCAATATCATTTAGATCGTTATAAATACCAAAAGAGACTCTGCAGGAACCAGGGATACCTAACTTTTTCATAAATGGTTGGCAACAATGGTGACCTCCTCTAATCATAATTCCATACTGGTCAAGAAAAGTGGCAATATCATTAAAATTTTGGTTTTTAATATTAAAAGAAACAATGGATGTAGCATTTCCATCTTCATTAGAGCCATATATATCTACTACTTTGAATTCACGTAAAGCTTTAATTAATGTAGATCTGAGTTTTTTTTCATTCAGAAAATAGTCTTGGTAATTATTATTATTCAAATATTCCATAGCAGTTTTAAAGCCAATTGCTGCCTCAATTGAAGGCGTACCCGGTTCAAATTTATTAGGTAACATAGCATAGGAAAAATCATTAGATGAAACTTCATTGATCATCCCTCCTCCAAGTGTTGGAGGATTTAATTTATTTAAAATATCTTCTTTACCATACATAATTCCAATACCAGATGGACCATAAAGTTTATGAGATGAAAAAGAGTAAAAATCACAATCCAAATCTTTTACGTCAATTTTTAAGTGTGCTATTGATTGACAACCATCAACGGCAACATAAGTATCTTTATTTATTGATTTTTTAATCTTTTTGATATCAAGAATTTGGCCAGTTACATTAGACATGTGTGTTAAAGAGAGAACCTTTGTGGAGTCATCACAATTATTAATGATATCGTCTTCAGATAAAATGCCATCTTTCGTAATAGGAATTATTTTTAATTCTAGACCTAATTTTTTACATAAGTTCATCCAAGGTAAATAATTTGAGTGATGTTCTAATTCAGTTACAACAATCTTATCGCCCTCTTTAAGATGTTCAGCTAATGAATTAGCAATAATATTTATAGAGTCAGTAGCCCCTCTTGTAAAAATTATCTCATTTGTAGAGTTAGAATTAATAAAATTTTTTGCTACATCTCTAGATTTTTCATATAAATCTGTAGCATCTATACTAAGTGAATTCATTCCTCTATGAACATTTTCATAAGAATTTTCTAAAAATTCAGAAATAGAGTTAATTACTTGTTTGGGTTTCTGAGTACTTGCTGCAGAGTCAAGATAAGTAATAGCTTTGTCTCTGATCTTTTTATCTAAAATTGGAAAATCTAATTTAATATTATTCATGATAATAAACTTTCAATTAGCTCATTTGAATAATTCTTTAACATATCGTCTTTAATTGACTCAATAATCTCAACAATAAATGCTTTTTTTAATATTTTTTTAGCTATTTCGCTATCAATTCCTCTGGACTTAAAATAATAAATTTGCTCGTCATCTAATTTGGAAACAGTAGACCCGTGACTACATTTTACATCATCTGCATAAATTTCAAGTTCTGGTTTATTGTTGGCTTTCGATATGTCATCTAAAAGCAATGATCTACTCATTTGATATCCATCAGTTTTCTGAGCAATAGAGTCAACATATATCTTTCCTTGAAAGTTTGTAATAGCGCCCTTCTCAACAATAGATTTAAAAACTTCTCTACTTGATGAAGAGGGCTTTAAATGTTGTATAAAAGAATAATTGTCATTTACACCATAATTGTTGATATTAAGACCATATAAATCAAAGTTACAATCTTGATTTAATGAAGCATAAAACTCATTTCTTGTATGGATATTATCTGATT
>CABYTH010000028.1:0-6670 GCA_902521835.1 uncultured Alphaproteobacteria bacterium
TCATCATATAACTTATTTGGTAATAATTTATGAAGAAACAAGACCTAATAAAAAAAAATTTTGAACAAAAAAAAGATAAATTAGCTCAAAAATTAAGAGAAAATCTAAAAAAAAGAAAAAAAATTAAGAAATAAATAATGCAAACGGTAGTTATAAAAGGTCCTTCAACCTTGAAAGGGCAAATAAAAATCTCTGGTTCAAAAAATGCTTCTTTGCCTATTATAATTTCGACACTGTTGGCAAAAGGTGAGTGTCTTATTCATAATGTACCTAACCTTAGAGATACAAGATTTTTAATCTCAATTTTAAAAGATTTAGGTTGTGATGTTGATTTTCAAAAAAACACTCTATTTGTTAGAAGTTCTGCTATTACAAAAAAATCAGCTGATTATGAATATGTTCGTCAAATGAGAGCATCAATTGTTATTTTAGGACCTGCGATTTCAAGATATAAAAAATTTAAAATAGCTCTTCCAGGTGGTTGCTCAATTGGTACTAGAGGAATTGATTTACATTTAAATGCTCTAAAGTTAATGGGTGTAAAAATCTCAATAAAAAATGGTTATGTAATAGCTGAGAGAAAAAAAAATAATTTAAGCTCAATTGACCATAAATTTCCAAAAATTAGTGTAGGTGCAACACAAAATATTTTAATGGCAGCTAGTCTTGCAAATGGAAAAAGTACATTAAAAAATTGTGCCATCGAGCCTGAAGTCATAGATTTAATTAATTTTTTAAATAAATGTGGCGCACTAATAAAAGTAAAAAATAGGACAATTACAGTCAGAGGAGTAGAAGAACTAAAACTTCAGGATTACAAAGTAATACCTGACAGGATAGAAGCTGGTTCATATATTTTAGCAACTATGGCAACAAAAGGGAGACTGAAACTGAATAACTTCAATCCAAAAGACTTAGCTCTTCCTTTGAAACTTTATAAAGGAATGGGTCTAAAAATAAAAAAGCTATCTAATTCCTCCTATGAAATTTATTGTAAAACACTTAAACCAATAAAAAAAATTTCTACTAAAGAATTTCCAGGATACCCTACAGATTTACAGGCTCAGCTAATAGCAACACAACTTAAGTCTGGTTTGAAGTCGAAAGTAGTCGAAAATATATTTGAAAATAGATTTATTCATATTCCAGAGCTGAGAAGATTTGGGGCAAATTTATCAATCAAAGGAAATACAGTAACAATTGATAAAACATCTAATTTACTGGGCGCAGAGGTCATGGCGACAGATATAAGGGCTAGTTTTTCTCTTATAATCGCAGCAATGATGTCCAAGGGAAAAACTGTAATAAATAGAATTTATCACCTTGATAGAGGATATGAAGATTTTGATTTAAAATTAAAAAAATGTGGCGTAAACATTAGTAGAAAAAAATGAAAAATCAAAATTTAATAATTGCCTGCCCCAAAGGTAGACTTGAAGCAAAAGTTGTAAAATTTTTATCCGAAAGGGGTTTAAGAATAGAAGAGGCTTTCTTTAATGAGAGTGTTAGAAAATTAACTTTTGATACAAATCTTAATGAAATAAAAGTAATTAAGTTAAAACCATCTGATATTCGATCATATATTATGCTAGGTGCAGCTGATATTGGATTTGTAGGGTATGACGATATTCTTGAAAATAGCTCACAAAATATTGTTCTTTTAAAAAAGACTAAAATAGGAAAATGTAGAATATCTATAGCTTCAAATAAAAAAAAAATTAATTTTTCGGAAAAGAAAATTTTTAAAGTTGCAACAAAATTTAAAAATATTTCTGAGAATTATTTTAAAGATTTAAACATACAGACTGAAACAATAAAATTAAATGGTTCTATCGAGCTTGCAGTAAAATATGGAATAGCTGATTTCATCTTAGATTTAGTTCAATCAGGCAAGACATTAAAAGACAATCAGCTTTATGAAAATGTAATAATAAACAATGACATCTCAACTGTAATAATTAGTAGCTATTTTGCATACGATCTAAAAAAAAAATTTATTAAAAAAATTTTAATGCAAGGTTTATAGTGAAAGTTGTAAATAAAAAATGGATTTTTGATAATCTCAACTCATCTGTAAATACAAATTCTACTGTAAGTTTAACTGTAAAAAAAATTATACAGGACATAAAAAAAAATAAGGATGTAGCTTTATTAAAGTATGTAAAAAAGTTTGAGAACAAAAAAGCAAATTTAAAAAGTATAATTATTCCAAAAAAAACTTTAAAAAATGCTTATAATTCTCTTTCAAATGAAAGTAAAAAATCTCTTAGATTAGCTTACAAAAGAATTTTTTATTATCACTCAAAACAAAAAAAAACATCATATTCTTTTAAAGATCAACTCGACTCGAAGTTTTATATTGAATGGAAACCAATTGAAAATGTTGGTTTATACATCCCTGGTGGGTTAGCTTCTTATCCATCAACTGTTTTAATGACAGCTATACCTGCAAAAATAGCCGAGGTCCCAAATATTATGATTTGTGTTCCTTCTCAAAATGGTCAAACATCAAAACTAACTCTTGCAGCTGCATATTTATGTGGTGTAAATGTTGTTTACAACGTTGGTGGTGCTCAAGCAATCGCAGCTCTCGCTTTTGGCACAAAAATAATAAAAAAGGCAGATAAAGTATTTGGCCCAGGAAACCAATACGTAGCTGAAGCAAAAAAACAATTATTTGGAGTTATAGGAATAGATTTACCAGCTGGTCCATCTGAGGTCTTAGTAATAGCAAATAATAATTCTAATCCTACTTGGATAGCCTACGATGTTCTCGCCCAAGGCGAACATGACCCTAATGCAAAAACGTATGTTTTATCTAAATCCAAAAATATTCTAATTAAAGTTAAAAATGAACTTAAAAGAATTATGGAAGAGACAAAATTTAAAAATGTAGATCAATCTATAAAAAATAATTGCAATTTAATTTTAGCTAAGAGTCAAAAAGAGATATATGAAATTTCAAATTTTATTGCTCCAGAACATCTTCATATTCATGAAAAATTTAATAAAAATATATTAAAAAATATTAAAAACGCTGGATCAGTATTTTTAGGTGAAAAATCCCCTGTTGCTTTGGGAGATTATACAATTGGAACTAATCACGTATTACCCACAGATCAAACTGCAAAATTTTCATCTGGTTTGGGTGTTGAAGATTACACTAAAAAAACAGTTTTCATTGACCCTAGAAAAAAAACTCTTAAGAAAATCGCAAATCACACAATTAATCTTGCAAGACAAGAGGGTCTGGAGGCACACGCTTTATCAGTTGAAATTAGAAAGATCAAATCATAAGATACTGTAATATGTCCAAGGAAGATGCAATAGAATTTCAAGGTGTAGTTTCAGAGTTACTTCCAAATGCTATGTTTAAAGTTAAGCTAGATAATGACCACGAAGTCATAGCCCATACATCTGGGAAAATGAGGAAAAATAGAATACGAGTACTCGCAGGAGACCGAGTAACAGTTGAAATGACACCATATGATTTAACTAAGGGCAGAATAACATTTAGGTCGAAGAACTAATGAATAATTTTTTAAAAGGAGCAATGCCATGTCTACAAAACTTATTGTTACAAACTATAAAAATTTTAAGTGCGGAGTTAAACTAAATGAAGGAGAATTGGTTAATATTCGCTTTCAACCCAACGAAGATGTTCAAATTGGAGATATCTATAAGGTAAAAATTACAGAAATTTTACCTAATGATAGTGGGGCATTTGTCTCTTACGGTAACGGAGAACAGAGAGGTTTTTTTAAAAGAATAAATTTTCCTAATGGTGATAAGGCGCATGAAGGACAATCTTTGTTACTTCAAGTAAGAAGTATAGGTTCTAAAGATAAAGTTCATCTTTTTACAAATAATATCATTTTAACTGGTAAATTTATAAATTTATTACCATATGGTGATGAAATTATTCTAAGTAGAAGAACAAGAAAAAACTTAGACACAAATCAACAAGATAAAATTATGGATGCTCTAAGTGAGTCTGATGTGGGATTGATAGCTAGGCATAATCTTATTCCTGAAAACATCGAAATAGCTCAATCTGAGTTGAATGATTTAAATAATCAATGGAAAGAAATAGAGTTAAATGCAAAAGATTTAAGCGATGAGGGACTTGTTTTTCAAAATACATATTTTGATCAAAATTTTGTTTGTGATTACTCTGATAAAAATACTGATCAAATCATCTTTAGTGACAAAGATCGTTTCGAAAGAGTAAAAAACTGGGATGAAAAATTAGATTCTACTTTTGCAAATCTCTGTGAAGAGATGTCAAATGAACAAATTGAAGAAGTATTTAATTTAGGTGAAAAGATAGATTATTTAATCGGTCATAATTACGATTTACCTAGTGGAGGTAATATCATGATTGGTAAAACAGATGCTCTTACAGCCATAGATGTTAATACAGGTTCAGCAAAAAGATTTGATACAAATAGAGAAGCTATTCAATTAATTTCTAAGCTCATAAAATTAAAAAATATATCTGGAAAAGTAGTTATAGATCCTGTGGCTAGCGATCAAAATACTCTCAGAAAACTTGTTGGAATGTTAAAAAATGAATTTAGAGATGATTTAAGTATTACAAATGTTTATGGTTACACAAGGGGTGGACTTTTAGAATTAAGTAGATCTAGAAACGATCGTTCTATTGATGAATTAAATCTTCAATAATATTTAGAAGTGGTGGCCAGAGACGGAATCGAACCGCCGACACGAGGATTTTCAGTCCTCTGCTCTACCGACTGAGCTATCTGGCCATAGCGCATAATTCTTATTACAAATAGTTTCTTTTTACTAGTAAAAATTAGTTATCTGCTGAACAGGACATATCATTTCCACAACAGGTTGGAGATTTAATTTTACCGTGATCATTTGGGCACTTGGATATCTGCACTTCTGATCCATTTTCTAGCTTAAGTATATCATCAACTAAAGGTGCATCACATTTTCCACATGTTGCATTTACTGACATTCCACAATTTGAACATTCGTAAGTTGCCATATTTTCTCCTATAATAAGATCCTATAAATTTAAAATGAAAATGAAATAAAATTATTTTCAATTATATAAAGATTAGAGGTTATTGATGACAAATTTTGAAAAAGTTAGGTTATTTATGAAAACGTACGGACAAGAGGTTAAAGATAAAGCTGGATTTAGTGACGCAAAGACCAACAAGTTGAGAATAGACCTTATCAAAGAAGAATTAGAAGAATTAACTGAAGCAATGCAGGATGAAAATTTACTTGAGGTGGCAGATGCATTAACTGACATACTTTATGTTACCTATGGAGCTGGCCATGCTTTCGGTATTGATTTAGATAAATGTTTTGAGGAAGTTCAAAACTCTAACATGAGTAAATTAGGTGAGGATGGGAAACCTATATATAATGAGGCTGGAAAAGTAATGAAAGGCCCAAATTATTTTAAACCAGACCTTTCAAAATATTTAAACTAACTACTTCGGCATATTTGTAGCACCAGTTTCTAAAGAAAAGATTTTACCATCTTTGAAAGTGAATACCGCCATAACTGCCTGTGTGTTACCATCTGAAAATGTTACAAATGAGTGCTCAATTCCAATTTCATCATTTTCATAAATAATTCGAACCTTATCTCTGTTAATATCATCGCTCATTGCCCACTGTATAACATCTTGTTTAGTTAAAACTTTTCCAGAAGCATGCATTGTGAATTTATAATCATCATGAAGCACCTCATTCATTCCAGCTTCATCTTTATTCATAAAGACCTCATCATATTTTTTTAATATTGACATTTTCAATCCTTTTTTATTCGTCTAATGAGACTTGTGTTAATTCGAACAATTCAATGCTTTGTATACATTCATCATAAATTGGCTTCATCACAGGGTTAGTTCCTTTAACGATGCCCATCATTTCCTCTTCATTATGAACATGAACTTTAAACATGATACCGCTTTTATCAGGTAAAATTCCAGGAACTGTTTTTTCGACATGTGCTGCAGCTTTCCTCATTGCCATCCCCTCATCAGATTGAAAAAAAGCCATAAATTTTTCAAATTTGCCTTCACCCTCTTTTAATCTACCAATTGCTAACATCATTTTTTCCATGATTACACTCTCCTTTATTAAATTTACTATAACTTATTATCTAAAAAAAATATTAATTTTTTATTAACACATTATGCAAATAAATCATAATTAAGTTTCATCCAGCGTAATTCAAAGTCGTAATTACAATTATGAAAACTATTTTTAAAATTGGTTCCAAAAGTCATACACTCAAATATCAAAGAAAAATGTCAGAGGGTGAAGTAAAAAAAATGAAATCCTTTGTTACATCAAAAGGCGCAAAGATAGAAAAAACAGGTAAGTTTAAGATAATTGAATTTAGTGATCAGAAAGACTCTAGGACATACAAAATTATTTTATAAAAAATTACAAATTTAATGAAAGGGGCGTTCTGTTGCCCGGCCGCCCCAAAGCCGCGCTTACCTAATTAGATTAAGCAGCGAGTGCTAATTCATTATCGTTAGCAATTATTTTAAGTTTCTATGTCGAAGAAACGCTTACAACGAGCAAAAACTATATCCTTCAGAGCACGTCAAACCTATATCACCCCCATAAAAATTTTTATGGTGGAGGTGTCGGGTACCGCCCCCGAGTCCGA
>CABYTH010000029.1:0-6614 GCA_902521835.1 uncultured Alphaproteobacteria bacterium
CAATTTAAAACTTTGTTTTTTATGAGTAGGTAATTCAACTTAAGAGTTTGATTATGGCTCAGAACGAACGCTTGCTGCATGCTTTATACATGCAAGTCGAACGAAGGCCCTAGCTTGCTAGGTGTCCTTAGTGGCGCACGGGTGAGTAACACGTGGGAACATACCTTATAGTACGGAATAACTGCGGGAAACTGTAGCTAATACCGTATATTCCAGCAATGGGAAAGATTTATCGCTATAAGATTGGCCCGCGCAAGATTAGCTTGTTGGTGAGGTAAAAGCTCACCAAGGCTTCGATCTTTAGCTGGTTTGAGAGGATGATCAGCCACACTGGGACTGAGACACGGCCCAGACTCCTACGGGAGGCAGCAGTAGGGAATATTGGACAATGGGGGCAACCCTGATCCAGCAATGCAGCGTGAGTGACGAAGGCCTTAGGGTTGTAAAACTCTTTCATCGGTGAGGATAATGACAGTAGCCGAAGAAGAAGGACCGGCTAATTCCGTGCCAGCAGCCGCGGTAATACGGAAGGTCCTAGCGTTGTTCGGAATTACTGGGCGTAAAGCGCATGTAGGCGGAACAGAAAGTTAGAAGTGAAATCCCTGGGCTCAACCTAGGAATTGCTTTTAAAACTTCTGTTCTGGAATTCAGGAGAGGAAAATGGAATTTCCAGTGTAGAGGTGAAATTCGTAGATATTGGAAGGAACACCAGTGGCGAAGGCGATTTTCTGGACTGATATTGACGCTGAGATGCGAAGGCATGGGTAGCAAACGGGATTAGATACCCCGGTAGTCCATGCAGTAAACGATGGGTGCTAGTCGTCGGACTTTTGTTCGGTGTCGTAGCTAACGCGTTAAGCACCCCGCCTGGGGAGTACGGTCGCAAGATTAAAACTCAAATAAATTGACGGGGACCCGCACAAGCAGTGGAGCATGTGGTTTAATTCGACGCAACGCGAAGAACCTTACCAGCGTTTGACATGGAAAGTACCGGTTACAGAATGGTAACCTTCAGTTCGGCTGGCTTTCGCACAGGTGCTGCATGGCTGTCGTCAGCTCGTGTCGTGAGATGTTGGGTTAAGTCCCGCAACGAGCGCAACCCTTATCGTTAGTTACTAACAGTTCGGCTGAGGACTCTAGCGAAACTGCCGGTGATAAGCCGGAGGAAGGTGGGGATGACGTCAAGTCCTCATGGCCCTTACACGCTGGGCTACACACGTGCTACAATGGTAACTACAACGGGACGCAATACCGCGAGGTGGAGCTAATCCCCAAAAGTTATCTCAGTTCGGATTGCACTCTGCAACTCGAGTGCATGAAGTTGGAATTGCTAGTAATCGCGGATCAGCATGCCGCGGTGAATACGTTCCCGGGTCTTGTACACACCGCCCGTCACACCATGAGAGTTGGTTTTATCTTAAGTCAGTGCGCTAACCTTCGGGAGGCAGCTGCCCACGGTACGGCCAGCGATTGGGGTGAAGTCGTAACAAGGTAGCCGTAGGGGAACCTGCGGCTGGATCACCTCCTTTCTAAAGGAAAAAAAACTTTGAACTAAGTGTACGTTTAAAGTAACCACCGTCTATTTGTTTTGCTTTTTTCAACACATGTTGATGAAGAGCATTGATTGGGCGTGTAGCTCAGTTGGTTAGAGCGCGCGCTTGATAAGCGTGAGGTCGGAGGTTCAAGTCCTCCCTCGCCCACCAACACTGTTGGGGGATTAGCTCAGCTGGGAGAGCGCCTGATTTGCATTCAGGAGGTCAGCGGTTCGATCCCGCTATCCTCCACCAACTTTTTAAAATCGTAAATATGTAAGCTGATAACACAGACGAATAACTTGCACGAGTTATTCGTCAATTAAACAACTAATATAACAACAAATAACTACAAAAAGTTATTAACTACAAACTTTTCACTGTGTGTTAATAATTCAAGCGCGTAAGAGCATTTGGTGGATGCCTTGGCATAAAGAGGCGATGAAGGACGTGACAGACTGCGATAAGCTCGGACTTGCTGTCAATAAGCTTAATCCGAGATCTCCGAATGGGGAAACCCAATAACTTATAAGTGAATTCATAGCTTATAAGGGCGAACCTAGGGAACTGAAACATCTAAGTACCTAGAGGAAAAGATATTCCGTTAGTAGTGGCGAGCGAAAGCGGATCAGGCCAGTGCTAATTTTTACTAAACCAGAACTGTATGGAAAGGCAGGCCATAGTGAGTGATAGCCTCGTATGGGTAGATAGTAAAAAATAGACATGAGTAGGGCGGGACACGTGAAATCCTGTCTGAATATAGGAAGACCACTTCCTAAGCCTAAATACTACTTTATGACCGATAGTGAACCAGTACCGTGAGGGAAAGGCGAAAAGAACCCCTAGCAGGGGAGTGAAATAGACCCTGAAACCGGATGCTTACAAGCAGTTGGAGCCTCTTTATGAGGTGACAGCGTACCTTTTGTATAATGGGTCAGCGACTTAATCTCATTAGCAAGCTTAAGCCACATAGGTGTAGGCGAAGCGAAAGCGAGTCTGAATAGGGCGATTTAGTTTATGGGATTAGACTCGAAACCGAGTGATCTAGTCATGAGCAGGTTGAAAGTGAAGTAAAATTCACCGGAGGACCGAACCCACTAGCGTTGAAAAGCTACGGGATGACTTGTGATTAGGGGTGAAAGGCCAACCAAACTCGGAAATAGCTAGTTCTCCGCGAAAACTATTTAGGTAGTGCGTCGTGTGAATCTTATTGGGGGTAGAGCACTGAATGGGCTAGGGGGAAGCAATTCCTACCAAACCTAATCAAACTCCGAATACCGATAAGTCTGCACGGCAGACAGTCCATGGGTGCTAAGGTCCTTGGACGAGAGGGAAACAGCCCAGATCAACAGCTAAGGTCCCCAAATAATGATTAAGTGTGAAAGGGAGTGGGAACTCCAAGACAGCCAGGAGGTTGGCTTAGAAGCAGCCATCCTTTAAAGAAAGCGTAACAGCTCACTGGTCTAATTAAGAGATCCTGCACCGAAAATGTAACGGGGCTCAAATCATTTACCGAAGCTTTGACAATTACTTTGTAATTGGGTAGCGGAGCGTTCTGTAAGCCTGTAAAGGTGATGCGTAAGCATTGCTGGAGGTATCAGAAGTGCGAATGCTGACATGAGTAACGATAAGAAATGTGAAAGACATTTCCGCCGAAATCCTAAGGTTTCCTGCGTAAAGCTAATCTGCGCAGGGTTAGTCGGCCCCTAAGGCGAGGGCGAAAGCCGTAGTCGATGGGAAGCAGGTTAATATTCCTGCACCAGCTGGTAGTGACGGATGAAGTAAATTGTAAGTTCTTACTGGATTGAACTTGCAGTGAATTTGTCCCTGGAAATAGCTCCAGCATTAGACCGTACCAAAACCGACACAGGTAGGAGGGTAGAGAATACCAAGGCGCTTGAGAGAACTATGTTGAAGGAACTCGGCAAATTACACTTGTAACTTCGGGATAAAAGTGACCTGCTATTGGGCAACCAGTAGGAGGTGGCACAGAAGAGGGGGTAGCGACTGTTTACTAAAAACATAGCACTATGCAAAGTCGAAAGACGACGTATATGGTGTGACGCCTGCCCGGTGCCGGAAGGTTAATAGGAGGGGTGCAAGCCCTAAATTGAAGCCCCGGTGAACGGCGGCCGTAACTATAACGGTCCTAAGGTAGCGAAATTCCTTGTCGGGTAAGTTCCGACCTGCACGAATGGCGTAACGATTTCCCCACTGTCTCCAACATAGACTCAGTGAAATTGAATTCTCGGTTAAGATGCCGAGTAACCGTGGTTAGACGGAAAGACCCCGTGCACCTTTACTGCAGCTTTGTATTGGTATTAGGGAACAGATGTGTAGCATAGGTGGGAGACTTTGAAGGAGTGGCGCTAGCCATTCTGGAGTCACTAGTGAAATACCACTCTTCTGTTCCTTGATGCCTAACCATACACCGTTATCCGGTGTTGGGACCATGCATGGTGGGCAGTTTGACTGGGGCGGTCGCCTCCCAAAGAGTAACGGAGGCGCGCGATGGTAGGCTCAGAACGCTTGGAAACCGTTCGTCGAGTGCAATGGCATAAGCCTGCCTGACTGCGAGACCCACAAGTCGAGCAGAGACGAAAGTCGGTCATAGTGATCCGGTGGCACTTCGTGGAAGGGCCATCGCTCAACGGATAAAAGGTACGCCGGGGATAACAGGCTGATCTCTCCCAAGAGTCCATATCGACGGGGAGGTTTGGCACCTCGATGTCGGCTCATCGCATCCTGGGGCTGAAGCAGGTCCCAAGGGTTTGGCTGTTCGCCAATTAAAGCGGTACGCGAGCTGGGTTTAGAACGTCGTGAGACAGTTCGGTCCCTATCTGCCATGGTTGTGGAAGCTTGAGAGGATCTGCCCTTAGTACGAGAGGACCGGGGTGGACGTACCTCTGGTGTACCTATTGTAGCGCCAGCTGCATCGTAGGGTAGCTATGTACGGAATGGATAACCGCTGAAAGCATCTAAGCGGGAAGCCAACCTCAAAACTAGGCTTCGTTATAGGATCGTGGAAGACTACCACGTTGATAGGCTGGGTGTGGAAGTGTGGTAACACATGAAGCTAACCAGTACTAATAATCCAATGCTTGAATTATAATACACAGCGAAAAGTTTTAACTACAATGTTATAAAAAGTTTGTGGCGGTCATAGCGGAGTGAAAAAACCCGATCCCATTTCGAACTCGGTCGTGAAGGCCTCCAGCGCCGATGGTACTTAGTCTTAAGGCTTGGGAGAGTAGGACGCCGCCTATTTTATTTAAAAATAATCAATACTTCTTTGATCTATGTTTAAATGACTCTTTTCTAATTTTTTTGTACTTGTTTAGGTTTTCAGAATACATATTTATCATACCTTTATACACTTCATTTATTTTACTTTCATGACTTAGACTATAAGTCATCCACCATATTGGGTGTATCAATAATTGGATAGAATTATGCTTAGATATTAAATCTTCAAATTTAGTGTAATTAAAAAACCCAGAGCTATCAGAGATATAATTATAATATTTCATAACGTTATTATTATATGAATTAAATTTTGAATTAATATTAACTTTCTTAAAATCAAAAATTGATGGCATGTGGTATGAAATACAGTCAACTTTTATACCAAAGAAATTTTCAAAATATTTAATGTCATGTTTTATTTTTTTTATTGGCTGGCTTTCTTTTAAATAAATTTCTGTATTAATATGAATTCCAATATTTGATTTATGATCAATCATTTTTCTAATTAGATTAGCACCGAATGGAGAAAACGGATCATAAAAATCATTTCTAAGCATGATGAAAAAATTAGATTTTATTTTTTCGTTAAAATTAATTTTAGAAATCTTACAAGCTAAATCTAATGAAAAATCTATATCATGTCTTAAAATTATATTTCTTTTCCGGCCCTTATATTTATACCAGTCTTTTGCATTAATAAAATTAAATCCATTCTTTTTAATAAATTTTATAATTTTTTTATATTTATCTTTATTCATAACATTTTGAAATTGACTTATTAATATTTTTTTTTGGATATTTTTTTTTATGCCTTGAAATAATTTCTCCCATTTGGTCGTTGAAATTAATTGACTCAAAAATTTCACCTTCAATTAATTTATGACGCTTATTCATTAGTTCATATTCAGTAATTATTAACTGGCCCCTGTTACAACTAACGACTAATTTATTATTATATGTTTTATGAATTATTTTACCTGGTAAAATCGATTTTTTAGTTAATACAATTTTTTTTGCCTCATATATTCTCAATAATTTATTTTTTATTTTTGTTTGAGCGCCTTTATAAGGCTTTGTTTTAGATCTTATAAAAGCAATAATCTTATCAGCTGATCTATTCCAATCAATAAACCCATCATTATCTGTAATTTTTGGAAGATATTCGCCTTTTTTTGGCTGTTTAATTTTCTTATTATAATATTTTTCTTCAATCAATTTTAAAATCATTTCAGATATTTTGAAATGACTTTTTAAATATATAGTCTCTATATTGTCTTCAGCGTTTATATTGAAGAATTTTGTATCATAAATATCTCCATTATCTTCTTCTTCACTATCAATTTTAAAAATTGATATATAAAATCTTTTTTTAGATAATAAAATTGCCCAGTTCATAGGAGACCTTCCTCGTCCATTAATTATCCCGTCATGACTTCCGTGGGCTCCAATTACACCATATCTTGGGATATTAATTAACCATTTCGGAATTATCCTTTGCCAGCTTATACAAATTAAAAGTTCAATTTTTAGGTCTTCAAATATTTTTCTACTTTTATTTGAAATTTTATACTCATTTAATTTAATATATTCAATTTTCTTTTTTCTACAATATTCTGATGCATCAGCTAATTCTGAAGAGATCGCTAATTTTTTTGAAATACCTATAACTCCAGAAACTTTAATATGTTTGTTTATTAAATTAACTAAGTCTAATCCGTTTTTAGTCGCACATAAAACAAATATTCTCATTTATTTAAGGAATTTAATTTATTAATGATATGCATTATTTCTTTTTTTTTTAAATTTTCGTTTATAGGTAATGCAATAGTATTTTTT
>CABYTH010000030.1:0-6573 GCA_902521835.1 uncultured Alphaproteobacteria bacterium
TACTTAGTTCCGACACTTTGGGCACAGTCACCAATTAAAATTAAATTATATTTAGAGCATATTTTTTTTAATTTCTGTAAATTATTTGTTCCTCCAAATATTTCAACATTTAACACTCCAGCAATTTTTTTTAATATTGATTTATCTAGATCAATTAAAAAATTTTCGAGTTTATCAACATCTAAATTAAAATTGTTTTCATCTACATCTATATAAATAATTTCATACCCAGATGATTTTAATGAGCTGGCACTTGAAATATAAGAGTAAGGTGAAGTTATGAAAATATTTTTTTTATTATCTTTAATAAGTGAAAAAATTATTTTTAGTGCATCTGTACCACTATTACATGTAGAAACTAATTTATTATCAAGTCTAAGAAATTTTGCTAATTTTTTTTCAAATTGATTAATTAAATCTGCATTAACCCAGTTATCATCTCGAAATTTTGCTAATTCATTAAATATCTTACGATCATAATTATGGGAAAATAATTTAATCAATATGGTATCTTATCTTTTTAACAATTGATGAAGAAGGTGAAACCGGATGATAAAATTTTTTAATAATATTTTTTTCTAACTGTTTAATAATTACATTAAATTTTTTTTTAAAATCATCCATGTCTATATCAAATAGTATGTTGCCGTGCTTATGTAAATAAAAGTGATGAGGGGTCTTTTTTAATGGGATCATGCATCTTTTTCTTAAAATGACTGATTCTTCTTGGATACCACCAGAGTCTGATATTACAAAATATGATTTTTTAATAAGCATAATCGTATTGGCATAACTTAATGGTTTTGCAAGAATAATGTTACTTTCATTAAGAAATTTTATTTTGGATTCTTTTAGATTTTTTAATGTTCTTGGATGTAACACTAAAACTATTTTGAATTTTTTCGATGCGAATTTTAAAATTGATAATAATTTTGATAGTTTTTTAAAGTCATCTACATTTTCAGCTCTATGTATTGTGCACAAAATAAACTTTTCATTTTTACTGATCCCAAATTTTTCTGTATTAAAATTTTTATTATTTTTGTTAATTATAAACTTAACAGTATCATTTATGGAATTGCCAGTTAAATGAACATAATCTTTAATACCTTCGCTTATTAATGATTTTTTATCACTATCTCTTTGTACAAATCTTATATCAGATAAGTGATCACTTATGTACCTGATTCTTTCTTCTATTTGAGATTTTAAGTTAGATCTATAACCACCCTCTACATGAATTCTTTTAATTTTATCATAAAAAAATATATTACTCGTAATAACACTTGATAAAGTTGTCAATGTATCTCCATGGAATATTAATGCTTTTGGTTTTAATTTGATTATCAATCTATATATTTCTTTTTGCATTTTTAGAAAATGCTTAAAACTATTCTTTTTATTCGAATTATTAATTTCCAAATTAAATTTTCTTAATTCTAAATCCTTAGCTATTAAATTTGTCATGTTAGAGGAATAGTGTTGACCAGACCAAACTAAATACTGATCATAAATTTTATCTAATTTTTTTATAATTGGCGCCATTTTGATTAGCTCTGGTCTTGTGCCAACTATAGTAATGATTTTTGTTTTCATTGAATAATAACTATTTTAATATTATAAAAAGGTCAAATAATGATAATATTTATTTATAGTAACAATTTTATTATTAATAGTATAAATACTTATACTAAGTTTTTTTTATGTCCATAATCATAGGTATTTCTGGTGGTCTAAGTCACACTGGCCAAGATGCAGCTGCTGCGATAATCCAAAATGGAGAATGTGTATTTGCTATGGAAGAGGAAAGGTTTGTCAGAACAAAGCATGCAAGGGGTGTAATGCCAACTAATTCAATAAAAGAGGGTCTCAAATATATTAATAAAACTATTAAAGATGTAGAGTATGTTTCTTATTATGCAAATTATAAAAATATTGAAAAAGACTTAGAGGCATATTTTAAATATCATTTCAATCATTCTCCAAAAATATTATTTTTTGATCATCATCTTTGCCACGCTGCTTCTGCTTTTTTTCCCTCAAACTTTAAAAAATCATTAATTTTCACTGCTGATTATTCTGGAGATGGTGTCTCCACCACATTAGCAATAGGTGATAACGATAATATTAAATTTATTAAAAAGTATCCTAAACCAAATAGTTTAGGGATTCTATATAGCATATTCACTCAAGTTTTAGGTTTTAATTACGACGATGATGAGTACAAAGTAATGGGTTTGGCACCTTATGGGGATCCAATTTATGACCTTAGTAAAATTATTAGTGTTGATAGTTCTGGTGACTATATTTTAAATGACAAATTAATTAATTTGAATAATAAGTCTAGACAAAGTCCTTTGTTTAATTCGAATTTTTTGAAGTATCTGAAGATTAGCAAACCTTTTAATTCAAATATAATTACAAAAAAACAACAAGATTTAGCTTCTTCAGTGCAATTTACATTAGAAAATATAATTACAAATTTATTAAAAGATTTGTTTAAAAAAACTAAAATTTCTAATTTATGTTTAGCTGGGGGCGTATCACTAAACTGTGCAATGGTAAAAAAAATTTCAGATTTAAAGATATTTAAAAACATCTTTGTACAACCAGCTTCTTCAGACGCTGGAACTGCCCTTGGCTCAGCTCTGCTAGCGTGTAAAAAGAAAAATTATAAAATTAAAAAATTTTCATCTCATGTATATCTTGGGAATAGTTTTAAAAACTCAGAAATTAAAAAAGTTCTTGATGTTTGTAATGTAAGCTACGATCATATAAACAATAATTCAAATAGAGAATTTATAGTAGAGTCATTGAATAAAAATTCAATATTATCAATTTTTAGGGGCAGGCATGAATTTGGTCCCCGAGCTTTAGGTAACAGATCAATATTTGCTAATCCAAAACTTAAAAATATGAAATCAATTCTGAATAATAAAATAAAGTTCAGAGAGGGTTTCAGACCTTTTGCACCAATTGTTTTGGATAAACTTGCAGATAAATATTTTGAAATAAATTCAAATATAGATGATTATAAACATATGAATATCAATATAAAGGCAAATGAAATTACTAATAAAGTTTTTCCTTCATGTGTTCATGTTGATAAAACTTCTAGAATTCAAATACTTAAAAAACAAGATAATAAATTTATTTATAATATGCTTCATAATTTAAATAGTGAATATGGTATAGATTGCCTGATAAATACGTCATTTAATGTTAATAAAATGCCAATAGTAAATACCCCTCAAGATGCTTTAAGTTGTTTTTTCTCATCAGGAATAGATTTGATGTTGTTAGGTGATTATCTCATCAAAAAATAATAATTTTTTTATTTTTTAAATTAGAAAACTATATTTAGAACTTCAGATAACTATTTGATGTATTAATTGTAAGTCTAATGATTTTTGAAATTTAATAAAAATTATAACTGTTGTTAATATTACTACTTTTTTTTAAAAACTTTATTTTATAGCTAAATATAAAATAAAAATGGTTAAAAATATTTCTTAAAACCTTCATTTTGCTACTGCCATATTTTCGTCCAATGTTTTCCCCAGCAATTTCTAAAATTTTATAATTTAACTCACAAGCTCTAATCATTACCTCGGCACAGGCATTAAAATCATCTGAGTGTACTTCCATAGATTTAAATTTATCTAATCTATATATCCTAAAACTACAATTATAATATGATATGTTTTTTCTTTTAAGCGATAGGAAAAATAATTTATAAATTAATATGGAAGCTTTACTAATTAAATTTCTAACAAAAGATACGTTCATATCTTTATTTCCTAAAACGTATGAAACATTAACCATATCCGCTTGGTTATCTTGGGCTTTATTTATTAATTCTAAAATAATTTTATAATCATAACAACAGTCAGAGTCGTAGGTAACTAAATAATCTCCATTAGAAAGAGCAAAACTATTTCTTATGGTTCTGCCGTATCCATAATTTTTTTTATGCGAAATAATTTTTATATCAAAGTCTTTAGATAATTTAAATTTTGCTGCTTTTAATTTGGATAAAGTGCCATCTTCGCTTCCATCATCTATCCACAAAAAGTTTAATTCAAACTCTCTTAGTAATTCACTAATTTTTATTATTGTGGAGATGTAAAACTCTATTCCCTCTTCTTCATTAAAAAAAGGTGTAGCAATGGTTATTTTTTTTTTAATAATTCAAACTCCCCAACAGTCTGTGATTTTGATTAAACTTTTATTAATTTTCTCTGACTTTTCAAAATTACTTACAAGTTTTTCTATAGGCCTATCTCCAAATCTAAGTGGTACGATTTTTATTTTTCTCTTAGGATAAATTTTTTTGGCTATATCTATCATTTTATACTTTTTCAGTCCATAAAATGAATATCTACCAATTTTTTGAGATGCACAAGCCAGTAGTAAGTCGACAGCTTCATCCAATTGGATGAAATATCTTATACAATCTGTAACAGGTAATGGTCCAGTTTTTATATCACCCCATATTTTTGTTACTGAGAAGCTTGTATCAAAAACATTTACGAATCTTGCCACAATTCCTTTTTTTGTATTGAGTATAATCCTCTCACAAATTAATTTCGATGATCCATATGATGTTATTGGATTGGCAGCTTTACAAGTTGAAGCAAATATTATTTTACCAAATTTTAATTTAGTAATATTTCTTGTGCTAATAATATTTTGCATAGTAACGTCAGCAGGTTTTTCTTCAGCAATTGTTGCTCTTTTATCAGCAGCTAGGTGAAATACAAAATCATAGTATTTTTTATTTAGTTTATTTATATTTTTTGCAATAGTAACGTCCATCTCAATATCAATACACTCAATATTTTTAGTTTTTTTTGATAAAGCTTTAAATAATTTTTTTGCAATTGACCCTCTTCCGCCAGTTATAAGAATAGATTTGTTTTCAAAAACACTATAGTTGATAGAGGGTTTTATTGTTTTTCTATTGAAAATTTCATTGAATTTAAGTTTCATAATATTTGATTTTATAGATATAAGACTTTATAAGTTAATGTCAATAAATCAAAACTAGCCTATGTTTATTTAATATAAGTTTCATTTTAAGCCTATATGAGTTCACACATAAAAAATATTTCCTTATTAGTTTTCTTATCAATTTCAGTATCATTTATTTCTACAATATTACTTTTGAATTACGATACTATTTACTATTTAAATACTATACTCAAATTTAATGAAAAAAATATTTATAAAGACTTTATCCCTTTAACTGGAAATTTTCCAATTTGGTTTTTTGGAACTATTTTTGGCTCATTAAAGCAAATATTTTCCCTTGGTATATTGATAATAATTAATTCAATAATTTTTACTATAATTCAAACCCTTCTTTTTTATTACATTTCTTTCTTCACTACAAAAAAGAAAGGTATATCTACGTTTATAGGAATTATCTCATTATTAAGTTTTTCACTAAATTTTGGTTTAAGTTTTTATGATGATTATTTTTCATATACATTATTAATGTTAGCATTAATTTTAGATTATAAAAAATTTAATTTTTTTGTACCTTTTGTATTCTATCTTGCTTTACAGACTAAAATAACAATCGGACTACCAGCTTTTATAATTTTTCTAGTGTATCTCATTTTAATAAGAAAAAATTATTTTTCTTTTTTCTACAATTTTTTCATACTTGTACTTCTATTAATGGTAAATCATTATTTTTTTTCAAATTATCAGTTTTTTAATTTTTATAATTACGAAATATTAACGCTAGAGCTAGACAGACGACAAGCAATAGATACTACTAATTTAGACTATGATAGAAATTTATTTATTCAATTATTTGATATTATCAAATTTTTATTCCTTAAGATTGCAATACCTTGGAATATAAATGTTTTTGAGTCTATCGCATCTTTGAGTTTTGGAAGAATTTTATTTTTACCATTTATATTTCTTCATTACTTCTCAATAATTTTATTAATTAATAGAATTTTTAATTTTAATAAATTTTTTTTGATAGAAAAAAAATACGATTACTTATTATTGCTAATCGCATTTAGTTATACTCCTATGGCTGTTTTGGGTAGAGCTTTTATTGAGACTATATATGGATATATCTTTGTAATCTTAATTATCTATGAACTAAATTTCTTTGAAAAATATAAGAAAATGATAATTGTAATTTTCATTTTAGTATTGTTAATTTTTAAATTACATAAATTAGGTTACTTAAACCCTAATGAATATAATACTATCTCTTCAGGTGAAATTGAACCTTTGCAAATTAAAATTGATAAAAATTTTAGATTTACAAATAAAGCTGACCTTCAAAATGTTATTTATAAATTAAATAATAACAAAGCTGGCAATATTTATTGTTTAGACGGATATTGTCTGCTTACAAGTTTTTTACTTGGAAGAAATACAGATGAGCATTTTCCATATCCTGGAATTAACTTCGTTAAAAAGTTTAAGTATAATACTATATGTACATTTAAAATAGAACAATGCGAGGTATATGTTTTAAATGATTTAAAAAAGAAAGACTCTAAGTTCATCATTTACTCAAATAAGTCAAGATTTTTTAAA
>CABYTH010000031.1:0-6197 GCA_902521835.1 uncultured Alphaproteobacteria bacterium
TTCCATCCATTAGCTGCATCTACATCGTCTGGACAGGCAGAGGAGACACAAACTAAATTTTTCAGGGCTTTAAACATCACATAGTCTCCTGGTCTAGACCATGGTTCATCAAAAATTAAAGCATTATTTGCATCAATGGCTGTGTTGTAAAATAAATTTATAGCATTCCAACCTAGTCTTTTTCTCACAGTAAACTTATCTAATACATAATTGAAATTATCTGAGCAATTTGGATGACCAAAATAGCCAATATCATCATAAAATTTTGAAGTACATGCAGTACCGAACGTATCATGTCTTCCGACAGTGTCTCTATAGACTTCAACCATGGGCATTTGATTTTCATCGTAATATTTAGAATGGAGACCTGGCATTGGAAAAGCACTACCCATTAAATATCTACTATTAGTTGTATCTATTGAGAGCTCTTGGCCTTTTTGAAGGCTCTCTGAGTCGAATGCCATAAAGTCAGAACATTGTCTTCCATAAACATCAATTATCTGAATAAAATCTCCTTCTTTGACCTCATAGGCCATTGCGGTATATCTTTTAACAAAAATTTCTTCAACAGGATCCATTAAAGGGTCTGGTAATAAAAATTCCCCCTCTTCACGTTTTTTATTTCTTTGAACAATTACTCGTAGTTCGGATGCAGGAATATTTTCATGTGTAATTTCACTTTCGCCTGGTGCAGAAATTATACAAACAATGGAGTCGTGTGTTTTAAACTCCTCAATTGAACCTGAAAGTGAATTTTGAGAAAATACTAAAATCGATTGATTAATAGACTCTACCTCATATCCAAGTTTTTTTAATTTAGTACGTGCTATTTGAGCTGACTCCTCCTCGCTCGAAAGGATTTTTTTTGTTAATTGACCGTTGTGCTCGTTATTAAGGCCTAATGCTGATAGATTACACTCTCGCTTTGAATTAAAGCATACAATCTCGGCCTGTTGATGGCCTTCTAAATTAATTATTTTAAATTTGTCATCTGGTTCTAATTTTAATGTGAGAGAACCTCCACCAATTACCAAATAATTTTCTAAGTCGTCACCAAGAGCTGGTAATCCAGGTTCATAAGGTTGAGTAACTCTTGGGATGATCATTCTCTATGCTAATCCAAGAGCTTTTTTTCTTTCCTCGGCCCATTTTCTCACAATTACATCTACTGAAATAGCCATTAAAGAAACGAATAAACCTAGTGTTATAGCAACACCAGGACCATCTTGAGCTCTTGATAATGCTCCAAAAATAAGTTGGCCTAAATCTTCAGTTCCAATTAACGCTCCTAAAATTACCATTTGAAGAGTGAAAACAACTGTTTGATTAACGCCAAGCATAATTGTCGGGAAAGCTAAGGGAATTTCAATATTTGTCCATCTTTGTATTCTTGAGACACCGGACATGGTGCCTGCTTCATGTAAGGAGAGTGGGACACTATTTAGACCCCAGACAGTATATCGAGTAGCAGGAACAGTAGCATAAACAATTGCAGCTATTAACACTGAGGTATCAGTAATATTGAACAAGAAGATAACAGGTATTAAATAAACAAAGGATGGAAATGTTTCAAAAAAATCACACACGGAGAGAATAATTTTTGACCCCCTCTCAGTCTGTGCAAATATTGATCCAACTATTATTCCATTGAGAGATGCCATAATTACAGCAAATGTTGCCATGTACATTGTAATTAAAGCTCTGTCCCAATATTTTGACATAGCAATAAATAACATCATGCCCCCAACTAATAAGCTTGTTCTAATTCCACCAATGATATAAGCGACACCCATAGTAAGAGTCAACGTGGCAACTACTGGCATACCTAGATAAGCTTTTTTCATAGGACCTAGAACTTCAGTTAGAAGAAACTTATTGAAAGAATTGAGAGAATAGAAAAAAGTTTCCCAAACCCAATCAACAGCAGCATCAATATAGTGAGCAAAAGTAAAACCTTTTTCAATAGGTATGACATATAAGTAATTAATTTTATCGAAGTAACCATTTGCTATAAAAGCAATGATTGAAAAAATTAAAATTGAGGTTCCAAAGATGATTAAGAGTTTATATCTTTGAAAAAAAGTTAAATTTTCAAAATAATCAACTTGTTTATTCGCCCATGCTTTTGTAAATCGATCAAGGATAACAGCAATTAAGACGATACAAAAACCTGCTTCAGCAGCTTTGCCAATTTTTAAACTATTTAAGGCAATTTTTAAATTTAGACCAAGTCCTTTTGCACCAACGAAAGACGCAATTACAACCATTGCTAGGCATTGCATAATAACTGTATTGACACCGTTTAAAATATCTCGTCTAGCTGTTGGTATTAATACTTTAAATAAAAGCTGAGTTTTTGTACAGCCGCTCATAAGTCCCGCTTCTACTACCTCAGGTGAAATTCGTTTTAATCCTAAAATGGTATTTCTTATCATTGGTGGGGTAGCAATTACTATAGTAGCTATCGAACCTGCATGATCGCCTAAACCAAATAAAGCAATAATAGGGACTAGATATGCAAATTGAGGCATAGTTTGCATTACATTTAGTACTGGTTGCAAAGCTGTCTCAACTTTTCTATCTAGGTATCCCCATATTCCAAAGGATAGACCTAGTACAAAACAAATTGGTGTTGTAATTAGAACAAAAGAGAGTGTTTGTATAGATGGTACCCAATTTCCAAAGATTGATACATATAAAGATCCTATCCCTCCAAGTAAAGCCAATCTGATACCGCCAAGTTGGAACCCAAGCAAAAAAGCACCGACTGTAGCTGCTGTCCATGGAAGTGCTGGCCATGTCATCCAATCATTATCTTTCAGCCAAGCATCACTAACAAAAACATCAATTATTTTGTCACCACCCAATAAAAGTTCTCTTACAAAAGTAATTAAAAATAATAAACCTTTAGATATAGATTTTGTGAATTCACGAAATGCTGCTTTTTCTTCATACATTTCAAATATGGGGTCCCATACTTTGAGAGGAAACCATTCATATAAAGCTGCATATATAATCTCATTTAACTTAATTGGTATGAAAGCTAATAAAGAGGGAAGTCTCCAAAAATAGTTACCCTCATTATGTGGAACTAAATTGTATAAAAGCAAAAATACAATTAATAAAATACCAAATTGAGCTGGTTTTGAAGATCTAATGATATTTAAATAATTTTTATCCACCGAATAAAACTTTTATAACTTTAGAAGGGTTTATAGAGCCAACTACTGAATTTTTATCATCAACAACTTTAATAATTTCTTTACTATTTAAAATTTTTTCTGCTACGGTTTCTATAATATCATCTTTTTTAACAGCTATTTCTCCGGAGGCATGTGGATCAGAGGCATCCATGATTGACTCTATCTTCAATACTTTTTCACGAGGGACATCCTCAGTAAATTTCCTAACATAGTCAGTAGCAGGATTTAAAACTATATTATCTGGTTTATCTAATTGTTCTATTATTCCATCTTTCATAATAGCTATTCTGTCAGCAAGCCTCAATGCTTCGTCAAAGTCATGAGTGACAAACATAATTGTTTTATTCAAAACAGACTGGAGTCTCAAAAACTCGTCTTGCATTTCTTTTCTAATTAGAGGATCAAGCGCGGAGAAAGGCTCATCTAAAAACCAAATATCAGGTTCAACTGCTAATGACCGAGCAATTCCAACTCTTTGTTGCTGTCCACCAGAGAGTTCTCTTGGAAAGTAATTTTCTCTACCCTTTAGGCCTACAAGCTCAACCATTTCAAGTGCTTTATAAATACTATTTTCAGTAGTGACTCCTTTTACTTGAAGCGGAAAAGCAATATTTTCTAAAACTGTTTTATGTGGAAGAAGAGCGAAATTTTGAAATACCATTCCCATCTTTTCTCTTCTTAGTTCGATTAATTGCTTATTATTCATTAAGCAAATATCCTCACCATCAATTAAAATTTTACCAGAAGTTGCGTCTGTTAATCTAGATATACACCTTAGTAATGTTGATTTTCCTGATCCGGAGAGACCCATAACTACAAGCATTTCTCCCTGGTTTACATCAAAAGAAGCATTGTTAACGCCAACTATGCACCCTGCTTCTTGAAATTTTTTGGCGTCTACATTCCCTCCACTTTCAGATAAAAGTGTCTTAGCGTTATTACCAAAAATTTTATAGACAGATGAACAGCTAATAGTTGGTGACATAAATTAATCTTTCCTAAAATAAAATTAATTCCCCCCTCAAAAGAGGGAGGAATTCAAATTGGAAATATTACTTCATAAATAGATCGATTTGATCTCTATTATTTGCAATATATGCAGTTGCAGCTTCAGCATGAGTCATGCCTTCGTTGTCAACGTAGTTTGCCATTTCACCAATGTTAGGTGCTGTAAATTCCATTTTTGTATAGAACTTATATGCAGATGTATGAGTGATTGGGAACTTAATGTGAGCAGCTTTTTTAAGCCAACCTTTTGGAGAACCACAACCAGTAGTCTCTAAAGAACCACCTTGTTCTAGTCTACATCCCTCGAAGTATGGAGGAAATTCAATGAAAGTAAAACCAGCTGCATCTGTAAAGTTTGGAGACCAGTTAAAGATAATTGTGCCTCTTCCCTCTTTTTTAGCTGCTTCTAATTCAGCCCATAATGCATCTGCAGTACCTGCAAATTTTACCATCCATAAATCATCTATACCAAGACCTTTAAGTCTGTTAGGCATAACTTCTGTGTGCCACTCATAAGGACCTTCTAACCATCTACCTTTACCTTCAGAGTCTGGTGTTGCAAAGTTTGCTGCACACTCTGGAGATTTAAGTGCTTCCCAGCTTGGAAGACCAGGACATAATCCATCTTCGATTACCCAGTTAGGAACACCCATTTCTTCAAAAGTAATAAGGTCGTGACTTCCAGCATCAATTAATCCACCTTTATCCATAGCTTCATAAAAAGGCAGAGCCATTGTTGACTCCCAAGTTTCGTGAGCAACGTGAAGTTCACCTACTCTGACAGCTTCATATCTTGTTGCTGACTCAGCAGGGACTAATTCAACATCATAACCAAGCTCTTCAAAAGCTTGTGCCATAACGTTAGCCATAACGATTTGGCTTGACCAGTTTAAAACTGGAATTCTAATCGGGTCTGCTGCTTTTGCTACAGTTGTAAAACCAGCAAACAGGACTAGAGCGTAAAATAATGAAATAAATTTTTTCATTTACTCCTCCTATATCTATTATAATAGTAGAAGTAATATAGGGCATAAGACAACAAGGTTGAAGCCTAAAAATCCATAATATGAAACAACTAGTCTTTAAAAAAAACCAAAAAATCAATAAAAAAATGATTTTTGTGAGTAAAGAAAATCTGTCGCATAATTACAGGCAAATCGATAAGTTTTCAGGTAATTCAAAGATTATAAGCGTAATTAAAGGTGATGGCTATGGGCACGGCCTTTTGGAATGTTGTAAAGTATTAAAAACAAATAAATGTAAAGATTTTTATGTTGCTAGGTTAGATGATGCTATCAAGCTGAGAGAAAATTTTAAAAATATAAATATTTTCCTTTTATCAGGTGTGATTTCAAACAATGATTTAAAAGAAATAAAAAAACATAAAATAATTCCTATTATTAATAATGTCGATCAATTATCTTTATTAAAAACTTCACAAAAACTTAAGTACGTTTTACATGTTGATACTGGAATGAATCGTCTTGGATTTCAGGCAAGTGAGCTTGAAAAATATTCAAATTTAATCGATAAAAAAAATATTATCTTTTTAATGTCTCACCTATCTTCTGCAGATGATTTAAAAAAAAATGAGTCAAGTAGACAATTAAATAAACTTATTGACCTAAATAAAAATTTTAATTTACCTTTAAGCATAGCTAATTCATCTGGAATTTTTTTAGGAAAGCAATATCATTTAAATTATGTAAGACCTGGAAAAAGTCTATACGGAATTAATCCTTTCTATAAAAAAAGATTTAACTTAAGACAGGTTATGAGTATTTACTCACCTATATTACAAGTTCAAAATGTCAGAAAAGGAAATTCAATTGGCTACAGCCAAACTTATAAACTTAAAAGAGACTTAAAAGTTGCAACAATAGATTTTGGTTACTCTGATGGATTTCTTAGAAGCGGAAGTAATAAAGCATCTGTTTATATAGATAAATTTCAATGTAGAATTTTAGGAAGAGTTTCAATGGACTT
>CABYTH010000032.1:0-6107 GCA_902521835.1 uncultured Alphaproteobacteria bacterium
TTTTTTACCTCAGTTGTTTCTTTTTTCACAGTCTTTTTTTCTTTAGCTTCAACCTTTTTAGGTTTTTCAGCTTTAGCTTCAACTTTTTTTGTTTCTGTAGCTTTTACTTCAGTTTTTTTTGAAGTTTCAGCCTTTTTTTCAACTTTTTTTGGAGTTTCTGCTTTTGGCGCAGCTTTCTTAGCCGGCTCTTTAAAGCTTTCTTCTCCAATGGCGGACTTGATTGCCATGACCTTTAATATAGAGATATATTGACGATGACCTTTAGTTCTTTGAAAATGTTTTCTTCTATTTTTTCTAAAAACTCTAATCTTATCGTCCCTTGTCTGGTACAGTAATTTTGCAGATACTTCTGCGCCTTTTACAGCTGGAGAACCAAGTTCAAACTTGTCGCCATTTCCTACTGCAACGATATCTTTAAAAGATATGGTATCACCAACGTTACCCTCTATTTTATCAATCTTTAAAACATCTCCTGGAGACACTTTAAATTGCTTACCAACTGATTTAAGAACTGCGTACATAATAAGTCGGTCAATATATATAGGTCTTTATTTATGTCAATAGTCAAAAATGCAATAAAATAGGGATTTATTTGGAGATTAGTTTTTGATTAATTTATTTTGCAAGACTTACACAAAACATAAAATTCAAGGTTATACCTTGTGATTTCTAATTGATTATCCTTAACCAGATCACTGACACTATCCTTTAAATATTTATTTTTAATCTCTTTTACTTTCCCACATCTCTCGCAAATGGTAAAAGCAGTGTTACTAGCACAGTTTGAGTTATTACATATTATAAATGAGTTAATACTCTCAATTTTGTGAATTTTTCCTAATTCAACCAATTTATCTAAAGCTCTGTAAACTTGAAGAGGTGAGTTTAAACCCTCTTTCTTCAGCCTGTCTAATATAAAGTATGCTTTTAAAGGCTCGCCACTGTTTTGTAAGAGATCAAGAACAATTCTTTGATTTTTGGTCAAACTTTGATTTTTTTTAGAATGTGTATGTGTTGAACTCATCTTAATTTGACAATTCTATTTTTTTTTTTGAAATTAGCAATTTTTTCAGAGGTATTAGAGTTAAGATAAAGACACCTAAGGCTATTGCTAGTATAGTTGGACCTGTCGGAGAATTCCAAATCATTGAAGTTTGTAATCCGAGTACAACTGAAACAAGTCCTATCACTGAAGAAATTATTGCCATTTGTATAGGGGTAGATGATAAATTTCTAGAGGCAGCAGCAGGTATTATTAGAAGACCTGTAATTAGTAATATACCAACAATTTTAATTGAAATTGCTATTACGCTGGCAATTAGAATTGTAAAAATAGCATTAGCTAGATCAGCATTTAAACCCTCTGCTTTAGCTAATTCTAAATTTACAGTTGCAGCAAATAGAGGCCTCCAAATTAGTATTAACACCATCAAAACAATGCTTCCACCAATCCAAACGAACAAAACATCAGTGATGTTTACTGATAAAATATCACCAAAAAGAAGACCCATAAGATCAATTCTTATAAACGAAAGTATACCTAATAAAACTAAACCAATTGCTAAAACTGAATGTGCTAAAAGACCTAGTAATGCATCATCAGGTAGATTGGTTCGTTTTTGTAAGAAAAGTAGTGACAAAGCAATAAAGCAAGAAACAGCAAAAACTGCAATGATCAGATTAAAATTCATTGCATAAGCGATAACTACACCCAACAATGCAGAGTGGGCGATTGTGTCACCAAAATAAGATAATCTCCTCCAAATAATAAAACATCCAAGTGGGCCTGTAATTAATGCTAAACCAATACCTGCTACAAACGCTCTGATAATAAAATCATCAAACATTATTTATTTTTATCCGCCTCTTTTATGCTTCCATCAGGTAAATGATGATGATCATGATTATGCTTATACAGCGATAAAGTAGGATCAATATTACTACCAAATAGCTTAATGTATTCTTGATCTTTTATAACTGAACTGGGAATACCAGAACAGCAAACATGCCCATTAAGACAAATAACATAATCAGTTTGAGACATAACTACATGTAAGTTATGCGATATCAAAAGAATGCCACAATTAATTTTTTTTACAATTTCTTGGATTGTTTTGTATAAAGCAATCTCTCCAGAATAGTCTACCCCTTGAACAGGTTCATCTAATACAAGAAAATGGGGTTCTTTAGCTATGGCACGAGCCATAAGTAATCGTTGAAATTCACCTCCTGATAAATTTCTTACATCTTCATTAATTAGATGTTGGATACCAGTAATTCCAAGTGCATCATTGATTTCACTAGTTTTATGTTTTGTTACTAAATTAACAAAATCTATTGACCTCAAGGGTAAAGACCAATCAATTGAAATTTTTTGTGGTACATATGAAATTCTAATATCTTTTTTAATTGTGTTTGTACCTTCATCAGGTTTTAAAATATCTAAAGACATTTTAGCAGTAGTTGATTTACCTGACCCATTGGGTCCGATTAGTGTTACAATTTCTCCTTGTGAGACTTTTAAGGAAACACCCCTCACTAACCATTTTTGATTTCTAAAGACCCCACAATTATTTAATTCAACCAGACTGTTATTCATTTTTTAATTTGACTTATTAATAGTGTTATATTATTACATATGTAATAGTATAACATTAGAGGTGGTAATTAATATGAATTTGTTCAAAAGATCAATATTTTTCGGACTTTCTTTTTTATTTTTAAGTTTTAATTCTCATGCAGATGTGAAAACGGACATTAAAGTAGTCACTACAATAAAGCCTTTGCATTCTTTGATATCAAGAATTATGGAAACAAGAGGAGAACCTCAATTAATTATTGAAGGTACAAATAATCCTCACACATTTGTTTTTAAACCATCTCATGCAAAAATGATTGAAGAAGCTGATATTATTTTTTGGATTGGCGAGGATTTAGAGGCTTTTATGGAAAAACCTTTAGACTCACTTGCTGAGAAAGCACAAGTTATTTCATTTATGGAGCTATCATCTATAGAAAAATTAAAATTTAGAGAAAAAAATATTTTTGATGATCATGATGGCCATGAAGATGAACATGAAGGCCAGGAGGATGAAGATGATCATGGTCACAAGGACGACGATCACGATGATGATCATGATGGCCATGAAGATGAACATGAAGGCCATGAGGATGAAGATGATCATGGTCACAAGGACGACGATCACGATGATGATCATGATGGCCATGAAGATGAACATGAAGGCCATGAGGATGAAGATGATCATGGTCACAAGGACGACGATCACGATGATGATCATGATGGCCATGAAGATGAACATGAAGGCCATGAGGAAGAACATGATCATGCTCACAAGGACTAAGATCACGATGATGATCATGATGGCCATGAAGATGAACATGACGATCACAAGGACGCACATGCGCATGCACACGGTGAGTTTGATCCACACATTTGGCTAGACCCAGAAAATGCTAAAGAAATGGTTAAAATTATCCGAGACGAATTAATTAAAATAGATCCAGATGGTCAAAGACAATATTCAGTTAATACTGCAGGGGCAACATTGGAACTAGATAATTTAATCAATAGTGTAGAAAAAGAATTATCAAAAGATATTAGCTATATTGTATTTCACGATGCTTACCAATATTTTGAGAATAGATTTGGAGTAATTCCTGCTGGAGCATTGACTTTAAATCCAGATGTTTTACCAGGAGCTAAACAAATAGCAGATATACAAGATGTTATAAATGACAAAGGTATTAAATGTATTTTTTCTGAACCTCAATATAATCCAAAAATAATTGAAACTATCGGGAATGATATGAAAATTTCTACTGGTGTAATGGATCCTTTGGGAGCTTATATAGATGCTGGACCTTCAATGTATAGTGATCTAATTAATGGAATTGCAAATTCAATTAAAGATTGTCACTAATAAAATTTGAAATAAGTTTCAGAAAATTGAAATATTCATAGAAACTTAAAGGCTAAAAAAAAACTAATTTACATGTCTTTCTTATAGGCATTTTATATGCCTATGAGAAAAATTAAAAATAAAGTTTGTAATCTTAGAATAAAAAGACTTGTCGAGGAAAAATATTATCCAATATCATTTATTGATAGAGTAAATGTTATTTATCAATTGAACTCTCAAAAAAAAAATAAAGTGAATGTCACTAACATGAGTAAGCCTTGATACAGCTAACTAAACAAAGTTATTTAAAACTCATTTCAATCTAATAGTGCTATTTTGTCTTTAATTTTTATCCTGAAAGTATTGATAAATAATGAAATTTAACATAGTTTAACTCTGATGAACTTATCAAACGCTTGTAAAAAAGACATTGATGTGGTCTTAGAAAATTGTGGCTGGAGACAGACCAAACAGAGAGTGGTGCTTTTAAAGTCAATTTTTGATGGAAATCATAAACATTTTTCTATTAATCAAATTAATGAAATTTTAAAAGACAATAGAAGTTATTTTTCTCTGACTACTCTTTATGAAAATCTAAATACCCTTGTTGATAAAGGATATTTAAAACAAATCGTTGTTGATAAACAATCATTTTACGACACTAATACTACCGATCACATACATGTTTATAATCAAGAAGAAAACCGAATCTATGATTATGACGATTGCAAAGAGCTTCACAAAGATCTTCCTATACCAGCTTGCTTATCACTTCTTGAAGAATATTCACTAGTTATAAATTTAAAAAAAAAGTAAATTTTTAATCTGTAGTTCATTTCAGAAATAGTTTTTTTTTATTCATTTGTAACATTCATTTTTTTTTGAATTTAGATTTTTTCAATTTGAGATTAGTAATATGATATGAAAAATTTAATTTCTTTTTTAATAAAGATTTTAGTAATTAATTTCTTTATTGGTTTTAGTGGTGCACATGCGGATGATTTATTAAAAATTTACTCAGAAAGACAACCAATGTTAATTGAACCTCTTTTAAATGAATTTGAGAGTCAAACTGGTATTGATGTTGAATGGATATATTCCAAGAAAGGCTTAGTTCAAAAAATTATTTTAGAAAAAGATAAGCCTGTAGCTGACGTATTCTTAGCATCAGATATATCAAGATTAATTGATGTAGCTGAAGCAGGAGCCTCAATTAAAATTAATAATTCTTCTGCTGTGCCCTCTCATCTCCAAAGTGATAATTGGATAGGCCTTACTCAAAGAGCAAGGATTATATACGTGAATAAAGATTTAGGTCTTAATGATATTACTTATGAGGATTTAGTATCTGAAAAATATAAAGGAAGAATATGTACAAGATCTGGTTTTCACCCATATAATGTTTCATTGTTTGCATCTTTGATGGCTCATCATGGTGAGGAGTGGTTAGAGAATTATTTGATTAATTTAAAAGCAAATTTAGCTAGAAAACCTCAGGGTAACGACAGAGACCAAGTCAAAGCAATATATGCAGGGGTTTGTGATCTAAGTATCGGCAACCATTATTATTATTTCAAGATGCTCAATAATGAAGAACAAAAGATATGGCTCGAGAAAGCAACAATTGTTTTTCCTAACCAAAAGGATAGAGGAACTCATGTTAATATTTCTGGCATAGCTTTACTTAAAGAAAGTTCTAGAGAAAAATCTGAAAAACTTTTGGATTTTTTGGTTAGTCAAAAAGCTCAGGCCATATACGCAAATGACAATAATGAATTTCCTGTTTCACCCGATGTACCTTTATCAGATGGTGTGAATGAATTAGCAGGAGGTGCTAAGTTTGACAATATTGATTTATTAAAAATAGCTGAAAATCGAAAAGCTGTTATTAATATTTTAAATAAAATAAATTACGACGAGTAGTAGATTTTTTATATTTCAAAGGTTGGTCGCTTCAAATAGGCCCGATGCACCCCATTGGTTAGGGTGCATTTTTCATAAATGAATGTGAAATTGTAGCAATCGCTTCAGTTGAATAAATAATCTTTATAACTAAAATTTGCTTATGAATAATTCTGAAATACTCAGTGTTTTATTAAATTCTGATAAAGAATTAATAATTTATAGAAACTCAGATAAAAATAATTTCGAAATATATACGGATTTTGCTGAAAAAGTTAATTTAAA
>CABYTH010000033.1:0-5943 GCA_902521835.1 uncultured Alphaproteobacteria bacterium
TAAATTAATTCTATCTTGAGGTCTTTTTGGCCCTGCTAATGATGCTTGAACATTTTCTAGTTGTAAATGAACGGTATCATTATAATTACATGTGTCATCGGCCCACAAACCTTGAATTCTGTTATATTTTTCAACAGTATTTATCAAATCGGAGTCTCTAGATGTCAGCTTCAAGTATTTGATAGTTTCTTCATCAACTGCAAAAAAACCACAAGTTGCTCCATATTCTGGAGCCATATTGGCAATAGTTGCTCTGTCAGCGAGTGATAAATTTTTTAAGCCATCGCCATAAAATTCTACAAATTTTCCAACAACTCCTTTTTCTCGTAGCATTTGAACAATTGTTAAAACTAAATCTGTTGCTGTAACACCTTCTTTCATTTTTCCTAATACTTCAAAACCAATAACTTCAGGAAGCAGCATAGAAACAGATTGACCAAGCATAGCAGCTTCAGCTTCAATCCCTCCTACTCCCCAACCTAGAACTCCTAGAGCATTTACCATTGTTGTATGGCTATCAGTTCCAACTAAAGTGTCAGGGTATAAGAAATTTTTTTCATTAATTTCTCTGCTCCAAACCACTTGTGCCAAATATTCTAAATTAACTTGATGACATATTCCGGTGCCAGGAGGAATAACTCTAAAATTTTTAAAAGCTTGTTGCCCCCATTTCAGAAATTCATACCTCTCTGCATTTCTTCCAAATTCCATATCCACATTTTTTTGGAAAGCATTTGGGCTTGCAAAATAATCAACCATTACAGAATGATCTATAACTAAATCAACTTGCGACATAGGATTAACTTTTGATGGATCTCCTCCATTTTTTGAAACAGCATCACGCATAGCTGCTAAATCTGCAACTGCAGGTACTCCAGTGAAGTCTTGCATTAATACTCTTGATGGAAGAAAAAATATTTCGTGTTTTTTTTCAGGATTTTCTAATACATTTTCAATTAGATCTTTATTTACATCTTTTCCATCTTCTAATCTCAACAAATTTTCAATAAGTATTTTTTTGGATTTAGGTAGGTTTTTTATTTTGGGAAAACTATCTTCTAATTTTGATAAATTAAAGAAATAGTATTGTTTTCCATTATTTGAAAATTGATCTAGAGTATTAAAACTATCTACTGACAACATAGTTTTATTATTAACATTAATTAGTAAATTTATTTATGCATTATGCTAATTAATTATCTTTTAAATCTCTCTTTTAAAAGATCATATAACTTTTGCGAGTCATAACTAAGATCCCTTCCAGACCTTTTTATCAAACCTATTGTTCTTGTTACAGACGGATCAATTAAAGGTCTGTAAGATAAAGAGGAATAATCTTTAGAAATAGCCAACTTAGGGGCTAAAGTTATGCCAAGTCCTTGTTCAACCATATTCAACGCTGTTGGTATATGTCTCACCTCGTAGGCCCAATCTATATCTTCATCTTGTAGGGCAAGCGCATTTTCAATGTAAATTCTACTTCCAGAGCCTTTCCAAATTGAAATAAAGTTCCTACCTTTGATTTCAGATATTTTTATTTTTCTCTTTTTTTCTAATTTATCTCCTTTAGGAAAGACAACTACGTAATCTTCTACAAATAAATTCTCAAAATTTATTCCAGGTTCTTGTTTGCCAGTAAAATTAATACCAAAATCACACTCACCCCCTAAAACACTATCAACAACATTATTGGATGACCTTTCAATAATTTGAACCTTGCATCTTGGTTCAATTTCTTTGAATTTTTTTAAAGACGAAAATAATATATTTCTTAGAGCTGAGTGAACTACTCCAATTTTAATAATCGAGGGGAAACTGTATTTTTCGTTAAGGGTTTTTGTTGCTGTTTTTACAGCTTCTATAATTCCTCTGGCACGGTCATAGAAGTTTCTACCAGAATAAGACAATTGAACTTTTCTTGTAGTTCTGTCAAATAAAGTAGTGCCTAATTCATGTTCTAATTTTTGAATTCTTCTTGAAAGAGCAGGTTGAGACAAATTCAAATTATTTGCAGCTTTTGCAAATGAATTAGTTTCGGTTAATTCTATAAATGCTTCTATATCACCAATCTCAATATTTATGCGCATATAACATAAATATCAAAATTTTTTTTATTTTCTATTATTTTTTACAATTATTTTATTAACTGCCTTTAACCAACCTTGGTAAAGATATTTTACTTCTTTTTTGTGTAACTTTGGTTTGAATAATTTTTGACTTTGCCATTTTTTGGAAATTTCCTTAGTGCTTCCAAGCATCCCACTAGATAGTCCAGCTAAATACGCTGCACCTAATGAAGTGGTTTCTGTAATCTTAGGACGATCACATTCTGATAATAAGATATTTGAGAGAAATTGAAGAAACTGTTCATTTTTTACCATTCCACCATCAACCTTAATTTTATTGATTTTTATTCCACTGTCTTTTTCCATAGAAATAATCAAGTCTTTTGTTTGATAAGCAACACTATCTATTGCTGATTTTACAAGTTCTGAAACACCAGTATTTCTTGTCATTCCAAAAATTGCTCCCCTAGCCTCGCCGTCCCAATAAGGCGCACCTAAACCTACAAATGCAGGCACAAAGTAAATTTGTTGAGATTTGTCATTACTTTTATATAAATCCTCGGTTTCTTCTGTACTACTAATCACTTTTAATGAATCTCGAAGCCATTGTATCGCTGCACCCGCAATAAAAATTGAACCCTCAAGAGCGTATGTAGTTTTTCCTTCGATACGGTAGGCAATTGTTGTTAACAAATTATTCTTAGATATCTTTATATTTTTTCCTATATTCATAATCATAAAACAGCCAGTACCATATGTTGATTTTATAGAGCCTGGCTCAAAGCATGCCTGTCCTATAGTTGCTGCTTGTTGATCTCCAGCAATCCCCCCAATTTTAATTTTTGAGCCAAAAATCTTAGTGTAGCCAAATTCATCTACACTATCTTTAACCACGGGTAAAATCGATGCTGGTATATTAAATATTTTTAATAAGCTTTTAGACCATGAATTTTTAGTTATATCATACAGCATTGTCCTAGATGCATTAGTAGCCTCAGTATAGTGTGACCTGCCTTCAGTTAACTTCCAAAGAATCCAAGTATCAATTGTCCCAAATAAAAGCCTATTTTCTTTTAAAAGTTTCTTAGAGGATTCTATATTGTCAATAATCCATTTTATTTTGGTTGCTGAAAAATATGAGTCAATCACTAATCCAGTAATTTTTTGAATTTTTTTTGTATAACCTTTTTTTTGTAATTCTTTACAGTAATTTACTGTTCTTCGATCTTGCCATACTATTGCTTTGTAAACAGGTTCTCCTGTCTCTTTGTCCCAAAGCACTGTCGTCTCTCTCTGATTTGTTATACCAATTGCAGATATATCTGTTGGTTTAATGTTGGATTTTTTTATAGCATTTTTAGATGTTTTTAGGACTGTTTCAAAAATCTCTTTAGGGTCATGTTCAACGCAGCCATCTTTAGGAAAATATTGTTTTAACTCTATCTGATCAAATGAAACTATTTCAAATTTATTATTGAAAACTATAGACCTAGTTGAGGTAGTCCCTTGATCAATTGAAAGAATGTATTTTCTCATTTATTTGAAGCACTATACATTAAGATTCTATAAATATTTTTTTAAAATATTTTCTAAAATTGCCAATTTTTCCTTTGGAAATTTTATTCCTAATTTAGTCCTCCTAAAGAGAATATCTTCTGGAGTTTTAGCCATTTCCTCTTGAACGAGATATTTAATTTCGAACTCATAAAGATCCTCAAAAATATGCTCCCCACCATCCATAAAACTCTTATAATATTGGTTTAATTTAATTATTTTATCTCCATATGTTTTCATCAATCTTTTTAAGAGTTTTTCAGGTATTAAAAAATTTTTATCTATAATCTCTTTTGCGCCAGGTAATATCTCATTTCCAGTCCAAGATTTATTAGTAATCTTAATATATTTTGAAATTTTCTTTAAAGCATGTTCTGATAATTTTCTGTAAGTAGTAAGTTTCCCACCAAAAATTGTAAGTATCGGAGCACCGTTATCATCTATCTCAAATGTATAGTCTCTTGTAATCTTCGAAGCATTTTCGTTTAAGTCTTCAACCAAGGGCCTAACACCTGAATAAGTCCAAATAATATCATCTTTAGTAATTTCTTTTTTAATAAATTTATTAACGGATTTAATAAGATAATTTTTTTCAATATCAGTTATCTCAGGATTGTCGTAAGTTTTAACTTCATGATCTGTTGTTCCAATTAATGTAAATTTATCCAAATAGGGTATTAAAAATATTATTCGTTTATCACTTAACTGTAGTATATAAGCCTGTTCACCAACATATAGTTTCTCTGTTATAATATGACTCCCTTGCACATGGCGTATTTTCTTTTTAGATTCAATTCCAATAATATTTTTTAGCACATCTAAAACATAGGGACCTGAAGCATTTATAATAACTTTTGATTGCAACACCTCGCCATTACTTAAAAAAACTTCCCAATAATTTTTTTTTCTAACAACTTTTTGGACTTTTGAATTAGTGCAAATTTTAGCACCTCTGCTTATGGCATCTTGAGCATTTAAGAGAACCAACCTAGCATCATCAACAAATAAGTCTGAGTATTCATAGCCAGTTATGAAATTAGATTTAATAGGGTTTTCATTATAATCAGTACCTAAGTTTACCACCTTTGATTTTGGAAAGGATATAAAACCTCCCATCCAATCGTATAGCATTAGTCCTAAACGTATCAACCATGTAGGGCGTAAACTTGGCACATGGGGTAAAACAAATCTTATCGGTTTGGTAATATGGGGTGCTATTCTTCTAATCACCTCACGCTCTTTTAAAGACTCTCGTACTAATCTAAATTCATAATTTTCTAAGTATCTTATTCCACCATGTATTAATTTTGTGGACCAAGATGAAGTTTTTGAAGCCAGATCTCCTTTTTCAATTAATGTAACTTTTAAACCCCTTCCGGACGCATCTCTTGCGATTCCTACTCCATTAATCCCACCACCAATAATTAATAAATCTTGCAAAGCTTCTTAACCTTAAAGGAAAAAAAATAATCTTTTAAAATTTTTTATCTTTTTTTGTTCATTTTAATCAAAATAGTTGAAAAATTTATTGACAAATCGATCAATATTTCAATCTTTTATAAAGTAGTCACTTAAGGTATTTGTATAATGAGCAACATCTAAATATGAAAACCTATCTCTTAAAAGAAAAGAATTCTTTATTGCAAGATTGTAAAAATTATTTGGTATTCTTAACTCAACATTGTTTGTAGGCGCACCACAATTTTTCAAAGCTTTTTCAATGCTTTCTGTTGGTAAAAGGTGCTTTTTAAGAATTGCTTTTTGTTCTGGCCACTTTTTTTCCAGCAAATTATTTAGATTATCTAATTTCTCACCATCAAAATATTTTTTTTTAAATTGCTTATACATTTGATTAAAAATTTTATCTCCAAATAATTCTCGGAAATTATTATCAGTTATATTTAATTTTTTAAATACCAACGTATCTGAAAAATTAATAATCTGATTTTGAATTTTTGATAATAAAAGTGTTGTTACAGCAACTTGCTCTCCATGAAGTGTTCCAGGATGTTTTTCACCCATAAACATATCTATATAATGACTAATTAAATGTTCTCCCATACTTCCAGCATGAGTTGAACCAATTATGATAGCCGCAATGCCATTTAGTAAAGTCATTCTAGATAGTGCCGCAAGTGTATCATAGTCGCCTTCTAAAATTTTATATGAATTATCTAAAAGCAATCTCTCATCTTCATATTGCAGTGCGAATGGCGTTTCATCATACTCCGTGTTTAAAAACAAATGAGAAGTAAGCCAATCAATTTGACAAGTGCTTCGGCAGAGAACATCACCCAATGCACTTCTTAACAGACGAAAGGGC
>CABYTH010000034.1:0-5833 GCA_902521835.1 uncultured Alphaproteobacteria bacterium
ATTATATATGTTTCTTTTTTGACAAAAAATTTGCCAATCAATTAGCTCAGTCCATTTAGAATAAAATATAAAGTCAATATTAAAATTTTTTGCAACTTTATAATCATACATACTATCTCCTATATAAACACATTTATCTGTGTCTAGTCCTTTGCTAATTAGATAACTAAATAGTTGAAACTTATTTTTTGGGCTTCCATATATTCCTAACTCAAATATATGTGATAATGATTTTTTTTTAAAATAATTTCTTATTTCAATCTGTTTACCACCTGAAATAATGGCCCATTTTGATTTATTATATTTTCGAAACTTTAATATTTCGTTATTGAATGTTAATTGATCAATAAGATTTTTATATCTCTCACTATATTTAGAAATTAATTCTTGGACTAAATTTAGATTTTCAACATTCAACATATTTGTAACAAAGTATCTAAACTTCTCATATCTAGATATACCTCCATTATTTTTATGATACTTAAGGAACTCTTTTGCTTTAGCACTATCTACTGATTTTGCTATATCATAAAATAAATTTGATTTAATTTGATTTGAGTCTAGACAAACACCGTCACAGTCAAAAATTAGGTATTTATAATTATTTATATTAAATATATTTTTTTGGGTTAACACTTAATATTTTTTCTGCAAATTTAAAATCATCTTTCCAATCAATATCAATTGAAGTTATTTTATCAACCTCATAAAAATAAGGTTTTAATCCAATCCTGTCTTTATATTTATTATAATTAACCCTAGATGAGATAAAAATACCACTTGTTATTTCAAATACTTTTTCAATATTTTGTGTAAATGGCCATTTAATTTTTGTATTTTTATAATTTAGTGGTTTATTATTTGACCATAGAAAATTCTTAATTGGAAACACTGACATTAAAGAGTCATATCTATTTATTTTTTTAAAATAAAAATATTTGTTAATCGCATCTTGATATAATTTACTTGAAAAAAATGGAGAAGTTACGTGAGTCCAAATTAAATGATCTGAGTTTGTAATTTCATAAGCGTGTCTGATTAATTCATCTGTAGTAGTTTGGGATGATGATAATTTTTTTTTTCTCTTATGAATAATAATTTTATTATTTTTATAGTTTTTTAAATAATTTAAGATTTTGGTATCATCTGTTGATACATATATGTTTCTTATTTGCTTAATCTTGAGTAATTGTAATAATTTAATCTCAAATAAACCATATTTAAAATTGTGAAATTTTCTTGTATTCTTATTTAAAATTCTTTTACTGCCTGATCTACAAGGAAGAAAACAATCAATCTTATTCATATTAAGTTAGTGATATATTTGCAGATAAACTTTTCTTTTGAACTGGGTAAATTGTATCAGTAATTGAAAACATATTACTTTTTTTTAATTTACTTAATATCAAAGAAAATATTTTATAATTTAATAAATTTTTACTATTAAATTTATTATCGTATCCATCAAAACCTGCTAGGATGATATTTTTTGGATTTCCTGAAAGAACTGTTGCAAGGGAATAAGCTAAAACTAAGTTATAAGGTATCACACAATAATTGCTGTGATAGCTGAAATCATTTTTAACTACTTTCATTGGAAAATTCATAACTTTTTTTGATTTAAATAGATCACCAACAGAACTAGGCAATTGTGATATAGGTGAGATAAGTGGTGTTTTTGAATTTTTATAAAATTTGTTATCAACAATCATTCTTATAAAATTACAAGCAATTCTGTAATTTATCATCTGCTCTGGAATTGATTGATGACTATTTAAAGCTACAACCAATAATTTGTTAGATCTAATAAACTGAGTAATTTTTGTATTCTGATCTAATACACTTTTACCCGGGCCAATCAGTAAGATATTTTTATCTTCAAATAATTTTTGGGGACTAAAATTATTTTTATTTTTATTGACGTAAAAATTATTGTTAAAAATATCCTCAAAGTAATTAACGTTAAATTTTGATTTGGTATTATTTTTAGATAAATGATTTATCACTTCAAAGATCTCATCGTATTGGAGTAGAGGATCATCCAATAATGTTTGAACATATGTTGGATGAATACCATTTAATCCTGAATAATAATAAAATATATTCTCACCCCATTTATAATTCTCTTTTAATTTTTGAAAATAATTTCCAACTAAGTTTACAAGATGATTTATTTTAAATTTATAATTATATGTATAATTTAATTCAGCTATTAACTCCTCAGTCTTAGTGTTTCCTGGGCCTCTACCCATCCCAAGTATAGTTGAGTCTAAATAGTTTACTGAGCAATCAAAAGCTTTTAATGTATTTTGTAAAGCGAGGTTCAAATTATTATGAGCATGTATACCAAGTTCGCCTTTGTAATATTTTTTTATAATTTCAAAGATTTTTTGTGTACTATTTGGCTTTAAAGCACCTAAACTATCAGCTATGTAAAAAACTTTTATATTAAATTTAGAAATTTTTTTTGCTACTCTTATTAAATCTTGTTTATTAATTTCACTTATTTGCATAAGGTTCAAACCAACTTTAAATCCTTGTTTTTTAAAAAAATTTATTGCATCCTCCATCAAAGTAATCTCATTTAAGTGGCATGCGATTCTAATCATATTTAGTCTTGAACGCTTATAATTATTAGGAAAGAGCTTTCTTAAATTTTTTATAGATACTTTGCCATCTACAATAATATCTTTAGCATTAATCATGACAAGCACATTGAATTTTTTTGGGATCTTTAGAGAGTTAATATAATTATCGGTGGTGTAAGCATTGTCACCCTTTAAACCATCTTCACTTAAAAACCTAAAACCAATTTCAATATTATATAATCCAACTTTACCTAAATCGTTAATATATCTTTGAACTAGTTGCTTATTGAAAAACCAAGAATTGTAATATCCTCCATCTCTAAAAGTGCAATCAATAATCTCAATTTTTTTCATAGTTTCTTTTCAATGTCATTTCAAGTTGTGCTTTTTTCATATCACTATCTATCATTTCTTTTACAAGCTGCTTAAAATTATATTTTGGAAACCAACCTAATGAATTCCTAGCTTTTGCTGAATTTCCCCTAAGATAGATAACATCTGAGGGTCTATAGTATCTTTTATCTACTTTTATTATTGTTTTACCTTTATAAATACCTTTTTCATTAATACCTTTTCCTACCCATTTAATATTCATTCCTAATAAGTTTGCAGATTCATTTATAAAATCTCTAACTGATCTTTGAATCCCAGTTGCAATAACATAATCAATAGGTTTTTTTTGTTGTAACATTAACCATTGCATCTCAATATAATCTTTTGCATGACCCCAATCTCTTTTTGAGTCTAAATTACCAATTAATAATATATTTTGTAAACCAAGGTATATCTTTGTTAAAGCCATAGTAATTTTTCTTGTCACAAAAGTTTCACCTCTTTGCGGAGACTCATGATTGAATAAAATTCCATTGACAGCAAATAAATCATAAGCTTCTCTGTAGTTAATAGTTATCCAATGTGCAAAAAGCTTTGAAACTGCATAGGGGCTAAAAGGGTGAAAAGGTGTTTTTTCTGACTGCATTAAAGAGTTGGTTTTCCCATATAATTCTGATGAAGATGCTTGATAGAATTTTGTTTTTTTAGTCAGATTTAAACTTTTTATTGAGTCTAAAATTCTTAACGCACCTAAAGCATTTACATCTGAGGTATATAATGGCATTTCAAAGCTTACGCCAACATGTGATTGGGCGCCTAAGTTATAAATTTCATTGGGTTTAACATTACCAATTATTTTATTTAGTGAAGAAGAGTCTGTTAGATCTCCATAATGGAGTATGAATCTTCTATCAATACGTTCTGGACCTTGATAAATACTATCTATTCTATCAGTATTAATAGATGAAGACCTTCTTTTAATACCATGAACTTTGTATCCTTTATCTAGAAGAAACTGGGCTAAATAGGATCCATCTTGCCCTGTGACACCAGTAATTAAAGCTACTTTACTTTTATTAAATTTTTTTTTCATTTTTTTTTAAAAAATCAACATATGTCATTTTTATACCCTCATCTAGGCTAAATTTTTCTTTGAAGTTTAATTTTGCTAATTTTGTATTATCGAGTAATTTTCTGTAAGTGCCATCTTTCATTGATGTATTAAATTTTAATTTTCCATCATATCCAATAACTTTACATATCTTATTAGCCAGATCTCTAATAGAGATTTCCTTGCCTGAGCCAATATTAATAAAATTATAATTTTTATGACAAAGCTTGTTATATTTCATTTTACTTATATTCATTATTTTTACACAAGCTCTTGCTAAATCATCAGAATACATAAAATCTCTTTTAGGTTTTCCAGTACCCCATACTTCAACAAAATCTCTATTTTCAATTTTAGCTTGATGAATTTTATTAATTAGTGCCGGCAAAACATGACTATCCAAATTATCAAAATTATCATTCTTACCATAAATATTTGTTGGCATGACTGATCTGAAGTCTTTATTGAATTGATTTCTATAGGCTTCACACATTTTTATACCAGCAATTTTTGATACTGCATATGCAGAATTGGTAGGCTCTAAAGACCCGGTTAATAAATAATTTTCTTTTATTGGTTGTTTTGTTTTTTTGGGGTAAATACAACTTGATCCCAAAAAAAGAAGTTTTTTTACATTTGCTAAATAAGAAGCGTGAATAACATTAGTGCTGATCATTAAGTTTTCATATATGAATTCCCCTTGATATTTTTCATTAGCATATATACCCCCTACTTTAGCCGCAGCTAGGTAGACATGGTCTGGTTTTACTTTATTTAAATAATTTTTTGTTTTATCGAAGTCTATTAAATTAAGATTTTTACTAGATGGTGATAATATAACTGAATTTTTCTTACTTTTTTTTAATTCTTTTAATAATGAATTTCCAACAAGTCCACTACTACCAAGTAATAAGATTTTCATTGTGATTATAAAATTTATATAAATTTAGTTCTATACTTTGAAAATATATTAAATATGAAATAATACAATATAACTAATAAATAGCCATATGAGTCATTTGCAAAAAATATGACAAATCTTTTGTTTATATATTTTTTATTAACACTTCTGATTTTTTTTATTATAAAAATATTATCAACTAAATTTAATTTTTTAGATATTCCCAGTGAAAGGAAGTCACATAAATTTCCTGTACCTTACACAGGTGGATTTGCATTATATATTTGTTTATTATTACAAATATTTTTATTAAGTGGTATCGAAACTATTTCAAATATTAATTTGATAATATTTTTTTCACTAGTTTTACTTTTAATCGGATTAGCTGATGATAAGTATAATTTAAAACCTTTATCGAGACTATTTATGCAAATATTTGCTATAATTTATTTTATTATTTTTGCGGATATAAATATTATTCATATAGGTAAATTATTTGATGAATATATTTATCTTGGAAAATTTTCTATCATTTTCACTCTTATATCATCATTAGTAATAATAAATAGCTTAAATTATTTAGATGGAATTGATGGATCGGCGATTGGTATTTTTATAAATAATATAATTCTTTTGGTCTATTTTTCAGGAAATCATGAACTATTGATGTATCTAGTTTTCCCAAGTTTTATATTTATTTTTTTTAATTATGGTTTTTTTAAACTACCTAAATTTTTTTTAGGAAACTCTGGTGTGTATATGCTCGGATTTATTTTGTCTTTCGTTATAATTGATCATAGCTTCTTTAATCAAAATTATGATATTGGTGTAAATGAGGCAGCATGGATACTGTCGTTTATAGCTTTTGAATTTTTATCATGTAATATTTCAAGAATACAA
>CABYTH010000035.1:0-5605 GCA_902521835.1 uncultured Alphaproteobacteria bacterium
AAATTCTTGAGATAGCTGGTAACTTATCTAACTCAACATCTTAGAAGTGACCTCAAAAAAATATATCTTAGAAATGTTTCCATATCCTTCTGGGAATATACATATGGGACATGTTAGAAATTACGTAATTGGGGATATTTGTGCAAGGTATCATAAATTAAAGGGTGATGAAGTTATACATCCAATGGGATGGGATGCCTTTGGTTTGCCTGCAGAAAATGCAGCTATACAATTTAAAACACATCCTCAAGATTGGACATATCAAAATATAAAAAACATGAAAGAGCAACTTCAAAAGCTTGATTTAGACATAGATTGGAATAGAGAAATTGCAACATGCAGTGAAGAATATTATGTGCATCAACAAGAACTATTTATAGATCTTTATAATGCTGGTCTAGCATACAAGAAAGATGCTTTGGTAAATTGGGACCCAGTTGATCAGACTGTTTTAGCCAATGAACAAGTCATTGATGGAAAAGGTTGGAGAACTGGAGCAGAAGTTGAAAAGAAAAAATTATCTCAATGGTTTTTTAAAATTACAAATTATGCTGAAGAGCTTTTAAATGGTTTAGATGATCTAGATTTATGGCCAGAAAAAGTGAAAACTATGCAAAAGAATTGGATTGGCAAATCTATAGGAGCTGAAATAAAATTTGAAATTTGTGGAAGTGGTGATTTTTTAAATATTTATACTACTAGGCCTGATACAATATATGGTGCAACATTCATTGCAGTATCTGTAAATCATAAGATTGTTAGTGATAATCTCGACAAGGATACAATTGAGGATATTAAAAGCAATTTTGCATCAGTTAATGAGGAAAAAGAAAAGCTTGGTGTAAAACTAAATATTAATTGTAAACATCCAATATTAGATAAAAAAATTCCTATTTATGTTGCAAACTTTGTTCTTGATACATATGGGGAAGGGGCGATATTTGGTTGTCCGGCGCATGACGAGCGTGACTTTGAATTTGCAAATAAATATTCTTTACCAGTAATAAAAGTTGTTGAATGTGATGATAAAGAACTTCCATATACAGGTGAGGGAAAAGTAATAAATTCTCCTTTGTTGAACGGGTTGGATAAGAAACAGGCTATAGAGAAGGTTATTGAATATTTTAAAAAAGAGGGTATTGGAGATAAAAAGATAAATTTTAAATTAAGGGATTGGGGTGTTTCGAGACAAAGATATTGGGGCTGTCCAATACCGGTGATTTATTACGAAGATGGCTCTTACAGAGTTTTAGATAAAGATGAATTACCAGTATTGTTACCATATGATGTTAATTTGGAGGGTAAAGGCAATGCTTTACTTAAAAAAGAAGATTGGAGAAAAATTATTTGTTCAAAAACAAATAAAATTGCATTTCGAGAAACTGACACCCTAGATACGTTTGTAGACTCTTCTTGGTATTATATGCGGTTTCTTAATAATAAGTTAGAGAAGCCTTTTGACACTAGAGAAATAAATGAACTTTTACCTGTCGATAAATATATTGGTGGGATTGAACATGCTATACTTCACCTTTTGTATTCAAGGTTCTTTATGAAAGCACTTAGAGATATTTATAATTTAAAAATTGATGAACCTTTCAAACAATTATTTACTCAAGGCATGATTACACACAAAACTTTTAAAACATCTGACAATCAGTGGGTTATGCCCAGTGAGGTCGTTTCAAAAGCTGGTATTCTTATTAGATTAAATACAAAAGAGAAAATTGAAGAAGGGCCTTGTGAAAAAATGTCTAAATCAAAAAAAAATGTTATTGAACCTGATGAAATCTTAAGTAGCTATGGTATTGATGCTACAAGAATATTCATGATATCAGACTCTCCTCCTGATAGAGAATTGGAGTGGACAGATGAAGGAATACAAAGCTCGAAAAATTTAATTCATCGTCTAGAAAGATATTTTCTCAGAGAGAAAAGTATTATTGATAATGATGTAAATAAGAATGTTGAAAAATTTGTATTTAACATAGAAAAAAATATATTGAATTTTTCTTTAAATAAATGTGTTGCTGACATTTATACTCTTTTTAATTATTTAGAAAAAACGAAAACATACCTTCACAACTCTGACTTAAGTAAAAAAATTCTCACTTGCATATTCCCTATACTTCCTAAATTAGCGCTCTCAATAAATAAGAATTTATTTGACTCAAATGAATTTAAGCATTGGCCAAATGTTAATACAAATCTGTTGTTAGAAGACAAAATAACATTACCAGTACAAATTCAAGGGAAATTAATAACAACTATAGAAACTAAAAAGGGTTATTCAGAGGAAGAAATTATGGAGTCTATTTGTAAATTAGATAGAGTTAAAAATAAAATAATAGATAAAAAAATTACAAAGGTAATTAATGTTCAAGATAAGATTATTAATATTATTACTAATTAACTTATCACTTTTTTCTTGTGTCAATAACCAAAAAGAAAATTTAAGAAAGTTGTCGGTAGCATATATTGGTAATGAATATGATGGCTTAGTACTATCTAACCAGTTGAAGCAATATTTAAATAATTTTGGAATGTTGGACGAAAGTTCAAATTTACAAATTCAAGCTGATGTTTCACACTCAAATAAACTTTTTATAACTAATATAGACAATACTTCAGATCGAGAAAGAATAGATAGCAAAATAAATTTAAAAGTTTATGACAATGAATTAGGCTGTTTGACATATTTGTACACTAATAATGTATCTCAATATTACGTACTGGCTGCTAGTGATAAATTTATTAGTAATAAGACTGCGGTTGATGAAATTAAACTTGAAAACATTGAATATTTGGTGAAAGTTTTTATAAATAATTTAGATGATAGTATTTTAATTTGTAATGAAGAAAAATAGTATCGAAAAAATCAAAGATTTTTTGTCTTTCGATGATGATGTTACATTATTAGTAAATCAAGTGAATGAAGAAATTTATTGTTTTTACAGTTATATAATCAAAGTATTTACGAATAAATTTGATGTAAAAATTGATAACAATATAAGTTCTAGTGAAAATTTTATTTCAAATGAGTTATTTGAAAATAGAAAAGTAAGTATCCATAATTTAAATAATATTAAGCATATTGAGGAAATTGGAGGTAAAGATTTTAAAAAAATTATTTTTACAGATTATAAATGTTTTAAAAAACTATTAAATAAATATACCACGATAAATGGATACGACTTTGAAAAAGACTTAAAAATATTTTTAAATAAATATTGTAATATCAATGATGAAGAATTAATTAATTATTGTATATCTAAACCATATCTCACATATTCAGAGGTTAGTAAATACAACGTAAATGATTCTAATTACCTATCTGATACTAATAGAAGAGATACTGATAATTTCATTTTACAGATTAGAAAAGAGATATTCATGTCCAAGAAATCTAGAATAAATATAAAAGAGCTATTCTTTAAATTAAAAAAAGAAGCATTGTATAAAAAGTTTAATTTTTTAGCTTACTAATTAAAAAATTATATTGTTCTAAATTTTCATAAAAAATTTTAATATTTCCTTTACCCTTTTTATTATAAGTAATTTTAGTTTTAAATCCTATCGTGTCACTCAGTGTTTTTTCCTCATGTATTAAATTTGGCTCAATAACACTTTTTTTCCTTTTGTTTTTTTCTAAATCTCTAACTGAAATTTTACCAGATGATATCTGACTTAAAGTATAATCATCAAAATCATTTGGTTTTTTACCTACTAAAGCTCTTGCGTGGCCCATAGATATTTTTCCGCTATTTAATAATTTAAAAAAGAATTCGTCTAAATCTAATATCCGCAGTGTGTTTGTTATGTGCGATCTACTTTTACCTACGATTTCAGATAGTGTTTCGTGAGTATATTTATTTTTTTCGATTAAACGCTTATAAGCACTTGCTTCTTCAGAAACTTTTAAATCTTCCCTTTGGATATTTTCAATCAAAGATATTTCGTCTTTATCAAGATCCTTAGGGAGTAATAAAGCTGGCAATAATTTAAGTTGCGTGCTCTGCGCTGCTCTCCATCTTCTTTCACCAGCAACTATTGAATAACTGTCCAAATCCCTTTGTATTACAATTAGTGGCTGTATTAGGCCATTTTTTTCAATTGATTGTGCTAATTCCACTATCCTTTCTTTATTAAATTCCTTTCTTGGCTGAGATTCATCTCTAAATATTTTTTCAATCGGAATTAATAATAAATCTTTATTATCAGACTTCTTGTTTAGAACACTTTGTTTATTGCCCAACAAAGATGATAAACCCTTGCCAAGTTTTTTATTGAGTGTCATTTGCGTGCCTCCTTTCTAGAAATTCTCTTGCTAAAGCAATATATGCTTGCGAACCACTACACTTTAAATCGTAGATAATTGCTGGAAGACCATGACTTGGTGCTTCAGATAAAGTTACGTTTCTAGGGACATTGAATTTGTATACATTTGTATCAAAATATTCTCTAGCTTCTTTTTCAATTAATGACGATAGAGAGTTTCTTTTGTCAAACATTGTTAAAATAATTCCATTAAGTTTGAGATAAATATTCAGATTTTTTTTTACTATTTCTATTGTTTTAATTAGTTTAGACAGCCCCTCTAAGGCAAAAAATTCGCACTGTACGGGTATTAATACTTCATCACTAGCTGTTAATGAGCTGACTGTTAATAGTCCTAATGTTGGTGGAGTATCAATAAAAATATATTCATAATCATCTTTTATTTTGTCGATATAATTTTTTAAAAGAAAATTTCTATTATCATCCTCAGCCAACTCGTGTTCTGCAGCAGCGAGATCCTCACAAGCAGATATAACATCTAGATTAGGTATTTGTGATTTTTGAATTGCATTTTCAATATTTAAATCATTGCTAAAAATTCTATAGATAGAAAGATTACTATCATATGCATTAAACGACATTGATGAGTTATATTGCGGGTCCATATCAATAACCAGGACTTTTTTATCTACCGATGCCAATGCTGTTGCCAAATTTACAACTGTTGTTGTTTTACCAACGCCTCCTTTTTGATTTGCAATAGTAATGATCATTTTTTGCCTATAATAATTATTTTTGACTCATTTGAGGTAATACTTTGATGCGTCTCCCAAAAAAAATTTTGTTCATTTATTGTTTCAAGTTCTGATATGTAGGACCTCCCTTTAAGAAGTATAAATTTAGTTTGTTTGTTAATTATTTTTCTCGTCATCAATATAATTTTTTCAACTGAAGCAAAAGCACGAGCTGTTATGTAGTCAATACTGAGGTTTGATATGTCTGTTATTGATTTATTATGTACTTCATATTTTAATCCTAGTCGCAATTTGCACTTTTCTAAGAAAAGAGATTTTTTTGGCGATTTTTCAACTAAATGAAGGTTTTTAAAACCAACTATTGACAAGATTATTCCTGGAAGGCCAGCACCTGTTCCAATATCCATCAATGGTTTTTCATGCTGAGGAAGATATTTGACTATTTGTATGCAATCTAAAAAGTGTCTTTTGTCTAAATCATGAATTGTGCTTTTACCAATTAAATTCATGGTCTCATTTTCTTTGATTAAAATTTTTTTATATTCAACAAGTTTGTTCAAAATTAATTTTCC
>CABYTH010000036.1:0-4978 GCA_902521835.1 uncultured Alphaproteobacteria bacterium
AATAATTAAAAAAATTGAACAAAATCAATTTCAATATGCAATTATTAAAAAATCAGATTTACTCAATCATCCCTCTAATTTATCGCTTCGTTCAATTTTAAATTTTCCTGCAGATAATGATTATGTTTTTATTTCAAACCAGAATGTAGATCCTAATGTAATTAAGGATATAAACTTTGGAATTATGAATCATTTGCTTGAGTTTCGCTATCTTCATAAATCTTTTTTTAAATTTTCGGAAAATAATTTAATTGTTAAAGAAAAAATACCATTACACTTAGGGACTTTAAAATTTAGTGATGAGTGGAGTAGTGGTAAAAGAAGAAGGTTTACAGAGGTAGACTAATTTTTACAAAACCATCAGTTACGACAAAAATAAATATTAAAGCAAAAAATACTCCACCAACAAAAACTTTCATCACACAAACTTACTAAATAGATTTTAGGTGTAAAGTATATAAACTGTGCAAAATTGTCATGAACGAGTTTATTTTTGGTTTTTCAACAGGTTTAAGTTTAATACTTGCTATAGGTGCACAAAATTTATTTGTTATAGAGCAAGGAATAAAAAAAAATAATATTTTTTTAGTAACTTCAATATGTATAGTTGGTGATTTCTTATTGATTTTTTTTGGAATTTTCATATTTCACTTTATTAAAAATTTCATCAACGATCTGATCAATTTATTATTATCTATAGGGCTTGTCCTCTTTCTTTTAAATTTTATATGGTCAAAAATAAAAACATTTAAACATGATATTGTATTTTCTCAAACACATACACAAACATCAAAGTCAAAAATAGCTCTTCAGACACTTGCTTTTACTTTTTTAAACCCACACGTTTACTCAGACACTGTTTTTATTTTAGGAAATTTATCAAAAAATTTTCTAACTATTTCTGACAAGATTTTATTTGGATTAGGTGCAAGTCTAGCGTCATTTATTTTTTTTTATTTTTTAGGCTATGGTGCTCAATCACTAAGATTATATTTTTTAAACAAACAAGTTTGGAAATTAGTTAATATAATAATAATTCTTTATTTGCTTATACTTACATTATCGATTATTTTCTTAGAAATAATTTGATTGTTAATTTTTTATTTATAAATTATTTCATCAGCTGCCTGTAAGTTGCATAGTTGTTATGCAATCATAACACGAGTTTTTTTTTGAATATTATGTTAGTACTTATTTGGGGCAGTTTTAAAAGTTTCGATTAACTCCGTGTTGACATAGATACTTAGTTATTCCCTCCTAGTTATAACAAACTGCTCCATTAATAGTATGCCAAGCTTCACAACACTTTATCCAGCGCTTTTGTTTCCAGCTATACCTTTAATGATGATATCGTTTGGTAATAGATATACTTCTCTTGCTTCATTAATCAGAAAGATCCATGACACAATAATTACAAATAGACCAACTAGCAATGTGGTTCAACATCACTTAGATCAAATAAAAGTACTCACAACCCGTTTAACATTAGTTAGGTCAGTTCAAACCCTCTCTGGGATCAGCTTTTTGCTGAATTTAATATCTATTTTTTTTAGCTATATCAAGATTTATGACTTAGCCTTAAACTTTTTTGGTTTAGGGATATTGATATTTTCAATAGCTATAATGTTATTTATCTATGAGATACAATTATCTACTAAAGCTCTTAGCAAGCATTTGGAAGACCTGAAAGATTTTAGTTAATTTATTAAGATACCGGATTCCTTTTTAAATAAATATTTCATATGAAAAAAAACAAACACTGAGCCTAGTAAATTTGTAAAAAATATAGCCCACCAAATACCAATTAGGCCTTTTTCTAGAGTCTCAGAAAATAAATAAATTACAAATGGGGGAAGAAATACCAATCTAATAAAAGTGTAGAACACATTTACAGAAGGTTTTCTTAAACCAGAAAGTACAGAGTCACACCTATCAATAACTTGATATATAAAAGCCAAAAAAGCTACCATAAACAAGTAGCTACCAGCAATAATTATCACTTCACTGTCTCTTGAAAAAAAACTAGCAATCCTTTCACCCGCAAATATAAGCACCACTGCCCCAAAAATCATCATTGTCATAGATAACCTTAATGAAATTAAAAAAGCTTCATAAATTCTATTAAAATTCTTCGAACCAAAATTTTGTCCTACCATACTTAATAAAGCACTACTAAATCCTATGGCAGGTAATAAAATAATCTGCTCAATTCTTAAAGCTATACCATAAGCTGCACTAGCTGAGGCACCATAACTTGTAACAAACTTTTGCATTATGAAGAAACCAATTGCAATCATAAACATATTCATACTAGAGGGTATAGATTGTCTTAGAATTCTTAATACGAATTTAGTTTCTAGCCAAATATAATTGTAATTGAAATACTTAAACAAAGGACTGCGAATAGCATAATAGCTTAAAAAGAAAAAATGAAATAGTTGAGATATAACTGTTGCAAGAGCTATCCCGAGAGTTCCCAATGCAGGAAAAGGACCATAACCTAAAGATAAGAAAGGACTAAATATTAAATTAATAAAAAAGCTTATGATTAATGCATTTCTATTTTTTTTTGTATCTCCTTGTGCATATAAAAGAGAATTAACGACAAAAGAAACAATAAAAATTGGAGCACCAATTGAGAGTACTTTTATATATCTTAGACCATTGTTAAGAAAAATACCTTCTGCACCAAAATATAAAAATACAGGTCTAGATAATAGAAAGGTTGTAAACCCAATGGCTATAGAAATCAATAAAGTGATAACTAAAGCTTGAGTATGTATCTTAATTGCCTCATTAAATTTTTTTTTGCCAATAGCTATTGAGACAAGAGCTGTAGTGCCTTGTCCAAAACCTACAGCGAAAGCCAATAAAATAAAATACAAGGGGTAAGATATTGATAAGCCTGCAATAGCCTCTGTGCTTATGAGACCTGCATAAAAAGTATCTACTACATTGTACAAAGTATAAAATAAAAGACCTGTCCCTGCTGGAACAGCCATACCGATTAATTGTTTTTTTATATCCCCTTGGGTAAGATCCATAAAATTAAAAAGGTCTTACAACTACAAGTATTATAATTAAAATGAGAAGAACTGTAGGCACTTCATTGATAATTCTTAGATATTTTGAGGTATAGTCTCTAAAATTACTCTCTAAACTTTTTCTAATCTTACCTAAATACATATGAAATGCAGATAGAATAAGAACTAATATAATTTTCAAAAAAAGCCATAATTCAAAACCAACATAATGGATAAGGGCTAATCCAAATACCCAAGTCAATATCATTGCCGGGTTCATTATAATTTTTAGCAATTTATATTCCATTTTTTGAAATACACTATTCATTTCAGGATTGGTTATGTTTTCTACATGATAAACAAAAAGTCTTGGTAAATAAAATAACCCAGCAAACCATGATACAAAAGATATGATATGTAAAATTTTTAATAACTCATACATTTTGTTACCATTTAGCCTCAGGGGGCATTGACATTAATATAGCATCAATATTACCGCCAGTTTTTAATCCAAATAATGTCCCTCTATCATAAAGCAAATTAAATTCTACGTAACGAGATCTTTTTTTTGAAAGAGCATCTAAGTCATCTTGATTAAAGTTAAAATCTTTTTTTCTTTTTGAGTTTTCAATTACAAAATTAATAAAGAATTGCCCAACATCTTTTATGAATGATAAATCCTTATCAAAGTCTGTATTGATATAATCAAAAAAAATCCCTCCTATACCTCTACTCTCTTTTCGATGCTCTAAATAAAAGTATTCATCACATTGTTTTTTAAATTTTTCATAATAAGTTGAATTATGTTGATCACATGTTCGTTGGAGACCTTGATGAAAATTATCTGTTTCTAATTTTTCAGGTATTGCAGGGGTTAAATCACAACCACCACCAAACCATTGTTTTCCTTTTGTAGTTATGTACCTAGTGTTAAAATGAGCTGCAGCAATTTTCGGGTTTTTCATGTGAGCTACGACTGAGATACCACTGGCCCAAAAGCTTGGATCCTCTTCGGTTCCCGGCATTGATTTTTTAAATTCTTCACTAAAATTACCATGCACTGTTGAAATATTTACTCCTACTTTTTCAAATATTTCTCCTTTTAGTAAGGACATCAAACCTCCACCACCACCAGGTCTTTGCCACTCTTTTTCTAAAAATTCAGATCCATCAAGCTTTTGTATTGATCCAACCATTTGATTTCGAAGTTCGCGAAACCACTTTTCTGCTTTAGTTTGTTGATTTTTTATTTGATCACTCATACCCACCCATGTAGTTCGTTCTCTATCAACGAAGTGAGTAGGAGTATATGATCTTCTCGATCATTTAGACAAGGAATATATCCAAATTCCTTTCCACCATTTTCCATGAATATTTCTCTATTTTCCTCGTTAAGTTCTTCTATTGTCTCGAGACAATCTGAGGAAAAAGCCGGACTTATAACATGAATGTGGTCTGTACCATTTTTTGCTAAGTTCTCTATAGTTTTATCTGTGTAAGGTTGAAGCCATTCTGCTGGTCCAAATCTAGATTGAAATGTGGTCATATAACTTTCCTCTGGTAAGCCCATGGTCTCTGCCACCAGCCTAGTAGTTTTTCTGCAAAAACAATGATACGGATCCCCTTTATCTAAATATTTTTTTGGAACACCATGATAGCTAAATATGATTTTTTTTGGTTTTGAATTTTTAGTCCAAAATTCTTCAATGCTATTTTTTAGAGCTTTAATATAAAGTTCATTTTCGTAATATCCTCCAATAAAACGAAGAGATGGTACCCAACGCCAACTTTTTAATTCTTCTGCAACAGCATCAAAAGTTGAGCCCGTTGTAGCCGCACAATATTGAGGGTATAAAGGTAAAATAATAATACGATCACAATTTTGATTTCTAAGATTATTTAAACCCTTAGAGATGCTAGGATTCCCATAACGCATTCCAATATCAAATACGATA
>CABYTH010000037.1:0-4795 GCA_902521835.1 uncultured Alphaproteobacteria bacterium
TAGCGCCACTAATTTAGCATACTTAAGTGAGTCTTATGAGGCAGAAATTTGCCTAGTTAAAATCGAATTTGAAAATGAAGAACAAGATCAAAAAATACTCAATTTTGCAGATATTTATCGTTCAAGAACTGTTCAAAAAAGACAAAATGTTGTCGTTTATGAAATATCTGGCACAAGCGAGCGAATAAACAAATTTTTAGATGACTTAGACACAATCGGTGGTATAAAAGTCGAATTAGTTCGAAGTGGGCCTATAGGGCTCGGAATATAACGTTTTTAGGGGGTAATATGAAGGTTTATTACGAACAAGATGCTGATTTTAACATTATAAAAGACAAAAAAATTGTAATAGTAGGTTTTGGATCTCAAGGTCATGCTCATGCATTAAATTTAAAAGACTCTGGGGCTTCTAATGTGGTTGTGGGATTGAGGGAAGGCTCTTTATCAATTGAAAAAGCAAAAAATGTTGGCTTAAAAACTCAAACACCTGCAGATGCAGTAAAGGATGCAGATATTGTTATGTTCTTAGCTCCTGATGAAAATCAACAAGAAATTTATCAAACTCAAATCCACGACAATATAAAAAACGGTGCTGCTTTAGCATTTGCTCATGGTTTAAATATTCATTTTCAACTTATTACAGCAAGAGAAGATTTAGATGTTTTTATGGTTGCTCCAAAAGGCCCAGGCCATACAGTAAGAGGAGAGTATCTTAAAGGTGGAGGAGTGCCATGTTTACTCGCAGTAGACAAAAATGTAAGTGGTAATGCAAAAGAAATTGGTCTTGCGTATGCTTCTGCTTTGGGTGGAGGTAAATCCGGTATAATTGAAACCACTTTTAAGGAGGAATGCGAAACAGATTTATTTGGTGAGCAAACAGTTCTTTGTGGAGGCTTAATGTCCCTCGTAAGAAACGGTTTTGAAACTCTTGTTGAAGCTGGGTATGCGCCTGAAATGGCCTATTTTGAATGTTTACATGAAGTAAAATTAATTGTTGATCTAATGTATGAAGGTGGCATGGCTAATATGAGGTATTCTATATCTAATACAGCTGAATACGGTGATTATACCAGAGGTCCAAGAGTAGTTCCTAACGAAGCTACAAAAGCTGAAATGAAAAAAGTTCTAAGTGAAATACAAGATGGTACTTTCACAAAAGAATGGATGGCTGAACATAAATCAGGGCAAATTAAGTTTAAACAAATGAGAGACCAAGGTGCAAAGCACCAAATTGAAGAGGTAGGAGCTAAATTAAGATCTATGATGCCATGGATAGCATCGAATAAACTTGTAAAGGATATCTAATATTGCCTGATAAAGTATTAATATTTGATACTACCCTTAGAGACGGAGAGCAGTCTCCTGGGGCTTCGATGAATCAAGAAGAAAAGCTCTCTATTGCTAGACTATTAGAGGAGTTAAAGGTTGACATAATTGAGGCTGGTTTTCCAATAGCCTCTAAAGGTGACTTTAATTCAGTTCAAGCAATTGCAAGTGAAATTAAGGACTGCCAGATAGCCGGATTAGCTAGGGCAAAACATGAGGACATTGAAACAGCTTGGAATGCTGTAAAAAAAGCTAAAAATCCAAGAATTCACACTTTTATTGCCACAAGTCCAATTCATATGAAGTTTAAACTCAAGTTAACTGAAGAGGAGGTCTTAGAAAAAATTAAAGATAGCGTATCATTTGCAAGAAATTTATGCCCGAATATAGAGTGGAGTTGTGAAGATGGTGGAAGATCCTCAATTGATTTTTTGTATAAGTGTATAGAGCTAGCTATTGAAAGCGGTGCATCTACAATAAATATTCCTGACACAGTCGGTTATACCTTACCTTTTGAATTTGGAGAGATTATAAAAAAAGTTAAAAACAATGTTCCTAATATTGATAAAGCAATCATATCTGTTCATTGTCATAATGATCTAGGGTTAGCGGTTGCAAATTCCCTCAATGCAGTTGAAAATGGTGCAAGACAAATTGAATGTACTATAAATGGATTAGGGGAAAGAGCAGGTAACGCTGCACTAGAGGAAGTAGTTATGGCTATGAAAGTTAGGTCAGATCTTTTAAATGTTCAATCAAATATTAATACCAGTGCTATTTCAAAAACCTCGAAACTTGTATCCTCTATCACAGGTTTCCCTGTTCAACCTAATAAAGCAATTGTTGGCGCTAATGCTTTTGCTCATGAATCAGGAATTCACCAAGATGGAGTATTAAAAAATGTTCAAACTTATGAAATTATGTCACCAGAAACAATAGGTTTAAAGAAATCAAGTTTGGTGCTTGGTAAACACTCCGGAAAACATGCATTCAAAGAAAAATTAAAAATTTTAGGTTATGAAGTTGGCGATAATTATATCAATGAAATTTTCGAAAAATTTAAGCTTTTAGCCGATAAGAAAAAAGATGTTTACGATGAGGATATAATAGCTCTGGTAGATGACACTTATTTTAACAAATCAAACACCTTAAAGCTTAAAAATTTAAGCATCATGTCAGGCACTAATTCCAAACATGTTGCTTCTTTAGAGTTAAACTTCAAGGAGGAGCTGAAAGAGGTAAGTGGATCTGGAAACGGCCCCATTGATGCAGTATTTAATTGTATTTCAAAAGTAGTTGGTTTCTCTCCGAAATTAGTTTTATATCACATAAATGCGATTACTCCTGACTCTGATGCACAAGGAGAAGTTACCGTTAAACTTGGATATTTAAATAAAGAATTCATTGGTAAGGCATCTGATATAGATATTATAGTTGCATCTGCAAAATCTTATATTAATGCATGCAATAAAATAATAAACTTTGAAAAAAACTCTAATATGCAAGAAGGAGTTTCTGAGATTAGTATCTCAAATATTAAAGGAATATAAATGTTAAAATCTTTCAACTCTTTTTTAAGCGAAGATATGGGACTAGATCTAGGAACTGCTAATACACTTGTATATGTGAAAGGAAAGGGAATTATATTAAACGAACCATCAGTTGTAGCAATTGCAACAGACAATAAGAATAATAAATCAGTATTAGCTGTTGGAAGTGAGGCAAAATCAATGCTTGGACGAACCCCTGGAAGAATCGAAGCAATTAGACCAATGAAAGACGGAGTAATAGCTGATTTTGATATAGCTGAGGCTATGATTAAACATTTTATAAAAAAAGTTCATAAGAAAAGTTTTTTTGCAAACCCAAATATTGTTATTTGTGTTCCTTCTGGAGCTACAAATGTTGAAAGAAGAGCCATTAAAGAGTCTGCAGAAACAGCTGGTGCCAAAAAAGTTTATCTGATTGAAGAGCCAGTAGCTGCCGCTATTGGAGCTGGTTTACCAATCTCTGAACCATCTGGTTCTATGGTAGTAGATATTGGTGGAGGTACAACTGAAATAGCAGTCTTGTCTTTAGGAGGAGTTGTACACTCCAGCAGTATTAAAGTTGGTGGTGATACAATGGACGATGCAATAGTAAATTTTATGAGGAGTGTCCATAAATTAGCAATAGGTGAGTCAACCGCAGAGAGAATAAAGACCCAAATAGGGTGTGCAGGCATTCCTGATAATGGGGATGGTAAGACCCTCACAGTAAAGGGAAGGGATCTTATAAATGGCCTTCCAAGAGAGGTTGTAATATCCGAAAGACAAGTCGCAGAGGCTTTATCTGACTCGTTATCTCAAATCATTACAGCTTTAAAAAGAGCACTTGAGGTTGTTCCACCAGAATTAGCAGCAGATATAGTTGATAAAGGTATTATGCTTACTGGAGGAGGGGCTTTACTTCAACGTCTAGATGAAGCAATTAGAGTTACTACTGGACTACCTGTCTCTATTGCCGACGATCCGTTAACATGTGTAGCTCGAGGAACTGGCATGGCTTTAGAAGAGAACCCTAACCACCAAGATGTTTTCTTAAGTGATTAATAACAAAAAAGTTTTCTTAATCTATATAATCTGTTTTTTTTTATTCTTAACATTAATATTATTTCCAAATTACAATTCTAAAACTAAACTTTTCACATATTTTCTAAAAGACAAAGTAGAGTCTCCGTTTGTTTTTGTTGGTAACGAAATCAACGATTTATTTTTGGTTCTTAATCTGAACTTTGATCATATGAATACTATAAAAAAATTAGAAGACGAAAATAACTATCTTCGATCAATTAATAAATATTTATTAACATTGACTTCTAAATATTCAGAGCAAAATAAAATTTTTCATCAGTCCTCTATTAAATTACCAATCTCAGTAGGTGTGCAAGTTTTAGGTGATAGAAATTTAGTTTATAATAAAAACTTTATTATAGATAAGGGCTCAAATAGTGGTCTCTTAATAGGTGATTATATTATTGATGGACTAAATATAGTTGGTAGAGTTGTTAATATAAACTCTAATACTTCCGAAGTTGTTACTGTTAAGAGTATTAATTATGGTGATGAAGTTTTTATTAATGGAAAGTCTTATATTGTCAGTGGCACGAATAATAATTATCTAAGTTTTTTGAGACACAAAGAAAGCACTGAAATACCAGATTTCCAAGTAGGCGACATCGCCGTTGTGCCTCTTGATGATTTAATACTAAGACTTGGCATAGTTTCTTATAACAATAATCAACCTATCTTATTAACGCCTGACATTACAAATTTTGAAAATTTAAGAGCAGTCACTAATGATTAGACTAATTTTTGTAACAATATTATTTTTAATTTATGGAAATTTTAGTTTTGTTATAAATGATATTGTTATTTTTTCATTGATAAATATAGCTTTTTATACAGCTCTTAAAGAAAAAAATATTAAA
>CABYTH010000038.1:0-4239 GCA_902521835.1 uncultured Alphaproteobacteria bacterium
TTTCTTAACAATTAAACAGGCATTAATTGATTCTAAGAAAGATACAAAGACAATTACAAAATTTGTTGAGACTCGTTTTATTATTGGTGATGAAATTCAATATGGTGAGTTTGTTCGGTCCATTAAGATTTTAATTGGAAAACAAAATCCCTTAAAGCTCAGCGAATTAAAGCTTATAGAGTTAGTTGAAAGACATGACTATCGAATAGGAATTAAAAGTAATTTAGAGCCGAATATCAAAGAGGGTATTGGGGGTCTTAGAGATATTCATACCATACTGTGGGTATCAATCTTTATGTTTAATATTTATAAATTAGAAGACTTAACGTCTGTTAATATCTATACCAAAGAGGAAATTAAAGAATTAAAGAATGCTTGGAAATTTCTCTTAACCATTCGAGCATTTATTCATTTATTTAACGAAAGCAAAGGCGATGTTTTATCTATTGAAAATCAATTAAAAATTTCAAAAAAACTCTCTTACAAAGATAAAAAGAAGGAAAAAGGAGTGGAGATTTTTATGAAAGATTTGTTTGTGAATGTTGCAAAGATTAATTCTCTCTTAAGAACCTTTTATTCAAAGCTTCCAGAGGATTTAATAATCAAAACAATTTATAAAAGAAAACCCACTAAAACTAAATCATTAGAAAAAGAATTTATAATTGAAAAAGGTTTTCTGAATTTAAAAAATAATACCGCTAAAAACCTTCAACTAAAATGGGCAAACGTCTTTGAAAAATCCTTGGAACATAATTTACTCATTCATCCTCGCTTTTTAAAGACCGTCGAGGAAAAAAGAAAAGTTTTAAAAAAAACCACAAATAAACAGCACCTCCAATCATTTTTAAATATTGTCGTCTCCAAAAAAAATCCTATACAGGCCCTTCATGATTTTAATGATACCCAGCTATTTAGCGAAATATTTCCTGAGTTTGGCAGAGTTTGGGGACAAGTGCAGTTTGATATTTATCATCACTACACCACCGACGAACACTTATTATTAACACTGCACAACCTAAATGAGCTAAGACAAAAATCTTTTTATAATGAAATATATAGCAGGTTATCCTCAAGAGAAGCCCTTCACATCGCTTTACTATTTCATGACATTGGAAAGAAGGGGCCAAAAAATCATTCTGTTTATGGAACAGAGTTAACCAACAAGATCCTAAAAAGACTTCCTGTATCAGAAGAAGTGAAAGAATTGACATTGTGGTTAGTTGAAAACCATTTATCAATGAGCGATACAGCTTTTAAAAATGATACTCAAAGTCCTGAGGCAATTGCTAAATTTACTTCTATTGCAAACACAGAAGAAAAAATAAACTCATTGTTTCTTTTTACCTTATGTGACATTGCCTCTGTCGGACCAAACGTTCTAAACGAATGGAGAATAAGCCTGCTTAGAAGTTTATTTTATAATGCAAGAGATTTTCTGCAAAGAGGTCTAGATACAAAAACTTATTCTACATCTGTTCAAGAATCTTTAAAGAAATCAGTATTACAAAAATCTGATGTTAATTTAAAAAAGTTTATAAAAAATTCGATAAATGAATTTCCAAATCAATTCTGGGAAGCCTTTTCATCAAGAATGATCGTCGATATCTTTAAAATTTACCAAAAAAATAAAAAAGCAAAGGTTATTAACTCTGTAAATTTTCTTAATTATGAAAATAAAGAATATAGTGCTGTTGTTGTCACAAGTAAAAATAGGCCAGGAATTTTAAAAGATATTGTTTCGGGGTTTACACACTCTCAATCAAATATTCTTAGTTCTAGAATAATATCTTTAAATAACAATCAAGTAATTGATGTGTTTTGGGTAACCAATTTTTTGAATAAAGGTGTTTTAGATTTAAGCGAACAAAAAAGAGCAGCTAAACATGTAATGAGTGCTCTTGATCAAAAAGATTTTAAACCCTTACGGTCATTTACCAAAGGTCTACAAAAACTTGCTGTAAATCCTCAAATTACAATTGATAACGATATGAGTAAGCAAGTCACTACTTTTCAAATATTATCTGGCGATAGGCCTGGATTATTAATGGATATTTTAGGAGTTTTTCATGACAAACAAATAAGTGTCCAATCAGCAAAAATTTCCACATACGGGGAAAAGGTTTTTGATATTTTTCAATTAACGAATAACAATAACCAAAAAATCAAAGATAAAAAATTACTCAAATCAATAGAAAAAGATTTAATGTCTATTTTTTAGGTTTTTTGTGTTTATCGATTTTAGTCCCTCGATATTATTAGATAATTCTGATATCAATTTTAATAATATTTGAATATGAGCAGTTTCCAAAAAAGAGTTTTTTCCGGTGTTCAACCAACAGGAACCCTGCATTTAGGTAACTATCTTGGTGCGATAAAAAACTTTGTAGAGCTTCAAAAAGAATTTGAATGTATTTATTGTGTTGTAGATCAACACGCCGTTACTGTTGAGCAAAATCCAGCTGAGCTTCGCTCAAACACGCTAGAGGTATTAGCATCATTTATCGCAGCAGGAGTGGACTATAAAAAACAAATTATATTTCAACAATCAAGTGTAGCAGAACACTCTCAACTTGCTTGGGTATTTAATTGTGTCAGTCGAATTGGTTGGCTTAATAGAATGACACAATTCAAAGATAAAGCTGGGAAGAATAAAGAAAACGTAAGTGTTGGCTTAATGGTTTACCCAAACTTAATGGCTGCAGATATTCTTGCTTACCTTGCAACACATGTTCCAGTAGGTGATGATCAAAAACAACATTTAGAACTGTCAAGAGATATTGCACAAAAATTCAATAATGATTATAAAGTAGACTTCTTTCCCCTGCCAGAACCACTTATTTATGGAAATGCAACAAGAGTAATGAGCCTTCGAGATGGAACTAAAAAGATGTCAAAATCTGATGCATCTGAATTTTCTAGAATTTTATTAACTGATAGTGATGATGATATAAGTTCTAAAATAAAAAAGGCAAAGTCTGACTCAGACCTTATTCCTGATAACAAGGATCAATTACAAAATAAACCTGAATGTTTAAATTTAATCAATATTTTGTCCGCTTGTTCAGATGAAAGTATCGAAAAAACTCTGGTAAGTTATGCTGGTAAAGAATATTCAAAATTAAAAAATGACCTTGCAGACAAATTAATTCAAGTCATAGGACCAATTAGAACCGAGATATTAAATCTTCTCGATAATAAGGATGAATTAAATAAAGTCCTAGATATGGGTAGCGAAAAAGCATCCACAATTGCAGGCCCTATTCTCAAAGAAGTCTATAAGATAGTCGGTTTTAGATAGACACTTTGGCTTGAAATTTCCAATTTTATAGACATATTATTAGCAATGTTCGTACAAACTGAACCAACGCCTAACCCTGCAACCTTAAAGTTTTTGCCAGGAAAAGAGGTCATGAAAGATGGAACTATGTTCTATCAAAACCAAGAGTCTGCCTCAAATTCACCTTTGGCAATGAACTTGTTCAATATTAAAGGTGTTGAGGGTGTTTTTTTTGGGTCTGACTTTATCACTATAACCAAAGGCAAAGATAATGATTGGACGCTTATGAAACCTGCAATTTTGGGTTGTATCATTGAGCACTTTACAATGAATAAACCTATTATCTCAGAGCAATCTGCATCAACTGGACATACGATTGATGAGAACGATAGTGATGTTGTAAAAAAGATCAAAGAACTTCTAGATAGTAAAGTGAGACCAGCTGTTGCTATGGACGGTGGAGATATCATATTTGACAAATATAATGAGGGAGTTGTATTTCTACAAATGCAAGGGGCCTGTCAGGGATGTCCGAGTTCAACGGCAACTTTAAAAATGGGAATTGAAAATATGCTAAAGCATTATATTCCCGAAGTCCGTGAAGTACGACCCGTTGAAGTCTAGTCTTTTAATTTTTTTTTTTGGATTTTTATTAAATTCATCTCTTAACGCAGGAGAATTTCATAATTGGGTTGATTTAAATAAATATTATAAAAAAAATAATTTTATTCCTGAAATTTTAACGCAAGAAAATATTGGTCATCTTCCTATAATATCAGAATTACCTGATAATTTTTCAGAAATACAAGATGTTCCAACAAAGAAAAAACTATTTTACCTCGTAACACTTCCTTTGATTTACAATGCGAATGCCTCAATCATGCAAGAACGAAGAATGGTAATCAATATAGAAAAAAAATTTGCTAGAAAAGATTTAAATAAAAACGAAACTGATGAAATTA
>CABYTH010000039.1:0-3983 GCA_902521835.1 uncultured Alphaproteobacteria bacterium
ATTTAGAAAAAATTATATTAAATACACATGCAATTCAGTGTTTATTTGATTATTAATTTTAAAAGGTCAATACTGTTCTGGATATCTTTAAAATGGGTCTTATGATCTTTATAGTAAGTGGCAGATATTTTAACTGAGTCAAATTTAAAACTTAAATTTTTAAGGTAAAACAAAGAGGATACCTCAAAATCAAAGCCATTTTCATTAACATTTAATAAGAATTTCGAGTCTTCTAGTGATATGGCTCTCAAACCACATAGACAATCATTTAATTTTATTTTTTTAAAAGTTCTTATTAAGAAATTATAAATAGTGTTACCTAAATAATTTTTAGTTGGTGTTTTTTTTGTATGTTTCCTATCACCAATTATTAATTTTTTTTTCATATTTATTAAGGTGCATTTCCTAATAATAGCTTGAATATCATCTTTAGTATGCTGACCATCAGCGTCTGCAAATATAATATTATGATAGTGGGTTAAATTTTTAAGAATATAGTTTATACCAAACTTTATCCCATAACCTTTACCTTTATTAATTTTAACAAATGGTATGTGTAAATTTTTTTCATATTGTAATTTATCAAATATAAAATCATATTCTGGTCCATTACCATTGTTAATTAATACTATTAATATATTATTTATATGTTTAATTTGTTGAATAAGTTGTATCAACTTTTTATCTGGTTTATAAGCTGGTATTAAAATGATATTATTCATTATAAATTTTTATAAACATTATAAATGAGAAATCAATTTAATGCTTTGATATTATGTGGTGGAGAAGGAACAAGGCTGGAAAAGTTAGGAAAAAAAATACCTAAGAGCCTTCTCAAGCTAAATAAAAATCCAGTACTCTTTGAAATAATAAATTCAATACCAGAACAATGTAAACAAATATTAATATCAGGTCATTATTTATTCGATAAAATTGAAAAATATATAAAAAAAGAATTTAGAAAAAATAAAAGAATAAATTTTTTTGATGATGGCAAAATTAGTATTATTGCTAGAATAAAAAAAAATTTAATAAGGAGCGAAAATAACTTAATAGTCTTCTACGGGGATGAATTAGCTGATATAAACTTTGATAGACTGATTAGAAGTCATAATAAATCCAAAAAGTTAATTACGATATGCACATACAAGCATTTTTCAAGTTTCGGTTTTCTCAAAAAGAAAGCAAAGAATAAATTCACATTTAGTGAAAAACCATACATTGGTAATTATAATATTGGTTTTTTAATTTTTGAGCATAAAAATCTTAAGTTCATAAAAAATTATAATAAACTTGAAAATTATATAAACTTTTTATGTAGTAAAGATCAAGTAAATGAATACATTCACGATGGATATCATATTACTTTTAACTCAGTTCTTGAATTGGAATTGGCTAGGAAAAATATGAAGAAAATAAATGAAAAAAGATAAATTTTGGAAAAATAAAAATGTTTTAATTACAGGGATACATGGTTTTCTTGGTAGTAATTTGTGTAAGAAACTTATCGAAAATGATGCAAATGTTTATGGCATACACAATAATAACTCAAATAAATCGCTGCTCAAATTTGAAAATATAAATGACTATAATTCCCTAAGTATATCATTAAATGACTCAAATCAAATAAAGGCATTTATTAATGATAATAATTTAGAAATTTGCTTTCATCTTGCAGCACAGGTAGAGGTTCAAAAGGCAATTGAATTTCCATTTGACACATTACATAACAATATTAATTCAACTTTAAATTTACTTGAAGCTTTCAAAAATAATAAAAGTCTTAAAAGTTTTATATTTTGTTCCACTGATAAAGTTTACGGAGATATTGAAAAAAAATTCTTACCTTATAAGGAAGAGTATATACCAAAACCAAAGTATCCTTATGAGGTATCAAAATTAATTTGTGAAAAATTAGTTCAAACCTACGACAATAATTTCAATTTAAATACTCTAACAACAAGATCTTGTAATCTTTATGGCCCAGGGCAACTCAATCTTACAGCAATTATACCTAGTTTGATAGTAAGTGCACTTGGTAAAAATAATTTTAAACCAAGATCAAATGGAATGCTTTTAAGAGACTATATGTTTGTTGAAGATTGGTGTGAAACTCTTTTGAATATATCAAAAAAAATTTATTTCAAGAAACCTAAATATAAAGTATACAATTTTGGTACAAATTCTCCATATACAGTTAAAGATATTACCAAACTTATTTATGATAAAATTTCTAAAGGTAAAACTAATGAAATATTATTATTGTATGATAAACATGAAGCTAAAAACGAAATTCCATATCAAACACTAGATAGTAAAAGAGCTATAAATGAATTTAAATTTGATCCTAAAAATGCAATATCACCTGGTTTAACAAAAACCATTAAATGGTTTAAAAAATACTCAGATAAAATTAATTAAATTACATTTTATTATTTTACAATAAATAATATTTTTTTCAGTTTAAGATAAAGTTTTAAATTAAAAATTGAAAAGAGAATGATTTATTTTATTTTTAATATCTTTGATGGTTATATTGAAAAAAAAACTATTCAAAGTATAGTTGAAATATATAGAAAATAATCAAGATTATCATTATGTTTAAAAAAGCTTTGTCAAAATTAAGTGGTTTAAATTATCGATTTGAACTAATCGAAGAATGTAAGAGATTAAGAAAAGCAGGAAAATACTTACCTCAAAATTATAAAAAATTAATTTTTAAGTCTCCAGGGCGTTATGATGATTTTATTAACATACTATGTTTCATAGATAATAGGAAAGAAACTAGCCTGGTAGATATAGGTGCAAATGAAGGAGAATTTTCTAAAGATTTTTTAAATTTTTTTCCAAAAACAAAAGAAATTATTTTATTTGAACCTCTAAAACATCTTAATGAGAAAATAAAAATTAATTTAAATGGATACAATAATTATAAAATTATTAACTTAGGAGTTGGCGATAAAAAAGAAATAAGAATTTTTAAATACGATAGAGATGTAACCGGTTTAGCATCATTCAAAGATTATAGTGACGATGTTAATACTTATTATAAGAAGAAAGGAAAACTAGAGGAAAATATTGAAATTACTAAATTGGATAGTTTAAATATTAATTTTAATAATCAGTCTGTTTTAAAAGTTGATGTTCAAGGTTTTGAACTTGAGGTTTTGAAAGGAGCATTAAATAGCCTTGTCAAATTTGATTTAATTATAATAGAGTGTTCTTTTGTTCCAGAATATCTTGAAACTGAGCCATCTTTTTCCGAAATTGTTAAAATATTAAGAATAAATAATTTTTTCCCATTAATTTTTCAAAATTTTTCAAAATCAATATCAAATTATGCTTTTGAAAGAGATGTAATATTTGTGAAAAAAAATTTATTAAATAAAATTTTTTATAAAAACTATTAAAAATTTCAAAAAAATTTCTTGGTTGCGGGGGTAGGATTTGAACCTACGACCTTCAGGTTATGAGCCTGACGAGCTACCAAGCTGCTCTACCCCGCGATCAGAAACGAAAGATATGTTAAAAAAATATTAATATCAATATATTTGTTGGTAGCGGAGGAGGGATTTGAACCCCCGACACATGGATTATGATTCCACCGCTCTAACCAACTGAGCTACTCCGCCAAAATTTATTATTGTTTTATATTAAATTGACCACTTTTAAATAATTTTGTTTATCTCTCTTAATATGAATTTTTTTGCATTAACTACGCCCAGCTTATTAACTTGAGAGTTTATTACAATTTCGACACCCTTCGGTTTTCCATCAAAAATGGGATAGCTACCTATAGAAATATTTTTATATTTTCTCTCACCTTCAAAAAGTATGTGAGCTATTTTACTTTCAAAAAGTTTTGTAGTTATTGTAGTTGAATAAAATTTATTTTTATTTTTTATCATTTTTTTGAATTCTTTCATCATCGCTTGCACTATTGAAGGTATTCCAGCAAAAACATAAATATTTTCAATTTTAAA
>CABYTH010000040.1:0-3961 GCA_902521835.1 uncultured Alphaproteobacteria bacterium
CCTGTTACGGAGGTACCGCTACTATTATAAGAACTTCCTGGTTGAACAGAAGAATCTGTGCCAAGATTTTTTCTAATGAGCTTTACGCTTAAAGAAGCTGATGTATCTAAATCAGTATCTTTATGAGAGCTTGAGGAGGTGTCTAAAACATCACCTGAATTTTCTCCTGTTGTGTCAAGAGAACCAGAAATGTTGGAATTTGATCCGTTTGTAACAGTCAAAGTGAGATCTTCTGTTATTGCACCTTCATCGTCTTGTGCGGTAGGAGTATCGTTTATACCAATAACTGTGATAGTAATTGTTGCGGTGTCTGTTGCAGTCCCGTCAGTCAATGTGTAAGTAAATACGTCTGTAACTATATCGCCTGCATCAAGAGCGTCCGCATCAGAGTCATTAGCAACGTATTTATATGAGCCGTCTGAACCAATGGTTAGTTGACCATAAGTTCCGCTAACAGTTGTGCCCGCGGTAGTTCCAGAAGCACCGTAAGTAGTATTATTGCTTACAGCTGTGGAAGAGCCTGCTGAGCTATGTTGAATTGCTGAAACTCTCAAAGAAGCACTAGCGTCAGCATCAGAGTCCTTGTTTGAACTTGAGGTTGTATCTATTACATCACCGGTATATTCGCCGGTGATGTCTACAAAACTATATGGACTTGAAAGTGAAAAAGATTGGATTCCGTTACTTGATGCTCGAGCTAAAAATGCTTTGGATCCATCATTATTAAATATAATATCAGTTGGGTTATTTGCATAGCTACTCACATCAAATGCACCATTAAATGTTGCTGTAGATAAGTTAAAACCGGTACTAAGATCGTATTCTAAAATATCATCATTTTGCTGACCTGTGATAAACAATTTTGTGCCTGTTGCGTTAAATGAAATTCCCCTTGGTGTATCTTCTTTTGCACTAAAATCTAAACTTCTACTTGTGTATGAAATTGTTGAGGAATCAAAAGCGGTTGATAGAGAATATTCATAAACAGTATCATTAATATCTCCCAGTAAAAACATTTTAGTTCCATCAGTATTAAAAGTAAAACCTCTAGGGTTGCCGTCTTGACCGCTTATGACAGTTGAAGTAGGTGTTGGTAATGAGGAAACATCATAGGCTGTAGATAAAGCAAATTCATGAATCTTTTTATTAGCTCCTGAGCCATTGCTTATATACAGCTTCGTACCATCATTATTAAATCTTATACCACGTGGATTACCTGCGTGAGAAGAAATGTCTGTTGTACTACTTTGAGTAGCAGTATTTATATCAAAAGCAGTTGTTAAAGTATGTACAGAGATATCTGGTGAATTGCTATGATGAAGAACAAACATTTTAGTCCCATCATGATTAAATGCTACAGAACGAGTTGTATCTGTAGTTGCATATGGAGAACCAGTATCAAGAGATGCGGGTGTTACAGTATTATCATTACTGCTATTGATAACAGTCAAAGTTCCATCTTCATTAATGGTTCCTGTATCATTTTGTGCAACAGGAGTATCGTTCACTCCCGTTACAGTTATTGTTAAAGTTGCGGTAGCTGTAAGTGAGCCATCAGTGGCTTCATATGTAAATTCATCGGTTTCTATATCACCTGCGTCTAAAGCATCAGCTGCTGTTTGATCAGCTGTATATATATATGATCCGTCAGCACCAATTTTTAAAGTACCGTAAGTTCCGGTAACTGTTGTAAAATTACTTAAATGTGTACTGCTTGATGTAACGTTAGAGAAATCTCCTCCGTTCTTTTTTATTTTTGAAACACTAAGAGTATCTCCTTCAGGATCAGTGTCATTTATAAGAACATCTCCTGTGACGCCAGTCGTTCCATCAGTAACAGTCACTGAGTCATCTTCATCTACTGCATTGGTGTTATCGGTTGCACTTGGGTTCTCATTGTCTTTACCAATTAGTGTAATCGTCAGAGTTGCGGTATCTGTTGCGTCGTGTTCATCTGATAGAGTATAAGTAAAGGTGTCAGTTAGGTTAGAGCTACTGGCACTAAATCCTGATATGCTGTCTCTAGCAACATATTTATATGAACCGTCTGATCCAATGGTAAGAGTACCATAAGTTCCTGTTACTGAAGTGCCATTGCTGTCATAAGAGGTATTATTAGTAACAGATGAAGATGAACCACCACTAGGTTGAATTGCTGAAATTCTTAATGTAGGAGATGCGTCAGGGTCACTGTCAACATGAGAGCTTGAACTGGTATTAATTATGTCACCTGAATGTTCTCCTGTTGCATTAAATGTGCTACCAGAGTCATTGGTTTCGTTGGCATTTGCACCATTTGTAACTGTCAATGTTTCACCCTCATCAATTACACCCACGTCATTCTGGGCACTCGGTGTATCATTCACACCGGTTACTGTAATTGTTAATGTTGCAGTGTCAGTGTCTGTACCATCCGACAATGTGTAAGTAAAGACATCATCTATGCTGTCTCCAACGTCTAAAGCATCAGCTGCTGTTTGATCAGCTATGTATTTATAAGAGCCATCTGCACCAATTGTCAAAGTACCGTAGGTACCAACTATTTGTGTACCGCTACTTTCATAAGTCGAGTCTGAAGAAACAGATCCAGAGTTACCATTTGTATGTGCTATATTTGATACACTTAGGGTCGCGCTATCATCTGGATCAGAGTCATCGTTCATTACATCGTCTTGCGAAGCTGTCTTTATAACTGTAGCATCTTCCGCAACTGTGTCTGTATCATTAACAGCGACAGGGGCATCATTAATACCTGTAACTGTAATAGTTAAGTTGGCAGTATCTGTTAGTGCACCATCTGAAATAGTATAAACGAAAACATCTGTTACTTGATCACCCGCATCCAGGTCATCTGCTGCATCTTGATCAGCGACGTAAGTATAGGAACCGTCAGCTCCAATGGTTAAAGTTCCGTATGTTCCAGTGACTGACGTGCCGCTACTATTATATGTACTTCCTGAGGAGACATTAGAGTCTGTGCCGCTGTCAAAATTAATTTTTGTTACAGTGATTGTATCTCCATCAGCGTCACTGTCGTCGTTAAGCACATCATTTTGAGATCCTGTTTTGGTAACCGTAGCATCCTCATTAACGCTATCTGTATCATTTACTGCATCAGGTGCTTGATTACCTGCTTTTGTAAAAACTCTTATGATGTCACCATGCTGTGCACCATTATTAAATCCCACATAAAGTGTATTTGAGTCAGTATCGACACCAAACCAGTCACTTTTATGGCCTGAAGGTTTACTAGAGTCTGTAACACTTGTGCTCCAAGTCCACTTTAATTTCTCTGTACTAAAAGCATTATTGCCGCCACTACCGTGTTGGTTTATTGTGTGATAAGTCGCTCCACTTTTATCAACTCCTGAATATGCAATGATATTATTCATATTGAACCAAACACCTAGTATTTCATTTTCAAAAACTACTTTCCTCACATCATTTCTTCCTGAGTTTTCTGTAGCATAAACGTAATATGAATTCATAGGAGTTGATGAGGCATCAACGGTAGTAGTGCCTGATGTTATGTCAGGGCCTGAAGTTTGGACACCATTATTATTTTCCTCAAATCCATTAGATGTACTTGTGGTCTTGTAAAAAGTAAATGAGCCTGTGTTTATATCTTCTCTCTCTAAGGTAATAACAAAGGGTTTGTTGCCATCAGTGTGATTAGAGGCAGAGGCAGCAGTTCCAGCATCATTATTACCCGCTTTTAAATTTGTTCCCGTATTTTCTACAAAACCATCTAATGATGAAATTCCATTTTGAAGAAGAGAGTATTTGTAATCAACAACACTAATTCCGTTAGTTTCAACGATACCGTATTTTTTTTCTAAGTCCCAGTCACCACCCTTACCTGTAATATCATCAGAGGCTGCGATATCTGCTTGAGTGATATTTCCAATTTGTTGAATAAGTAATTTTCCTTGTTCACCTTGTGCCAGATTACAACCATAGA
>CABYTH010000041.1:0-3901 GCA_902521835.1 uncultured Alphaproteobacteria bacterium
AATTACTACAGATACTTATTACTTAAGTGGGGCAATGGCCAACACATATACTGCATTAATTAAAGACTCTTTAACTTTAACTGTTTTAATTGGAAATATGTTTTATCAAAATTGGAAATTAGCTTGCATTTCTATAGTAATTTTTCCATTGGCTATTGTTCCAGTAAGAGTTTTAGGTAAAAAAATTAGGAGAGTCACAAAAAACTTACAAGAACAAGTTGGAACTTTAGCTTCAAATTTAGAAGAGGTCTTTAGAGGAATCAAAAATGTAAAATCTTTTAATGCAGAAAATTTTGAAATTAAAAGGGTTAATAAAGAAATTGAGCAAGCTAGAGAATTGAATTTTAAACAGGAAAAAATTACTGCGAGATCAAGACCTTTTACGGAAACATTGGGTTCAATGGCAGCTGGTTTAGCAATATTTGCTGGGGGTATTTTTGTAATAAACGAAAATATGACAGCTGGGCAATTAATGAGTTTTTTAGTAAGTCTAATGCTAGCTTATGCACCACTAAAAAACTTAATAAATGTAAATGTTTTACTTCAAAGTGGTCTTGGTGCTGCCTCTAGAATATTTGAATTTATAGATTATAAAAATGAAACAATTGGGGGGTCTAAAATAATAAAAAATTTCAAGGCATTAAATTTTAAAGAGGTTTTTTTTAAATATGAAAATACTAATAAATATATAATTAACCATGTTAATTTTAATCTTAAAGCAGGAAAAAAAGTTGCATTTGTAGGGCCCTCTGGAGGAGGTAAATCAACACTTATGGCTTTATTTTTGAGATTATTTGATATTACTAAAGGTGAAATCACAATAAATAAAATTGATATAAAAAAATTAAAATTAAATAGTCTTAGAAATTTATTTAGCTTGGTTAGCCAAGATACAATTTTGTTTGATGGTACTATTTTAGAAAATATTAAATATAACTCTGGTCATAATCAATCAAACATAAATCATTTTGCTAATATTGCATGTGTAAATGATTTTGCAAATAAACTACCTTTAAAATTGAATACTAAAATTGGAGAAAATGGAATTAAATTGTCTGGGGGGCAAAGGCAAAGAATTTCAATAGCCAGAGCTCTTGCTCAAAAAAGCCCTGTTGTATTATTAGATGAGCCAACTTCAAATTTAGATCTTAAAACAGAGTCTATGCTATTCAATAATTTGTATCATTTACCTAAAATTACAATGATCGTAGTTGCACATAGATTAAGCACAATCAAAAATTTTGATGAAATTTACTATTTAGAAAATGGTGAAGTTGTTGAGAAGGGAACTCATAAAACCTTAATGGCGAAGAAAAAACATTATTATAATCTTTATCAAAGACAGATTAAAAAAAATGCTTAAAAAACTGTCTAAGAATAAACTCTTTAAGATTATTTTTGTTAATTTAATTTATATATCATTATCGCTTATAAAAAAAACAAGTAATTGGTCAGGTATAAATGAAGAGGTCATAGAAAAACAATTACAAGATAATAAATCAATCATTGTTCTTATTTGGCATAACCAACTTATGGGTTCTACATTTAGTTGGAAATTTAAACCAAAATTAAGACCCGTTGCAACATCTCACAGAGATGGTCAAATAAGCACATTAGTTCAAAGAAAATTTGGTTTAGATCCTCTTTTACGCGAAAAAGATAAACCTACCGCTCTAATTAAAGATATCACTTTAGCCGTAGAAAAAGGCGAGTGCATTTATATCACACCAGATGCTCCTCATGGACCACCTTATGAAATTAACACCAATATATACAAATTGGCAAAAAAGTTTGACTTAAAGATCGCTCTATTAACTTTTAAAACTAATCGTTTTTTTCGTCTTAATAATTGGGATAAATTAAAAATACCATTACCTTTTAGTAAAGGTATTTTTTTTTGGGGAGAGGAAATAATAAACCCAAGTCAATTTGACGAAAATTCATTTAATACATACATAGTGGAAAATTTGAATAAAAATTTAAAAATAATTGATGCTCATTTTTAGCTATAAATTATTGCAACTTTTTTTTTTCCCAGTGATTTTATTAATTGGTTTAATGAGAATATTTAACAAAAAAGAAAATTTATTTTCATTTAAACAAAAAATATTTGCAAATCAAGATTACACACAAATTAGACAAAGAGATTTTTTAATTCATTTTGCTAGTATTGGAGAATTAAATTCTATTAAATTCTTAGTGGATAGACTCGATAATAAAAAAATTGTTTTATCATGTTCTACATTGTCATCTTTTGAATTGTCAAAAAAATTATATCCCAACCTTATTAGTATATTTCTTCCTTTAGATTTTTTTTGGAACGTAAGTATTTTCTTATCAAAAACAAATTTTAAAAAAATTTTATGGATTGACTCAGAAATTTGGCCTAATTGGCTATTGATTTCAAAGAAGAAAAATTTAAAAAATATCTTAGTTAATGGCAGAATATCAGATGCAAGTTATGCCAGATGGTCAAAATATCCAAATTTAAGTAAAATTATTGGAGAACAATACGATTTAATTTTTGCACAAAGCAAAAATGATCAAAAGAATATAAATAATTTATTTGGTAAAATGGTTTATTTTTTTGGGAACTTAAAATTTAATATAAATCCAAATATACCAGTTTCAAAAAAAAAGATTGTTTGTTTTGCAAGTATTCACTTAAATGAATATGATAAGGTTATACATATAATCAAAAGATTAAATTTAAGTGAAATATTTGAAATAGTTATCATACCCCGTCACATTCAATTCTCTAATAATTTAAGTGAAAAAATTATTTCTGAAAATTTAGAAAAAATCATAGTGCATAATAAATTTGGAGATACTATGTCAATTTTTGAACGCTCAAAGATAGTATTTATGGGTGGTTCTTTAATTAAACACGGTGGACAGAATCCTCTGGAACCTATTTCAAGAGGTTGCTTTGTGCTTTCAGGAAATTTTAATAAAAATTTTGAAGAAATTTATCATGATCTCGAAAAACTTAACCTTTGCAAAACAATGAATAGTGATAATTTAGAGGATATTAGTAATGAAATTAATAGACAATTAAATGAAGGCTTTCATCATGCCAAGGAAATTGAAAATTTTATTAATAATAATAAAAATAGTTTAAAAAATATTACTGAAATGATTGATAAATGTTAAAAGCTCCAAAATTTTGGTATCAAAAATCAATTTCTTTGAATGCGCTTCTTCTCTCTCCTTTATCAATAATTTGGTCAGTAGGAAATTTAATTAAAAGAAAACTATCAAAAGTTCAAAAAATTGATTTACCAGTGATAGCAGTTGGAAGTGCTATAATTGGTGGTTCAGGTAAAACACCCTCAGTATTGTACATCTGTAGAGAATTAAAGAAGATGGGATACATACCTCATATTATCTCAAGAGGTTATGGTGGGTCTACCAAAGTAGATGAAGTTATAAAAGTAAAACCTCATATGGACTTTAATTTTGTAGGAGATGAAGCTTTAATGATGTCAAATTATTTTACAACATGGGTTAGTAAAAATAAATTTCACGCAATGATTTCAGCAAAGGAAGATGGTGCAAATATACTTGTACTAGACGATGCACTTCAATCTTACAATGTATATAAAAATATATCGATTTATGTTTATGACTCTATCCAATCCTTTGGTAATGGACTTTTAGTTCCCTCTGGACCATTAAGAGAGTCAGTAAAAAATGCAATTAAAAAATCACAAATATTTTTTTTAATTAATACAGAAGTGTGTAATGATTTAAATGATAGTCATTTTAAGCATATTTTGAAATATAAAATAGAAATCAACCCAGAATTTAAAGAAAAAAAGTTAATTGCTTTTGCGGGTCTGGGTTTTAATAAAAAATTTTTTGACCAATTAAAATCAGAAAATTTAAATTTAGTATTAAC
>CABYTH010000042.1:0-3191 GCA_902521835.1 uncultured Alphaproteobacteria bacterium
GCTCAAAAAAAATGAGACATAACTAAAAGCATTAAAGGCGAAGTGAATAAAACAGGATAAACAATTGAAAGAGGTAGAAGTAGTACTCCTTTTAAGACACAAAGAAATCCTATCGTATGCACTATGCCTCTTAAAATCTGAAAAGTGTAATTTTGATTTTGATAAAATTTAAAGCCGTGATTTTTAAATATGAGATAAGCTAAGGGTATTAAAGAAAACAATGCATTTAAAAATAATAATTGCAAAATAGGATACCTGTCACCTAGAATTTTAATTACAGAGTCCATTGAAACTAGTAACACAAATCCAATTAAAGATACAAAAAAAGGTATTATAAAAACTCTATTAATCATTTAAGGAAAATTAAGATCATTATTTTTTTAGAGAAACACACTTTAATTCATACGACCAGTTTTTGTCGAATTCTTTGTAAGATATTGAAAAATCTAAATCTAAATTACTGTTAATTGATAAAATAGAAATATAATCTTCAGTCTCATAATTAAAAATGAAATTGGGGTCATTTTCGATAAGCTCATATTTTTTCTCATCAAAACTACTATATATATAAATTTTATCATTTAAATTGTTCTGGTTTAATAAATCTAATTGTGTACCAGAAACTTTTTGCTTACAGTCAAAATACTTGAGTGCATTAATACTCTTATCACAAATACAGGCAAGAGAAAATTTTTCTAATATATCCGCATAAGTTAAATTTGGCAGTATTATAAAGAAAATAATGATAAGATTTTTCATATTGGGTACTTATATATCATGATGAATAAACAATTAATTACTATTATCATTTTTTGTGGGATAGGGTTTGCAGTCATAAGAATTTTACTAGAGTCATTTTTTCCTGGTGGAATATAACTTTGAATGAAGATAATAGAAAAAAAATTTGGAATAAAGTTCAGTTAATCGGTGACGAAATTCAACCACTTTTGAAGCACTCGCCTTTTCATCCAAAGGGTAGAAATGCATATGCACATATTGCACTTAGCATTAAAGATAAGTATGGTTGCAGCTACAAAGATATTTCTGATGATCAATATGAAGAGGTCATTTTGTTTTTAGAAAATTTGAGAAAGAATCCTAACTAAATTTTCTTGATTTTTTTCTGATAAACTTTATTTGTAAATTGAAATTCATGCCTAGAACAAAAAGCTTAGCAGCGCTCATAGAGCATTATGGTGAAGAAAGAATATATAATCCTAAAGCAAATAAAGTGCCTGCTATTTATAAAATATTAAATAAGCATATCTTTAATAATCGGCTCAAAAATCCAAAGATTACAATACGAAGAATGCATGGAGCTCTGGGTCTATTTGAATTTAATCCTTACGCTACAAAATTTTGTTACAAAATAACTATTAATAATAAATTTAAAAATTTTAGAGAATTCGTAGAAATTCTTGGTCATGAAATGGTTCATTACTACCAAAAGCTAATTTTAAAACAAAATTCTGCCAAACATAATAAGGAATTCTATAGTTTCAAAAAAAAATTTAAAAGGTTAGGGCTTAATTTAAAAAGAGTTTATAGATAATTTTATCTAAACGAAGACTCTAAATTTCCACCATCTACAGTTATTACACTTGCAGTAGACTTGTAAGACAATGCCAAATGGTAAAAAGCATCTGCAACATCGATTGCTTTAACTTCCTGTTTCAATAAGTTACCAGACATGTATTGCTTAGTAGTTAGGCCTCTTGCTTTAGATCTCTTTGTAATCATATCATCAGTCATTAAACCACTTCTTATTCTATCAGCATTCACTCCATTAAAACGAATTCCGTAATCACTGTACTCTGTAACATATTGTTTCATTAAAAATAATAGGGCAGCTTTTGTAAGACCATAAGCAGCGTAATTTTTTCCGGGATTTACAGCTTGTTTTGAAATATTAAACAAAACTACTCCTCTGGTTTTTTGCCTTTTCATTATTTCAACTCCGTGTTTAACGAAATAGTGATGCGCAAAAAGATTCAAATCAAAACTTTTATCAAATTGTTGCCTTGTGAGTTTTTCCAAAGACTCAACAGTAGCAAACCCTGCATTAGAAATGAGGATGTCCACACCGCCATAAATAGAGGATATTTCTTTAAATACATCCCTAATTTTGTTTTCATTTGTAATATCACATTTTATATAACTCATCCCCGTTATATCCTGTTTGATATCTTTGGGGCTGATAATATCTATAATTATTACATCTGCTCCTTCTGCTTTAAATTTTTGTGCTGTAACATAACCGATACCTCCAAGGCCGCCTGTAACAACAGCTACCTGTCCTTTAAGTTTTTGAGATGAATTTTTAATTTTTGCTAGCTCAAGGGGCCAATATTCCATTCTAAAAATTTCTTTTTCAGGTATTGACTTAAAATTTCCAAACTTTGCAGCTTGTAAAATCACTGAGAGAGAATTTAAACCTACATCCATTGCTATTTTGGCATCTTTAAATGTCGGTCCTGTGGAAAAAATACCTATGCCTTTTACTAAAATTAATCTTGGATAGGGGTCTAACATTGAGGCAGTAGGGTTATATTTATGATTACGTTTAAAATATTTCTTATAACTTTCTTTAAAATTTTCAATGGATTGAATAATAATTTTTTCTAGATTATTAGATTTTTCTTTTGATAAATCGATTATTAATGGTTTTGATTTAATCCTTATAACATGATCAGGTGTCACAGGTCCTTCATTTGTAAATTTTTTTAAATTAGGATGTGAAAATAATTCGTCAAAGAATTTCGGTTTATTAAAATGTACAACCTTTCTTTCAAAATCATCCCCACGTTTGTTGGCTATTTGTTGCCTTATCAGATTTGAAACTTCTGAAATGCTAATTTTTTTTTCAAAGTATTTGCTAACTCTAATATTCTTAGATTTTTTTGTGAGCTCTTTTTCAGCCTTTGTTATATATTTAATCATTCTTTCGTAACTTTCTTTTGCATTATTTGCAAAAGTGAAAATTCCATGATTTAAAAGAATTAATCCTTTTACATTTGGATTTTTATCAAATACCTCAGAAGCTTTTTTTGCTAATTCAAAACCAGGCATAATGTATGGAACGATACCCATTTCATCACCAAATACATGTTTACAAATTTTTTCTGGATTAGGTTGATCAATAAGTGAGAGAATTGCATTAGAGTGGGAGTGATCAACAAATTTGCGAGGGA
>CABYTH010000043.1:0-3154 GCA_902521835.1 uncultured Alphaproteobacteria bacterium
CCTTCAGAAAATTTATTTATATTATTTAAAGATAAATGAAATTCATTTTCAGTATTTATATTTGTAGATAATATATTAAGGTTTTTAAAACCAATTTCATTTTTGCATAGAAAAGTAAGTCGAGATTTGTGGTTTAATTTTGAAATATAATCAACATCTAATCCTATTATCGGTTGAATACCCTTATTTTTACATTTTGTTGAAAATTCAAGAGCACCTGATAATAGTTTGTAATCTGTTAGTGCCATTGCAGGTAATTTTTCCTTCTCAGCAAAGTTTACAAGATCATCTATTTTAATATTGGACTCGCAAATAGAATAATTTGAATAATTTCTTAGGGGTATTAGCATTCTTTTATTGATTTATCTTCGATTGTATAAGACTTATCAAAAAGTGGACGAAATGAAATATCATGACTAGCTATTATTGTTGATAAATTGAATTTTTTAGAACTATTTAATATTAGATCAATTACCAAATTTGCATTTTCTTTATCTAAATAACTTGTAGGTTCATCAGCTATTAAAAGTTTAGGGCTATTCACTAGGGATCTTGCAACACAAACTCTTTGTTTTTGTCCATTTGATAACTGATTGGGATATTTAAATTTAAATTGACTCAAATTAAAATAGGATAAAGTTTTTTCAATTTTTTTTTTGTCGTTACTTTTTAATTTAATGTTATCAAAAATATTCAATTCAGATATTAGATAGTGATCTTGAAATATAATACCTATATCGTCTTTCAAAAGTTCAAAATGGTTTTTTACTAATTTGCCATCGAAGTAAATTTCTCCAGAGTCAAAACTATCTAATCCTGATATTAAGTTCAATAAAGTTGACTTACCACATCCTGATGGACCAAATAAGAAAATATTTTGATTATGATCTACTGATAAATTTAATTTTTTTATTACTTGAAAATTTCCTACCTTAGATAGATATGATTTAGAAATATTTTTTAATTCTAATAAACTCATCTTAATATTAAATTTGGTTTAATTCTAAATATTCTCAATATTGGAACGTAAGAAGCAATTAAACTTGAAAACAGAGAAATACTTACAATAAACACTATGTCGTTTAATTTAATACTATATGGCATTGATGTTAAATATCTTATTTCATTATTCCAAAGTTCAAAATTTAATAAATATGATAAAAAGTTTTCGACAGATTCTATATTTGTAGATAAAAGCAATCCTAAACAAGTACCAATAACAATAGAGAAAAATGATATGAAGAAAGAATTCAAAAAAAATATAAAACAAATTTTTGATTGCTTTATACCCAATGCTTTTAGCAAAATAATATCTTTATACTTTTCTTTAATAAAAAAAATTTGATTTGAAATTATTGTAAAGGAAGAAATTACAATAATAAAAAATAGAATAACAAACATAACATTTTTTTCAGTAGATAATGCTTGAGCTAAAGTTTGGTTTTGATCCTCCCATGTTGAGTAGTTTAGGCCATCTAAATCCCTATGATCAAAATTTTTATTATTCAAATAAACATCTATAACTTTATTGCTTATGTTATTTTTAAACTGATCGATATTGCTAAAAATAAAATATTTATCGAAGTCATATACTCCTGTATTAAATATTCCTTTAATAGTTAATTGTCTTGAATTTAAAACAGGGCCTAAAATTGTCATAGAATTTCCAGGAATATTAATTTGAATAGGCATCCCTACTTTTAAATTTAAAGACCTCGCTAGTTCAACTCCAATGAAAACCCAATTGTCGATATTTTTTTCTATTTCAAATATATTTTGATTAATTTTAGGTATTTTATAGATGTCTTCTTTATTAAGAGATTTCATTAATAGACCCTCTATACCATTTTCATTGCTTGTAATTACTCTACTTTGAATATTTTCAACAAAAGATATTGAAGGATTTTTTTCTTGTAATTTTTTGATTTTATCTTTGTTAACATCATAAATAGTAATATCTCCATTCACACCACTTAATGACTCAACTAATTGCTCTCTAAAACCATTCATCACGGACATTACTGTTATTAAAATAGAAATACCTAATATTAATGCTAGTGATGATAAAATTGTCGATACTGAGAATGCTTTATCTTTTTTAAAATTAAATATGTAGGAGAAAGATAGTTTATGGAGTGTATTGTTCAAATTCAAAATTCTCAATTTCTTGTTTACTTAAGAATATCTTATCACTGTTAGACCTACTAATCAGTTCAATTTGACCTTTTTCTTTAAAATTATTCCCGATAATCAATGTCCAAGGTATTCCAATCAATTCAGAGTCTTTAATTTTTCTTCCTATACTTAAATCTCTATCATCTAAACTAACATTATCATATTTAGTGATAAGCAAATTATAAATACTCTCCACATCTGATATATAATCAGAGTTTGGTTGCATTATGATGTTTATCTTAAATGGTGAAATATTAATAGGCCATTTAATACCTTTATCATCGTGGAATGCCTCTATTATTGCTGCTGTTAATCTGGAAACTCCTATTCCATAGGATCCCATATATGGTGTTATTCTTTTTCCATCTTGATTTAGCACGAAGCATTCTAGTGGCTTAGTATATTTTGTACCAAAATTAAATATATGACCAACTTCAATACCTCTTCCAATTATCACATCAGATTTTGATTTATCAATCATTTCGTCAGATGCAGAATACATTGTTGTAATTTCTTCATAACTTTTTTCATATAAATTGGAGTCAACTAATTTAGAGTCATATGCAAGTTCGCTTTCACCGGTATTAGCTAGTATTTGAAACTCATGAGATAAATCTCCACCAATAGCACCCGTCGCAGCTTTTACAGGAATCGGTTGCAATCCTAGATCTAGAAAGGTTTTTAAATAACTTCTAAAAAATTTTTTATAAGTTTCAAAAGCAGCTTCTTCGGTTAAGTCAAAACTATAGGCATCTTTCATTAAGAATTCTCTACCTCGCATTACGCCAAAACGAGGTCTAATTTCATCTCTAAATTTCCATTGAATATGGTAGAGATATTTTGGAAGCCCTTTATAAGAATTTACATAATCAGAAAATAAATCTGTAATTACCTCTTCATTAGTTGGTCCATATAATAAATCGTTATCATGTCTGTCAGTAATTCTTAACATCTCTTTTCCATAGTCTGCATATCTACC
>CABYTH010000044.1:0-3012 GCA_902521835.1 uncultured Alphaproteobacteria bacterium
TCATAAGGGTTATTGATTACATGGGAACAGATCAGTCAATAGTCCAAGCAGCCAGAGTCTCCTATGGTGAGGGAACAAAAAAATTACGTGAGGACCGTGGTCTTATTAGATATCTTTTAAGTCACTGGCATACAACTCCGTTTGAGATGTGTGAAATTAAGTTTCATATTAAACTTCCTATTTTTGTTGCTAGACAATGGATTAGACACAGAACTGCAAATGTAAATGAATACTCTGCGAGATATTCAGTATTAGATAAAGAGTTTTATGTTCCAGAAATGGATCAACTTGGATCTCAATCCACTACAAACAAGCAAGGGAGATCAAATACTTTAGATAAAAAGTTTGCAAAACAAGCCCAAGATTTAATTCAAAAGAATTCCGAACAACTCTATGATGATTACCAAAATTTATTGAATGGTAAGCTTTTGAATAATGATGAATACGTTGAAGGGGAGGGTCTAGCTAGAGAACTAGCTCGAACAACTCTTCCATTAAATTATTACACACAATGGTATTGGAAAGTAGACCTTCATAATCTTATGCATTTTTTAAGATTACGAGCAGATAGCCATGCCCAGTATGAAATACAAATTTATGCTGAAAAAATGGTTGAAATTTTAAAAAAGTGGGTACCCTTAACATACGAAGCTTTTGAAGATTACCGTTCGGACTCTTTCCAACTCTCTAAAGAGGCTTTGAAAATTGTTAAAGATAAATTAGCGAATAAAAAAATTAAGAAGTCTAATTATAAGTTATCACCTAGAGAGCTCAGGGAATTAGAAATAAAGTTTAATATTAAATTATCTTAACTTTGAAATTTTTTTGTAATTGCGTTTGTTATATTTTCAAATTTTAGAGAATAATCATCTTTATAATCAAAACAATAAGGCTTTCCGTCATCACAACTTTTAGGGATATTTAAATTAAAAGGAAGTTCTTCAATTAAATTTATATTTTCTTTGAGTAGTAGAGACTTAGTCTTTGACTCACCAAAAATATATTTTTTTTCATTTTGTTCCTCTAAATAAGACATATTTTCAACTACACCAAGTATTGGAACATTAACCTTGATAAACATATTAATACCTCTGATGACATCTTTTAAAGATAGAAGCTGTGGAGTTGTAATAATAAGAGTTCCATCCAGTTTGAGCTTTTGAGACATTGATATTTGTACATCTCCGGTACCAGGGGGAAAATCAACAATTAAATAGTCTAAATCACCCCAAATTGTCTTGTTAATAAGCCCATCAAGCCCTTTTGCTAACATTGGTCCTCGCCATACAATCGCTTGTTCTTCATTGACAAGAAAACCTATTGACATTGCTTTAATCCCAAATACTTCAAAGGGTAAAAACTTCCCATCTTCAACTTTAGGTTCCTTATCTCCGATGCCAAGTAATGTTGGGACACTAGGTCCATAAATGTCTGCGTCTAAAAGGCCAACTTTGTATCCTTGGTTTGCTAAAGTTATAGCGATATTGCAAGCTACAGTTGATTTACCAACACCACCTTTACAGCTTGATATTCCAAAACAAGTCTTGATATTCATATATTAAACACTACATATAATGTATCGTGAACAAAAACAAATTTAAAATTTTTGCACTTGATGGTCCATGGGGGCCTTCATCAGGGAACAATAATAGAGGTTCCGGCGGTTTCTCAGGTGGTAACAACGATTCAATTGATGACCTTCTCAAAGATTTAAAGAATAAATACAAAATTAAAATGCCTTTTAAAGGTGGTTTTAAGGGTGTTTCATTTTTAATATTAATAGCTTTTGTAATTTGGCTTGCGACAGGTTTTTATAGAGTTGAGCCTGATGAACAAGGGGTTGAACTACTTTTTGGTAAATGGAATGAAAGTACAACAGATCCAGGGCTCCATTATTTTTTCCCAACACCTATAGGAAAAGTCTTAACTCCTAAAGTTGAGGCAATCAGGAAAATTAATGTTGGTTTTAGATCCAATGGTAATTCTACTAGAGATGTACTCGAAGAAAGTATGATGTTAACATCCGACCAAAATATATCTGATTTAGATTATACAGTTCTATACAGAATTAAAGATGCTGGGCAGTTTTTATTTAATTTAAGAGACCCTGAAGAAACAGTAAAAGTTATATCTGAAAGTGTTTTAAGAGAAGTTGTCGGTCAGACTAACTTAGAAGGCCTACTAACCGTATCTAGACAATCAGTTGAAAGAGACTCAAGATCTTTACTACAAGAACTTTTGGATGAATATGAAGTTGGAATACTAATTCAATCTATACAATTACAAGACGTTAACCCCCCAAGAGAGGTTATAGATGCATTTGATGATGTTCAAAAAGCAAGACAGGATAAGGAGAGAACAGTCAACCAAGCAGAGGCTTACAGTAACAGAATTGTGCCTGAGGCAAGAGGTGAAGCTGAAAAAATACTCCAAGAGGCAGAGGGTTATAAAAATAAACTAATTAAACAAGCTGAAGGTGAAGCAAGTAGATTTCTTCAAGTGTTAGACACATATGAGCAATCTAAAGAGACAACAAAAAAAAGAATTTATTTAGAAACATTAAGAGACGTCCTGTCAGGATCTAGTAAAATAATGATTGATCAGAATTCTGGTAACGGAGTTGTTCCGTATTTGCCTTTAAACGAGTTAAACAAGAGCAAGCAGACAGGTAGCAACTAATGAAAATGAGAAACTATATTATTGTCGGATTATCTTTCTTCTTTATCTTATTTGCATCAGGCTTTTTCTTTGTTGTTGATCAAACAAAACAAGTAATTGTTTTGCAATTTGGTGAACCGCGTGCTGTGCATCAATCACCTGGTTTGAAATTTAAACTACCATTTATCCAAAACGTTGTTTACTACGACAGTAGGGTTTTAAATTTAGATCCTGCTCAAGAAGAGGTAATACTAAGAGACCAAAAGCGTATTGTGGTCGACTCAATAGTCAGATATATGATTAAAGATCCTTTAAAGTTTTTTCAAACAACTAGAACAGAGTTAGCTCTTAATG
>CABYTH010000045.1:0-2950 GCA_902521835.1 uncultured Alphaproteobacteria bacterium
GATAAAGATATGTTTGTTTATTATTCTGCAGTTATAATGTCATTTTTAGGGGCAGTGTATTGGGGCGTTTATCTCCAATCAAAGAATAATATAGCTATTTTGTTTAGTGTTTGCCCAGCTGTTTATGCATTTTTGGTTTTAGCATTTGACTTAAAATTTGATGAAACTATTGGGTTTTTTATAGCGGGCTATTTCATAGTTTTATGCTTTGATTTCTTTTTTTATTTTAAAGAAAAAATAATTAAAACTGATTATTTTATTCTAAGATTAATCCTAACGGCTGGAATTGCTCCCGCACACATTCTATATATTTTATAATTAAAATTAGTTAGCGATTAAATTTAGCAGCTTACCAAACTTACCGGAGAATTTAATTTTACCGTGAGTGTAAGCAAGTCCGATACAACCAGTTTTTGTATCACCAACAGGTGTATGATTATGATCATCACTTCTTACTTGAACAGATCCTTGCTTATAATTTCCATACTCATCACTATAAGAACCGTGTAAAACTAAAAAACTTTCGTTGCCTTCGTGTGTGTGCTGAGGAATTTTTGCACCGGGCATAACATGGATAAGTTCTAGCTTTTCATTATTATCCTTGGGAAGTATAGAAGCAACTTTAACATCTTTAAAAGATTTCCACTTAATATCTTTGTTTCTTAAATGAGATCTTAAAGTAAATGGTAATTGACTTAATAAAGGATCATGGTCCTCATTAGTTTGCGGTTTAGATTTTTGATTATTTGTTTGATTTAGAACTTTATCCCACAATTCTTTAGATAGAGGAGATGTCTCGGCCTTATCTAAAAAATATCCACCAACTTCGTTCATCGCAGAATTAAGAGATCTATTTTCAGGATCAACTTCAGCTAAGCATTGCTGAAAAATAAGACTTGCAGGTGAGCTTACAGGAGTGCTGAGAATTTCAAATGTCATTTAGTTAACCATACTTCCATTGTCATTATTTAGATTAGCCATGCTTCCGTCTTGTTCCAATTTGCCGCGGATCTTCTCTAATGCTAGACGTATTCTTGATTTTACGGTGCCTAAAGGGATTTTGGTTATCTCAGCAATTTCACCATGTGATTTTTCCTCGAAGAAATTCATTTTTAGCAGATCTAGTTGATCTTTTGGAAGATCATCTAAATATTGTGCCACCATTTCAAATTTTTGATCATGTTCGATATTTTCATCTGCTTTAGACTCAACCGGAGGCAAAATGGCAGTCTCAATGTCCTCCAAGACCGCTTTTCTAGTTTTTCTTAAAATATCAATTTTCTTGTTCCGAGCGATAGTATAAATCCAGGTGCTGGGTGAAGCTACTGACGGGTCATAATAATCGGCTTTAGTCCAAATAATAGTCATAGTTTCTTGAATGATTTCCTCTGCAACAGCATCATCGGCACCTGACTTCATTAAAAAAGACTTTAGCCTTGGACCAAAATAATCAAAAATTTTTTTAAAACTCCCAATATCCTGCCTTTCAGCAATATTGTGAAGCGCTTCCACAAAGGGATTTTTAACTTTTACCATCAATCTCTCCAAATACATCTTTCCATTTATTATTTTAAAAATCAATCTTAATTGGTATATTCTCTGACATCAAACCACCATGTTTAAACAAAAATTATCATATCTAGTTTTGTGCTTTTGTTTTTTAATAAGTAATTTGTTTGCTAGCCACTCTATTGATTTCGAACATGGCAAGTGGTCCTTTAAAAAAATAAACAACAAAACATGTTCAATTTTCCAAGTACCTACATCAGAAAAAGGCGACTACACCAACAGAGGAGCAGTAATTTTTTATGTGTTTAAAGAAGGTGCAGCTGAATATGTGAGAATAGATGCTGGTTATCCATATGACTCACAAAAATATGTAAAAGTTACTATTGACTCTAAAAATTATCAATTTTTTGGAGAAGATGACTCGGCTTGGTCAATGGCAGATGACACTGTTATCATCAAAGCTTTAAAAGCTGGCAAAAAAATGACAGTTGTTGGATATTCAAAAAGAGGCACAGAGACAACAGACACATACACGTTAATAGGTTTTACTAACGCGTATAATTCTCTTCAACAAGACTGCTAAGAAAATGAAAAATAAAATTGTTTTAGCCTACTCAGGCGGATTGGATACAAGTGTCATATTAAAATGGTTACAAACTGAATATAACGCAGATGTAATTGCGTATGCAGCAGACCTTGGTCAGGGTGCAGAATTAACAGAAGCGAAAATCAAAGCAAAAAAACTTGGTGCAAAGAAAACATACATTGAAAATTTAAAAGAGGAATTTGTTCGCGATTATGTTTTTCCAATGTTTCGTTGTAATACAATTTATGAGGGGGAGTACCTTTTAGGCACATCAGTTGCTCGACCTTTGATTGCAAAAAGACAAATTGAAATTGCAAAAAAAGAAAAAGCTAATGCTGTCTCTCATGGAGCAACAGGTAAAGGAAATGACCAAGTGCGTTTTGAATTTTCTTACTATGCTTTAGAGCCTAAAATAAAAGTGATTGCACCTTGGAGAGAGTGGGATTTGTCATCAAGAACTAAATTGTTGGAATTTGCTGCTAAAAACAAAATTCCAATCATGAAACACAATAAAAAGGAGTCCCCTTATAGTGTGGATGCAAATGTTCTTCATCGATCAGCAGAGGGAAAAATATTGGAAGATCCATGGAAAAGACCACCTGAAAATGTATTTGGAATTTCTAAAAGCCCGCATTCAGCTCCTAACAAAGAGACTGTTATAACCATTCAATTTAAAAATGGTGATCCTATCGCTATTAACGGAAAAAAGCTCTCACCATTTAATCTGTTAGAAAAGTTAAATAAACTAGGAGCAGCAAATGGAATAGGGAGAGTGGATATTGTAGAAAATAGATACGTAGGAATTAAATCACGCGGTGTCTATGAAACACCAGGCGGTACAATTCTCCTTAAAGC
>CABYTH010000046.1:0-2942 GCA_902521835.1 uncultured Alphaproteobacteria bacterium
CTCTTCACTTAAACTAGAATTAAGTTGTACATCTTTGAAATTTAATAAAGTAGCTATCTCTGATGAGAAGTAAAAATTATCATTGTTATATGAATAAAACATTGGTTTTATTCCTTTTTCATCTCTAATAATATATAGTTTGTTTACATTCATATCGTATATAACAATTGCAAACATACCTTTTATATATTTGGTAAATTTAAGACCATATTTAATATACATATGAAGTAGAACTTCGGTGTCAGATTTAGTATTAAAATTTTTATTTTGTAAGTGATTAGTTTTTAAGTCTAAAAAATTATAAATAGCCCCATTAAAAATTAAAATTATTTTTTTATCATCACTAATGACTGGTTGTATAGAATTGTCATTAGTGTCCATAATTCTAAGCAAAGAGTGGCCAAGAAAAATATTATTTGATTTAAAATAATTAAGATTATCAGGTCCTCTATGGGATATGGAACCTAAAATCTCATCAATATTGTAATCTTGTTTAAAACCTATGTGACCAACTATACCACACATTAATTAAATTTCCCCAAAATACCTCTTAATACATCCTCATATGAATTATCTTTTTGAATATATTTTGAAATTTTCTTTTGATAATAAATCCTTTCTTTATGGTTATTCAAATAAAATTGAGTTGATTTTAAAAGATCATGTTTATTTTTGAAAATTAATTTCTTATCAAATTTTGAAAATAATTTTCGATGATCTGTGCTATTTTCATACAATCCAAAATTTCCAGAAGCTGGTATTTCAATTGTTCTTGATGTCTGTGTATCATTATTTAATTGCCTTAAAAAGCATAAGCAAATTTTATATTTAGATAATTCTAAATTATAATTATGATTTAATAATTCTTTATGAAAAATTTTTAAATTCTGTGAAGGTGGTATATTTTTCCAACCTGTACCAAAAACAGAAACTTTAATACCATTCATAGACAGGTATTTAATATACTCATAGCGGTATTGTTCAAATGTACCAATAAAACATACGTCATAAATTCTTTTAATATTTAAATCTTTATGGATTGTTTTACAATAACTCGGATTACGATAAAAGACTTTAGTAGAACATAACTTCTCTATATAATTTTTTCTTGTTTTGATGTCATAAAGAACAATTAAATCATATAAATTTTTCTTTATCGACCACTGTGTAAAGATATTTCTATTATGACTTAATTTATAATTATCATGAGTATAATAAATTAATTTCGCTAAGGGATATTTTTTTTTTAATTTAATTAAAGTTGATGGTCGTAGGTAAAATCCTTTTTCAACAAATATAAAGTCGAAACTTTTATCAGGTATATTTATCAATCTGTAATTAAATTTATTTAAATCGATAGTAAAATTCAATTTTTCTGCAATCTTTTCTAAAATACCTTTCCTTAAAATATTCTTTTTTAAATAGTGTATAATTTTAGTTTGAAATTTTAAATCCTTACTAGCTAATACATATGAATTAAATTTTGTAGGAGTCGAGTCACTCACAAACAATAATTTTAATTTTTTCAAATTAATTTTTTTCTATGAAACATATTTAAAATACCAGCAGTTGACGTGTTAAAAACCTTTTTATTATTTTTTTTGAAATATATTGACCAATAGACATATGAATTTATTGTTATTGACATTTGGTCAAGGTCTGAGCAAACATCTAAAATAGATTTATTAGAATTTTCTTCATTATGTCCATATATATGTGATTTTTTATTATCAATTAGCTCATAACATAAACCGTTTGCATCAACTCCATGAATATATAATTCTTTAAATCCACAAAAATCAATGAAAGCTAAACATGAGCCAAATGCTCCACCTCCATAAGTGGGTTTTGTAATATCGTTTTTTACAAATTTAAAATTCAATCTATTTATAAATTTTCTGGTATCTATCCAAATAATTTGATTTGGGTCAATAAGATTTAATATATTTTTAATAAAATATTCATTATTGTACCACTTTATATTTAATATAAAGATTACCTTAGGATTAATTTTTATAATTTCATTTAACATATTTGTTCCCCACTGACCCCTGTAAAGCTTATCATCAACTAAAATATGGAACTTGGGCAAAATTAAAGAATATTCTTTAATTAAATGTGCCCTATTCATACATATGACATTTTTATTTTTTAACTTTTTAAGATCAGAAACAGTAGTAGAGGGAGCATTGCCTAGAATATACCAAGTTTGTTCAATAAATTGTTTTCTATATTGCTTATTGTTATTTAGTATTAATCGATATTTTTTTCTGCTAAAAAATTTTAAGAAATGTACAAAATCTATTAAAAGATTACTAAAGATAAAAAAAACATCTTTTATTAGTCTATATGTTTGCCAGTAGTTCATTTTTGAATTTTTTGGAATATTCCGAAAATAAATATTTTTTTAGTATATTATTGAGGACTTTTACATCTTTATTGTTCTTTTGTAAAATATTAATAGTGCTCTGAATTAAGTTTTGTGGTGACATTGAAGATGAACATAACCAATCATTCTCTATTAAAATTTTATCAACTTCCTGTTCTTTATTAAATACAACTGGTAAACCAAATGATAAAGCTTCGTACATAACTATATCGAAATCAGCTTTATCTAATGAATAAAAAACGTCAGAAATTTTGAACAATTTTTGCTTTTCATTTTCATCAACAAACCCATAAAATTTTATATTTTTGCATTTTAGGCTATCTGCAAGATTATTTAAATAATTCATCTGCGACCCAGAGCCAACAATGTGTAAAAAAGAATTATTGTATAAAGAATAAATTTTTGGCCATACATTGATTAAAGAATCAACATTTTTTTTCTTTTCTAATCTACATATTATTAGAAAGTTAATATTTTCTTTTTTGTTAAATTGTTTTTTTTGTATTTGAATACTATTAATTGCCGCGTTCATAACATTGCAGTCAAAATTAAA
>CABYTH010000047.1:0-2902 GCA_902521835.1 uncultured Alphaproteobacteria bacterium
AAAAATTTACTTCCTGTTTGAACTTCAATTAAAACTAATTTCTTTTTCGAACTCTCATTTAAAACTCTATGTTTTGCTTTTTTAGGTATGAATATATTTTCATTTTCTGATCTATAAAATGTACGATTATTAATAATTACAGTTGCTTTACCCTCAATAATTATCCAGTGTTCTGATCTAAAATTATGAGATTGATAAGATAAAACACCTTCTGGCTTTACAACAATTTTTTTTATTAAAAAATCTTTTGATTTATTAAATACAGTATATGATCCCCATGGCTTTTTGATAGATTTTATCATGAAAACATTCTCTTTTTTTCGTTGATAGACATAAAATTTAGTAATAGTGCACAAATAATTAAATTACTCAACAAAGAACTTCCTCCATAAGACATAAATGGTAATGCAACTCCAACCACTGGTAAAATACCAATAGTCATGGATATATTTATAAGAAATTCAAAAAAAATTTTAAAAGATAATACAAATAAGATTATTTTATTGAAAACTTGCGTAAGTTTATATGTTTTTAATACAGGAATTAAAAACATGATAAAGAAAAGTGAAATTAATAATATTGATCCTGTAAAACCAAACTGCTCAGAAAAAATTGCAAAAACAAAATCTGTCTCTTTTTCTGGAAGAAAATCTAGGCTACTTTGGGAACCCTCGAGAAAACCATTGCCTTTAAGTCCGCCAGAACCTATTGCAATCTTCGATTGGATAATATGATATCCTTTTCCAAGTGGGTCCAGGTCAGGGTTTAGAAAAATTTGAATTCTATTTTGTTGGTAGGGTTTTAAAAATGTCCATAGAATTGGACTTATAGACAAAATAGCGCCTAATGATAATAAGGGATATATTAGTTTAATACCTGCATAAAAAATAACAACTAGACCTAAAGCAAGAATAATTACAGCAGTTCCCAAATCTGGTTGTATAGCAACTAATATGAAAAATATTATTGATACAACGAGAGGTAGTATTGATTTAAATAAGCCTATAGTTTTTTCTGCATTGAGTTTGTGAAAGTATTTTGCCATGAATATGACTAAAGCTATTTTAGTAAATTCTGATACTTGTAAATTAAATCCAGCAATTCTGATCCATCTTGTAGCGCCCATACCTGTATAACCAAAGATTAATGTTGTTATCAGCCCAAGCAAAACTAAAATTAAAAAAATCTCTGCAGAATTAAAAATAAACTTTGGCTCCAACATGATTACTAAAAAAAATAAAGGTAGAAAAAATAAAAATCTTATTAGTTGATTTGATGCCCACGGATCAAGAGAACCACCTGCAGCTGAGTAAAGATTGATCTGTCCAATCCAAAAAATTATCAAAAGGATAAACAAATATATCCAATTTAAATTAAATATACTTTTAAAGTCTCTAAACATTATTTTTGAAAGCAAAATCTAAGACATTATGGGCGATTGGTGCAGCTACCGCTGACCCAGATCCACCATTTTCTATAATCACTGATGCTATATATTTAGGTTTATCATAGGGGGCATAACCAACAAATACTGAGTGGTCTTTAAATTTTTCTTCTATCTCTTTTGATTTATACTGATCGTCTTCTCTTTCACTCTCTTTAATTCTTATTACTTGAGAAGTTCCTGTTTTACCTCCTATTTTTACAAATTCTGGATTAGAAATACTCAATTTATATGCCGTTCCTCTTGGCTCTTGAACAACAGCATTTAAGGAATTAATTATAATTTTATGATGCTCAATGTTTAGTAATTTTCCTGTAAATCTTGTAGGGGTGTTTTTATCCAATTTAGGTATTGGATACTTTCCTCCATTTAATAGAGCAGAATAGAGCGTAGCAAGCTGTAATGGAGATGTTTGATTGTATCCCTGTCCAATACATGTAATTAGCGTTTCACCTTGATACCAATTTTCCTCTAAAAACGCTTTTTTCCATTTTTTACTGGGAACAAGTCCTTTTCCTATGTTAGATAAACCAATGTCGTACTCTTTATTTAAACCTAAATTACTAGATAAGCTAGCAATATCATCGATATTTGTTTTTTTAGCTAACTCATAAAAGTAAACATCACAAGACTCTTTAATAGCTTTTTTAAGATTAACTTTTCCGTGTCCCTCTTTTTTCCAACAATAATAATTCCTATCACCAAGTGAGGAGTGCCCTTTGCAAAAAACTTCTTTTTGAGGATTAATTAAATTACGTTGAAGCCCAACTAAAGCAGAGATAGGTTTAAATACAGAACCTGGTGGATAAAAACCAGAGAAAGCCCTATTAAAAAGTGGTTTTTGATCATTGTTAAGTAATTCTTTGATTTTATTATTTTCCCTATCCTCAAAAATTTGTGCATCAAAAGTAGGATTGGAGTTCATGGACAAGATAGACCCATCTGAAACACTGATAACAACAATGGATCCTTTTTTATCCGACGGAAGCTGAGATTGAGCATAATTTTGAAGAGTTAAATCTAATGTTAAGTCTAAATCATTGCCTTTAATGGATTTTTCAATAGAAATTTCTCTAATAGTTTTGCCTTTAGCGTTTACTTCTCTAAATATTTTACCTGGTGTACCCCTTAAATGTTTTTCATAGCTTTTTTCTAAATGAAATACACCTTTTGAGTAAAGTTCAGAAGATTGAGTTGGTTGCCCCATATAGCCAATTATTTGTGAGAAATTTTGAAATGGATAGTATCTTTTTTTGGACTCAATAATTTTTATACAATTAAATAAAAATTTATTTTTTTCAAATTCTACAATCTGTTCCCATGAAGCTCTACTTAGACTAAATCCACTGTATTCATTATATTTTTTTAATTGTTTTGATATTTCTTCAAAATTCAACTTTAGTTTAATAAGATTATCAAGTTTTTTAATCTCATGAAGATAATGTTTGCTTAAGTTTT
>CABYTH010000048.1:0-2837 GCA_902521835.1 uncultured Alphaproteobacteria bacterium
TACCGGTACTTTACCCTTTCTAAAACCTGCAATTTCAAAAGTGGGTTGCTTTTCTGATATTTTTTTGTCAATAATTTTGGCTATTGCGCTTTGATCTAAAGATACCTCGAAAGACGATTTATAACTTTTTTTTTCTATATTTTTATATTCCATTTTACTTGTATTCTGGTGCGCCAGGAGGGACTCGAACCCCCACGGTTGCCCACTGGTTCCTAAGACCAGCGCGTCTACCATTCCGCCACTGGCGCACAAATTGGGGCGAGTAAGGGGACTTGAACCCCCGACCTCCGGTACCACAAACCGGCGCTCTAACCAACTGAGCTACACCCGCCAAAAATTGAATTAATTTATAGTATAGATATTATGCAAATTAAACATTATATTTGGATCGCTAAATATGAAAAAAATTGAGGCAATAATTAAACCTTTTAAATTAGAGGATGTTAAAGATGCCCTTGGCGAAATAGGCCTAAGTGGATTAACCGTATCTGAAGTAAAAGGGTTTGGTAGACAAAAAGGTCATACTGAGCTTTATAGAGGAGCTGAGTACGTAGTTGACTTTCTACCAAAGGTTAAAATTGAATTAGTAGTTGATGACAAGAAATACAAAGAGGCAATCGATGTTATTATCAAGCATTCTAACACTGGCAAAATCGGTGACGGTAAAATTTTTGTATACGAAGTTTCAGAGGCTATTAGAATTCGCACAGGCGAAAAAGGTAAAGACGCAATTTAGTTTTTACATAAACCAAGTTAACAACTCAGGAGGTTATTAGATGGACAAAAAATCATTACAAAAAATGATCGATGAAAATGGTATTAAGTACATTGATTTTAGATTTACTGATCCTTTAGGAACATGGCAGCACTTCTCGAACCATATTAACACATTTGAAATGGACGTATTTGAAGAGGGTATAGGTTTCGACGGCTCTTCAATTAGATGTTTTCAGTCAATTGAAGCTAGTGACATGATATTAATTCCAGATATTGAGACTGCGTTTGTAGATCCTTTTTTTACGGACCCTACTCTAGTTCTAATATGTGATATTCAAGATCCAATTACTGGACAAAAGTACGATAAAGATCCAAGATACGTTGCAAAAAAAGCAGAAGAATACGTTAAAACCTCAGGAGTTGGTGATAGTATTTTCTTTGGACCAGAAGCTGAATTTTTTCTTTTCAACAACGTTCAAATTAACACGCATCCTCATCACTCTTCTTTTTCTGTTGACTCAGGTGAAGCTGTTTGGAATACAGGCACAGATGAAGGTCCAAATCTAGGTTATAAAGTTAGAAATAAAGGCGGCTATTTCCCATGCCCACCTCATGACACTATGCAAGATGTTAGATCAGAAATGGTAAATCACATGGTTGCAATTGGTATGAGTGTTGAAGCGCAACACCACGAAGTTGCTACTGCTGGTCAATGTGAAATTGATTTAAAATTCGACACATTGGTTAAGATGGCCGATGATCTTCAAAAATATAAATACGTTGTGAGAAACACAGCAAAAAGTAATGGTTTAAGTGCTACTTTTATGCCAAAACCTCTTTCAAACGACAATGGTTCAGGAATGCATTGTCACCAAAGTATTTGGTCAAACGGTAAACCAGTATTTTACGGTGAAGGCGGATATGCCAATCTTAGTGATGAAGCAAAATTTTATATTGGTGGTTTGCTTAAGCATGCACCATCTTTATTAGCCTTTACAAATCCAACTATTAACTCTTACAAGAGATTAGTTCCGGGTTATGAGGCTCCGGTAAAACTTGCATACTCTAATAGAAATAGAAGTGCTATATGTAGAATCCCTGCATACTCGCCTTCTCCGAAAGCAAAAAGAGTTGAGTTTAGGTGTCCAGATGCAACTGCAAATGGTTATTTAGCATTTTCAGCAATGCTCATGGCAGGTTTAGATGGAATTAAGAATAGAATTGATCCTGGTGAACCAATGGATAAAAATCTTTATGATTTACCTCCTGAAGAGCAATCTAAAGTAAAAGAAGTACCTGGCACTCTTGAGGAAGCAATTAACAATCTTGAATCAAACCATGATTTTCTTTTAGAAGGTAATGTATTCACTAAGGATTTAATCGAGTCATATATCGAATACAAAAGAGAAGAAGAAATCGAACCAAATAAACTACTAGTCACACCTGCAGAGTTCGACATGTATTACGATTACTAAATTAATTTAAAAGCAACCTGTCTAAATATTTTTTATTATCTACTTTAGACGGGTTGCCAGTCAAATCTTCAAACATAAGTAACTTTCTTAAATAATCGATATCTTCACCATACGAAAAATCTTTATTATTTATTTGGTTGATGTCCTCTTTAATTTTATATAGTTGAAAAAGATCTTTATTATTTTTTAAAGGATTTTTTATATCTACTATTTTTAAAAAGTATTCATTATCGATTTTAGAAAAGTTTGAAATAATTTGATTTTTCATCTTTGTAAAATATTTAACTAATTTTAGATTATTTGATAAAAGACATATTTTCATAAAAGACAATTTATGAAATGGTTCACTGGTCTTTGAATAAAATGAAAAGAAATTTTCAATATTAATAACTTGATCTGAGTCTCTATCAAAAGGTTTATTTCTATCGTCAATTATTAAGATATTTGGATCAATATATTGTTTCATTATCGAGTAAAATCTCCGTACAATTTTAATATTGTCAATGTGATTATTTTTATTTGATTGATATATAAAAAAAATATCTAAATCGGAAAAATTTGTAGCCATTTTGACACCGTAGCTTCCAAATAAAATTGGTGTTAAGTCAGAGAAAATATTGCTTCTATTAACAATGTATTCATTTT
>CABYTH010000049.1:0-2821 GCA_902521835.1 uncultured Alphaproteobacteria bacterium
CTACATTTTCCAAAACATTAAAAAATCAGATATTTTAGCTTTCACTCTTTATGGTCAAAAATTCCCTTCTATTGTAAAGAAAGGAAATATTTATGGAGTGCAATTTCATCCTGAAAAAAGCCACAACCAAGGACTAAATTTGATAAAAAATTATATTTTGAAATCATGAATATATTCCCAGCAATTGACATAATAGATGGAAAATGTGTGAGATTAACAAAAGGTATCGCCGATGATAAAATAATCTATCAGTATTCTCCTCTTGATATGGCTAAAACATATCAAGATGCAGGTTTCAATACCATCCACGTTGTCGACTTAGATGCTACTTTAGGCAAAGGCAATAACAATCAGGTTCTGAGCCAAATAAGAAAAAAAATTGATATTAATATTGAAGTTGCTGGCGGCATAAGAAGCAAAGATGCTATTATTAATAAAATTAATGAAGGATTTAATACAATTGTAATTGGAACCTTTGCAATTAAGAATATTGATGACGTTTTAAATTTTGACGACTCTTTAATTGAAAAACTATCCATTGCTTTGGATATAAAAGATAATCAAATTGCTTCACATGGTTGGCAAGAAACAACTAATCAATCTTTAAAACATATCATAGATAAATATAACAACCGGCCCATTCATTCCTACTTTGTCACAGATGTTGCTAATGATGGAATGCTCTCTGGCTTAAATATGGAAACGTTTAATTCTATAAAAAAATTAACTGATAAGCAGATTACTATCGGAGGAGGGGTTAAGGACCTTTACGATATTGAATTGAGTAGATCAAATGGCTTCAATAATGTTGTTATAGGTAAAGCTATATACGAAAATAAAATATCTTTAAATAGTTTGGTCCAGTTTAATGCTTAAGACAAGAATAATTCCATGCCTTGATGTTATTCAAAATAAAGTTGTTAAGGGTGTTAATTTTAAAAACATAAGAGTCATGGGTAACGCAGTTGAAATGGCAAAATATTATTCTTTATCAGGGGCTGATGAGCTTTGTATGCTTGATATAAATGCATCATATCAAAATAGAAAAACATTTATTAAAACTGTTGAATCAATAGCTAAAGTTATAAATATCCCTTTAACTGTAGGTGGAGGAGTTTCAGATTTGAGCGATATAACAGATTTGCTTAATGCAGGAGCAGATAAAGTATCAATTAATTCTGCAGCAGTAAAAAATCCAATATTAATAAGACAAGCCTCATTGAGACATGGCTCTCAATGCATAGTAGTAGCAATTGATGGAAAAAGGCATAAAAATGAAATGAAAGTTGTCATTAAAGGTGGAAGAGAAATTACCAAAAATGAACTTATTACATGGGCAAAACAAGTACAATCTCTTGGTGCTGGAGAAATATTAATGACTTCAATGGATACTGATGGTGTTCAAAATGGTTTCGATAGCAATATGCTAAAAAAAGTAACCAGTAATGTTGGTATTCCTGTTATTGCTAGTGGTGGTGTTGGAAGTCTTGAACATTTTTATTTAGGTTATTTGACAAAATCCACTGGTTTGTTAGCTGCGAGCGTGTTTCACTCTAGAAAATATAACATAAAGACTGTAAAAAAATATCTTAGTAGTAAAGGTGTTCCTGTCAGATTATGAGTTATGATAAAGAAAATATATTTGCAAAAATTTTAAAAGGTGAAATTCCTTGTGATAAGGTTTTTGAAAATGAGCATGTGCTTTCATTCAAAGATATTAGCCCAAAAGCAAAAACACATATCTTAATTATACCAAAGAAACCTCTACTTGATATTTCTGATTTTTTACAAAATGCAGACAGCTTATATCAAACTAATTTTTGGAAATCCGTCGATGAAATTATAGATATTTTAGGTTTAAGAGATAAAGGTTTCCAAATTAAAACACATAAAGGCAAAGACGGTGGTCAAGAGGTTTTTCATTTCCATTTACATTTGCTATCGAATGCTTAACTACCTAGCTTGAATATAATTTATGATATCTAATACACCTTTGATATCTTTTGCATGATCGATAACTCTGTTGATCTCTTGCTCATCACTTGACACCCCAAATAGATAAACAATCTGTTTTTGTACTTCAAAATCATACTTAAACTTCTTTATATTCGAGTCAGTAAATATCTTTGTATAAAGTTGTGTGCTAATAAACTTATCTTTAGCTATATCATCAAGTCCATATCCAGTATCAATTGAAATTTCGTTAAGAACTTCAATAACGCCATCTTGTTTCCAAGCCAGTCTCACAGCTTCTAACCTCATATCCCCATAAGGAACAACTCCTGTTAGCAATACCTTTCCTAGCTCGACTTCAACATCAATCCTAGTAAATAGAGTTGCATCATATGAAAAGTATTTTTCTTTAATACCAAGTTTAATTGTGGCATCGTCCCAACTTTCACTAAATGTTTTTTCATCTTCGTTTTCCTTAATAACAGTTTTTGCGCCTGTAGATACAAGTGACGGACCGCAACCAATAAAAAATACTGATAGTAGAATTATAAAATGTTTAGTCATTTTTTAAATCGATTGATAATTTATAAAAATCATTTCTAGATATTTTATACTTACTTTTAAGCTGTTGATAAGCCTTTTTTACACCTACCTCTCTAATTATCTCCTTAATCTCTTTTAAATCGAAATCTTTAATCTTGTCAGTCTTTTTTTCAACGCTAACAGCTAAAACTAACTCACCTTTAATTCCAGAGTAATTAAAATTTTCATAATTTTTGTGATCTATATGTATTCTTTCCTCAAATAGCTTTGTCAGTTCTTTAAGTATTACAATTTCAAATATTTCAGAAATAGAGGCAATAGCATA
>CABYTH010000050.1:0-2713 GCA_902521835.1 uncultured Alphaproteobacteria bacterium
CATAAAGTATATGAAGAGAAGGATGAGGAAAAAGAAAAACTATTCTTAAAAGCTATTAAAGAAGTAATTCTTGATCAGACAAGTAGCGGAATAGATATCCCCACAGATGGTGAAGTAAGGCGAGAAAACTATATTTTTTATCAATTGAGATTTTTTAATGGGGTAAGCTTTGAACACTTAACGACTAAATCAGTCAGGAAAGGAGCTTTTGAAGCAACACTCCCAACAATTACAAGTAAAGTTTCAAATAAATCATTACGATTAGTAGATGATTGGAAATCTGCACAGCAGTTTACTAATAACCCAGTGAAAATAACTATACCAGGTCCTATGACAATAACTGACTCCATTGCTGATGACTATTATAATGATCCCAAAAAAATGGGTTATGATCTAGCATTATGTATTAGTAATGAAGTTAAGGCTCTATCCGAAGCTGGTTGTCAATACATTCAAATTGATGAACCAGTGTTCGCCAGAAAACCAGAAGAAACACACGATTATGGTATGGAAAACTTAGAAAGAGCAATGCATGGAATGCTAAAAGAAACTCAAAGAGCTTGTCATATTTGCTGCGGTTATCCTAACTCGCTTGACTCAGAACACTACAAAAAAGCAGACCTAGATGCATATGATAAAATTGCTGACTTAGTTGAAGACTCTAGTATAGACGAAGTTTCTTTGGAAGACTCTCACCGACCTTTAGATTTAAAATTATTAGAAAAATTTAAAAAAACCAAAGTTATTATGGGTTTGATTGATGTAGCTAAAAGTCGTATGGAAAGTGTTGAGGAAATTCAAAAAAGGATCAGAGAAGTTCTTGAGCATATTGATGAGGAAAGATTAATTGCTGCTCCTGATTGTGGTCTAGGGTTTTTTGATAGAAATCAAGCAAAACAAAAAATGCAAATTCTCTCAAAAGCTGTTAAAAATCTCTAAATCTTATGTGGGAATATTATAATCCGGTAAATGTTATTTTTGGTTCAGAAAAATTTAGTGAAATTGAACATATAATAAGTAATCGAAAGTACATTCTTGTTACCCATCCTGATGATAACTTTGAAACGTATAGAGAGTTTTTTAACAATTTATCAAATAAGCCTCTAGAAATCTTTGATGATGTTCAACCAAATCCAGACTATCAAGATTTAATTTCTGCAGGGGAAAAATTTTCAAAAATAGAAAGTCAAATTGATACAGTTGTTGCTCTTGGAGGTGGCTCTGTCATGGATACGGCCAAATTACTTGCGGCTTTTAAAGGTGAAAATAAATATTTAAATGATTTTGTAAGAAATAAAAAATCAGCTTACGTTCAAGATCCAAAAAAAATTATAGCTATACCTACTACTTCGGGCACATCGAGTGAACTTACGTGTTGGGCTACAGTCTGGGATAAAGAATATAAAAGTAAATTTTCATTAGCAGATAAATCTTTATATCCTGAAATATCAGTTATTGACCCTAAGTTAATGATCAACAAGCCAAAAAATCTGACTATTTCTACTGGTCTTGATGCATTGTCACACTCCTTAGAAAGCATTTGGAATGTAAACTCAAATCCGATTTCAACATTTCATGGAATTGCAGGTGCTCAAACCGTGATCGATACTCTTCCAAAACTTGTAAATGATTTAAAAAACATAGGGTTGAGAACTTTAATGGCTAAAGCTTGTGTTCATGCAGGTCTAGCTTTTTCAAATACTAAAACTGCAATAGCACATAATATTTCATACCCGATAACAATTAATTTTAATGTTCCACATGGAATAGCTTGTTCTTTTACTTTGCCGACAATAATGAGGAGTCTGATTGGCCAAGATGAAAAAACAGAAAAATCCCTAGAAAAAATTTATAATGTCGATCTCATTGAGAGTTCAAAAAGACTATCTGAGACATTGAGAATTCTTGAAGCACCATTAAATTTAAATGAAATTGGAATACCAAAAATTGAATGGGATAAATATGTTGAGGATGCTTTTCAAGGTGAAAGGGGAAAAAATTTTATTGGAAATAAAATCTCATTTGATAAAGCGTGTTCTGAGATGAATTTCTTCTAAAGTTTACTGTTAATCCAACTTCTTAAGTCCGCTTCTGAGCCTAAGCCAATCTTTGCATCAGCCATTGATCCATCTTTAAAGAGTATCATTGTGGGTATACTCCTAATACTAAAGTTTGCTGGTGCTTGAGGATTTTCATCTATATTAATTTTTTTTATAGATATCTTATCGCCCATTTCAGAGGCTAAATTATCCAAAATAGGAGCAATAGCCTTACATGGACCACACCACTCAGCCCAAAAATCTACCAAAACAGGCTTATCTTTTGATCCTTCAAGAACTTTTTGATTAAATTCATCGTCATTTATTTGTTCAACTGTCATATATCTAATATGGTTATTATTATTTGTATTTCAAATACTCATCTTTAGTCCCAACATGAGCATTGATTTTAGTAGTCTCATATCCATAGATTTTTTCATTTAACGAACAATCTTTCCAAAAGTCTTGAATGTTAAAAATTTCAGGGTAAGGGTGCAAAGAGTTTTTTCTAATAATATGGCAACCTTGAAATGAAGTATTGCATAGTTTTGATGGAAATTTAATAAGCCCTTCATTATTTACTTCAAGATCAAAATTATTATTTTTAGAATTTATAAGAAGGACACTATCAAAACTTTTATTTTCATCAAAAAATTTGATTGACTTTTCTAATT
>CABYTH010000051.1:0-2616 GCA_902521835.1 uncultured Alphaproteobacteria bacterium
TACTCACCTGAGCCAGGTTACCGTGCAGATGGAAATTGTAGAGCCTGTATGGTTGAAATTAAAGGGGAGAGAACTCTTGCAGCGTCGTGTATTCGTAAACCTACTGAAGGCATGGAGGTTACAGTTAACTCGGCTAGAGCAGAAAAATCTCGTTCTATGGTTTTTGAACTTCTTGTGTCTGATCAACCAGAAAAAAATAATTCTCCTGACCCTGAGTCAAAGTTTTGGAATTGGTCTGAAAAATTAGGTGTTATTGATAGTCGTTTCCCAAGTAAAGATAAAATAGAGTTAGACAGATCTCATAAAGCGATGAGTGTTAATTTAGATGCATGTATAAATTGTAATTTATGTGTCAGAGCTTGCCGTGAAGTACAAGTAAACGACGTAATCGGAATGGCCTACAGAGGATCAACAGCAAAGGTAATATTTGATTTAGATGACCCAATGGGTAATAGCACTTGTGTTGCTTGTGGAGAATGTGTCCAAGCTTGTCCAACAGGAGCATTAATGGAATCCTCCTTAGTAGATAATGAGGGGAAAAGAGAGTCCTATTCAGATAAAGTAGTAGAGAGTGTTTGTCCTTATTGTGGTGTAGGATGTCAAACTGAAGTACACGTAAAAGACGATAAAATATTGTACGTTGATGGTAAAAACGGACCTGCCAATGAAAATAGATTATGTGTAAAGGGTAGATTTGGTTTTGATTATATCAATCATGATGGAAGGCTTACCAAACCTTTAGTTAGAAAACCTGGTGTTGAAAAAGATCCAAATCTTGAGATTAAAGACGCTGATATCTATGATTATTTTGAAGAGACTACTTGGGAAGACGCAATTGAAAGAGCTTCATCTGGTCTTTTAAGTTTAAAAGAGGGTCATGGACCAAAAAGTTTAGCAGGTTTTGGTTCAGCTAAGTGTTCTAATGAGGAAGCTTACTTATTTCAAAAATTGGTAAGAGTTGGTTTTGGTTCAAATAACGTTGATCATTGTACTAGATTATGTCACGCATCCTCTGTTGCAGCACTCATGGAATGTGTAAACTCTGGAGCTGTATCAGCTCCTTTTATGTCAGCATCTGATGCTGACTGTGTCATTGTTATAGGTGCAAGGCCTACTGAAAACCATCCGGTTGCAGCAACATATCTAAAACGTGCAGCAAAAAGTGGATCCAAGTTAGTTGTTATGGATCCAAGAAAACAGGGCTTAACAAAACATGCCACATATAACTTGCAATTTAAAGCGGGCACTGATGTTGCAATGCTCAACGCGCTTTTATTTACCATTGTTGAAGAGAAACTTTATGATGAACAATATATTCAAGGACAAACAGAGGGCTTTGAAAAATTACAAGAAGAGATAAAAGATTTTTCACCTGAAAAAATGGAAGCTATTTGTGGCATCAAAGCTCAAGAGTTACGAGAAGTTGCTAGACTTTATGCTAAATCAGAGAGATCCATTATCTTTTGGGGAATGGGAGTATCTCAACATGTGCATGGAACAGACAATGCTAGATGTCTAATTGCTTTGGCTTTAACCACAGGACAGATTGGAAGAGAAGGCACAGGTTTACACCCTCTGAGAGGACAAAATAATGTTCAAGGTGCATCTGATGCCGGATTAATTCCAATGGTCTTTCCTGATTACCAGTCAGTTGAAGATGGGAGTATCCATCAAAAATATGAAAATTTTTGGAAGACAGGTCTTGATGATAAAAAAGGTTTAACTGTCGTTGAAGTTATTAACAAAATTTTAGAAGATGAAATTAAAGGTATGTATATTATGGGCGAAAACCCTGCAATGTCAGATCCTGATCAAAATCATGCTAGAGCAGCATTAGCTAAATTAGAACATTTAGTTGTTCAAGATATTTTTATGACTGAAACTGCCTGGCATGCAGATGTAATCTTACCTTCATCAGCCCATGCTGAAAAAACTGGAACTTATACAAATACTAACAGACAAGTTCAATTAGGTCGTCAAGCAGTTCCGCCTCCTGGTTCAGCGAGACAAGATTGGTGGATTACTCAAGCCATTGCCCAAGGTATGGGCTTAGATTGGAGTTATTTACATCCAAGAGATATTTTTAATGAGATGGCACAAGTAATGCCTTCTCTAAAAAATATTACTTATGAAAGACTAGAAAACGAAAACTCTGTTACATACCCATGTGATGATCCAAACAAACCTGGAAATGAGATTATATTCAATGAAAATTTTCCTACCGCAAATGGAAGAGGAAAAATAGTACCTGCTAAATTAATACCACCAGCAGAACTACCGGATGACGACTTTCCGATGATATTGACAACAGGAAGATTATTAGAACATTGGCACACTGGTTCTATGACAAGAAGAGCAAATGTTTTGGATCATATAGAACCTGAAGCAATAGTCAGTATGAATAGGTGGGACATGAAAAGGATGACAATTAATCCTGGAGATCAAGTTTTAGTTAAAACAAAAAGAGGATCACTGGCTATTAAGGTTAGAAGTGACAGAGAAATTCCTGAAGGTATGGTTTTCATGCCATTTTGTTTTGCTGAGGCTGCTGCAAACGTGCTCACAAACCCGCAGTTAGATCCAATTGGTAAAATTCCTGAGTTTAAGTTTAGCGCA
>CABYTH010000052.1:0-2264 GCA_902521835.1 uncultured Alphaproteobacteria bacterium
GGCTGAGAGATGTTTATTTTTTGATTAGCTTATATGAATCTAACTCATCAAATAAAAAAAAAATAATCTGTTACCCTAGAAGGCCTTTCAATCCACTTTATTCTTTAGCTAAAGTTAGATGGGGCTTGCCAGTTAAGTTTACGTCCTCCCCAGAACTAGCTGACATAGAATTATATTTTTATGACAAAACTAATAGTAACTACCAAGTCTCTGAAAATCCAAAAAAAATAGTAATAAATAAAAATTGCACTGACATCAGTAAATCTAATGTTGATAGAGTTTTCTTAGAGATTTTTGGTTATTCTCTGAACTTAGATCCAAAAAACTATCATGGTTCAATTTTAGAAAAATCAGAGCAAAATGCAAAACATGACGGGAAGATTATAAATAGTTCTTCGTTAGGATTTAAAATTTATAAAAATAAGGTTTACCAAAAATTAATTAATAATATTTATAACGAATTTGCTGTCGATTATAGGGTCGTATGGGTTAAAGATGAAATTGTATTAGCTTACGTGAAATTTGCTCAAAAAGAATATCGCTTTAAATCTAAAACTGTTTATTCAAAAATAGTCTCAATTTGTTCTTTATTTGAAAATGAAGAGATTAGTTTAATAAATGAATTTTGTAAAAAATTTAAACTAGATTTTGGGGAGCTAGACATTTTAAGAGATAGGGATACGAAAAAAATTTATATTGTTGATGTCAATAAAACTGCTTGGGGTCCGCCAGATAAGATTTCACTTGAGGATGGAAAAAAAGCTATTGCACTTATTAATGACAAGTTTAGAAAAAGCTATTTAATCTAACCCTCCCTATTAATTTAGAGAGGGTAAAATAAATATTACTAATCAATTATAACTTCGTAAATAGCAGTTGAACCCGAAAGTTCATAGGCTCCAATCAATAAAGGAGTTCCTTTTCTGACATGATAAAGTGGAGGTGTCTTGTCGGCAGGTATAAAAACTAATGATTCAGGAGATATGTCACCACCAGTTTGTTTTGTACCATCTCCAAAAAAGTTTCTACCATTAAAATATCCAAGAAATTTTGGTTTTACCATACCAGTAATATCGTACGTCATGATACCGCCCTGTCTTTCAAGACCTACAAAAGCTATTGTTCTTCCATCAATTTCTCCAACTGTAAGAGCCTCTGGCTCTGCACCTTTATCGTCACTTCTGTCATCAAAAGATCCCGCATCCTCATTCCAGTTAAAAAAACCTGAAAACGCTGTTCTAACAGCAATATCATTACCGCTATCATAAATAATTTGTCCGGTATTACCGTCCAAAATTGAAAAAGATCTTCCGCCGTAGGTATAGATTTCTTCATAAAAACCGTCACCATCAGCATCTCCCATAGTAGTAGTTGTTTTTAACCTACCGAGATTTGATTTTTTTTGGAGCTCCGAGGCATTAGGAAAGACTGAAGGGTCTAAAGTTAAATCAGCGACCCTTACCTCTTCTGAGAATCCATCGTAATCTTTTGCATCTCCCTCATTAGCCATTAAAACATAATCATACATTTCACCATTAATCTCTTTACTGACAACTACCATGGTGTCTGGTTGATACATTCCTTTAACCGGCCAAGGCTGTATATTAACTCTGTTATCCTTATTTGAAGCATCAAGAGCGGACTGAGACCAATCTTTATAGCCTAAACCAAAGTAATCAGTAACTATGCCCAAACTAATATCTATCTTTGCAATAACGTTATTTTCTTGAAGAGCTACATAAGCTCTTTTAGAGTCACCGCTAACCGCTATAAACTCTGGTTCAGCATCATACAAAAAAGATGATCCAGGTTTTACAATTCTGCCACCCTCTGGAGCCCCATTGTAATAAAAGTTTATATTTCTGATTTTATCTTCACTAGGGCCGACAAACCATTTGTTTAAATCAATAATTGAAACAGATCCTTTGGGATCAACAGTGTAGTCATCATTTGGCTCACCCTCATTGGCGACCAATGCATATTTCCCATCCGGAGTAAATACAACATTATCAGGCAGCGCACCTACTGAGTACCCAAAAGCCAATTTTAATGTATTAAGATTATAGAACAAAACAGCACCATTGTCTTGTTTGTCTTCTGCCTCGATTGCTAAAGCAAGCAAACCTGCTTGTTCTGAAACAGCAACACTGTTTATTCCACCAACACCTGCTCTTGGTTTGATTGAAATTAATTTTTCTGTATAAGGTAATCTTGTAATATCTAAAACATCTACAGATTTTGTTAGATTGTTTGTTACAAATATT
>CABYTH010000053.1:0-2182 GCA_902521835.1 uncultured Alphaproteobacteria bacterium
AATCTTTTTCAATGACCGAAGAGTCATTTTTTGATCTAGCCTCTCTCCATAAATGCTCACAAGTTAGTTTTTTTTTTATCAGTAGAGATTTCAAATCTGGGTCAATAGCATTTTCTTTAACGATAATACTCTTCATTAATTTTAAACACATGCTATCTGCTTCGCTTAATTTTGTATTTTCAGCTTTTTGAATTTCTTCTTGAATATCTTCGCTTCTAAATATTCTATCAGTAAAGTTAGATAAAATAGACATTTGCTCTGATCTAGATTCAACACTTTTTTTTGGCAAATTAGTTGCATTATCCCAAAATAAAAGACCACTGACATCATTCAAAACATAGTAGCTTTTAAAATACTCTTTAAGTTTATTCATATTTTCTTCTTATAATTAACAGCATAACGATACTTGACAAGCTAAGCAAAAACCAAGTTATCGAATAATTCAAATGATTATTTCTCAAAAATACAAGAGGATTAAAGGTATATTTAGATACCCTATCATCTAGCAGAACAAAATAATATTTGGATAGGAATGTATATTGATAAAATCAGTTTTATTAACAGAGTACCAAGTATTATTGGATAAATCATTCTCTGGGGTAAAAAAAGGTTTATCTGAATTAAAATCTCTTATGTATACCTTAGGGTTGTCGATTGATTGATATCTTTGAATGATATTTTGAACTTGATCTACATCTTTGTCTAAAAACCATCCAAAATTAATGACACTGTATATACTATTTTTGTACTTTACTGGAAGTATTAGGTGATAACCTGGTTTTCCTTTAAATGTTTTTGAATAAATTGGTTTGTTTAGAATTGTATAATTATCATCTAATTTTACTGTAACTAAATTATTGTAATTCAGATCACCGGAAAACAAAGTGGGATTGAGAATTGAATTACGAATATTGTCCATTAAATCATTTTTCCAATTTAGACGATAAAGTTGCCACGAACCTAAGATAAAGGTTAAAATAGAAATTCCTATAAATACAAATGTTAATGATGACTTATTCATAAATAAAAATTTAGTTTAAATGTAAAAGATAAAAATCTTTGGTTTATCTTCCCCACCAATAGATACTTATGTATAAAAACAACCAAACAACATCAACAAAATGCCAATACCATGCAGCTGCTTCAAAACCAAAATGTCTTTTTGGGGTTAAATGACCTTTTCTTATTCTCAATAAACAGACTAATAAAAACAAAGTACCTATTAATACATGAAAGCCGTGAAAACCGGTTGCCATGAAAAAAGTTGAAGGATATATACCTTCAGTAAAACCAAAAGTTGCATGTTGGTATTCATATATTTGTAAAAGTGAAAATATGAAACCTAAAAAAACCGTGTAATATAAACCTTTCAGAGCCTCTTTATTATTACCCTCTCTTAATTCATGGTGTGCCCATGTACAAGTAGTGCCTGATAAAAGTAAAATTAAGGTATTTAAATATGGGATGTCTAGTGGGTCAAAAGTTTCAATTCCTTTTGGGGGCCAAACTCCTATTCCAAGAGTGCCTGTGAAAACTTCTTTGTACTCAGCTAAAAATGTTTTAGGTAATAGACTTGCATCGAAAAAAGCCCAAAAGAAAGCTACAAAAAACATAACTTCTGATGTGATGAACAGAGCCATACCCCACCTAAGACCAATCTCAGTGATTGAATTATGTACTTTCAAAAGAGTACTCTCTTTTATTATGTCTCGCCACCACATAAACATAGTAAAAAGTATTAGAACAAGACCTGCCAACATAGGCCATAGCATCTCATAGTGCATGAACAAAATAGCTCCTGAAACTAGAAAAAGAGCTGAAAAAGCACCAACTAATGGCCAGGGACTGGGATTTACAAGATGAAATTTATGTTTCTTTTCAGAGTCTTTAAATACTAAATCTACCATTTAAACAATATTTCATTCTTTTTTCTCAAAAAAGGTATATGACAAAGTGACATTCTTAGTCCTACTTGCCTCAGGATCGTCAAGTATCAATGGATCTAAGTAGAAAGTGACAGGAAACTCAACAACTTGATTTGGTTTTATCGTTTGATCAATAAAGCAAAAGCATTCAATTTTATATAAGTATGGGCCAATTTTAGGTGGTAAAATGTTAAATATAGACGTACCTGTTGAGCTAACATCAGTATTGTTTTTAGCTTTAAAAATAACATCATACT